>JAHRYZ010000400.1 GCA_020621905.1 Rhizobium sp.
TCGACCTCGCGCGCCGTCTCCTCGGAATAGTCCTTCGGCCGCACCCGGAACTGGCCCTCGTCGAGCCACTGCTGCCGCTGAGGCTCGAGCACCGCCTGGCCGACGGAGGCATCCATGCCGAAGCGGGTGACGATCTCGCGGGCGATGTCGGTCACCTTGGCCAGATCGTCGGCGGCACCGGTGGAGATTTCGCCGAACACCAGATCCTCGGCGGCGCGGCCGGCCAGCAGCACGACCATGCGGTCCTTGAGCTCGCCGGAGGTGATGAGGAAGCGATCCTCGGTCGGGCGCTGCAGCGTGTAGCCGAGCGCACCGATCGAACGGGGAATGATCGACACCTTCTGCACCGGATCGGCCGAGGGCAGACCGGCCGCCACCAGCGCGTGGCCCATTTCGTGATAGGCGACGCGGCGGCGCTCATCGGCGTTGAGGATGCGGCTGCGGCGCTCGGCGCCCGCGATGATGCGCTCGACGGCGGCGACGAAGTCCTCCATGGCCACGGTGGCTGCGCCACGGCGTGTGGCGAGGATGGCCGCTTCGTTGATCAGGTTTGCCAGATCGGCGCCGGTGAAGCCGGGGGTCAGCCCGGCAATCTCGTCAACGCTGACGCTGGGCGCTATGGTGACGCTCTTCATGTGAACCTTGAGGATCGCCGCCCTGCCCTTCCGGTCGGGGCGGTCGATCACCACCTGCCGGTCGAAGCGGCCGGCGCGCATCAGCGCCGGGTCGAGGATTTCCGGGCGGTTGGTGGCGGCGAGCAGCACGATGCCGACGCGCGGGTCGAAGCCGTCGAGCTCGGCGAGCAGCTGGTTGAGCGTCTGCTCCTTCTCGTCATTGCCGCCCATGCCGCCAAACGAGTTGCGGGCGCGGCCAAGCGCATCCAGCTCGTCGATGAAGATGATGCAGGGCGCCGCCTGCCTTGCCTGCTCGAAGAGGTCGCGCACGCGGGCCGCGCCGACGCCGACGAACATCTCGACGAATTCGGAACCCGAAATGGAGAAGAAGGGAACGCCCGCCTCGCCGGCGACCGCACGTGCCATCAGCGTCTTGCCGGTGCCGGGCGGACCGACCAGCAGGATGCCCTTCGGGATGCGGGCACCCAACCGGCCGTAGAGGTCCTTGTCCTTGAGGAAGGAGACAATTTCCTGCAGCTCGGCCTCCGCCTCGTCGATGCCGGCGACATCGTCGAAGGTCACGCCCGTCTTGCGTTCGAGATAGATCTTGGCGCGCGACTTGCCGATGTTGATGAGGCCGCCCATGCCCTGCTTCTCGGCAATGCCGCGGAAGAAGAAGGACCAGAGCGCAAAGAAGACGATGACCGGCAGGACCCAGGAGAGAATCGAGGTCAGCCAGTTGCTGTCGCTCGCGCCGGTGATCTTGACGCCGGCCTTTTCGAACAGGGCGGCGAACGCGGGATCGACACGATTGGCGATGAAATACTTGCGCCCGTCGACCGGCTCCTTGAATTCGCCCTCGACCCGGCTTTCGGTCAGCGTCACGGAGGCGATGCGGCCCTCGCCGACCATGCGGACCATGTCGCTGTAGCTCAGCTGGGTGTAGTCGCGATAGCCGATCCAGGCCTGGAAGGCCATCAGGAGCGCAAAGGCGAACAGGAAATAGCTGAAGTTGAAGACGTGTTTCTTTTCCATAGGCAGTCATCCCGTTGTGCATCGGCCGATCGGCCAAGCCACCCCATGGCACGATCCGTCTCACGCTTTGCTGATCCGTGTCAAACCGCACCGACTGCGCGCTCCGGCTGTTCTGTGCCGAATTGAACCAATCTTGGCCCTTCCTCGGGCTCACCGCCGGCAATTCTCAAGCGTTTCTTAGCAAGTCTCCACTATCCTCCCGCGTCAACGAGCGGGATATTGCGATGAACCAGATGGAAAAGCCGGAACAGTTCGATATCGACGCCTTGCGCCGGAAGGTCTCGGAAAGCGGCGACGCTGCCAAGGGGACCGCACCTGCACCCGGCGAAGAGGCGGAGATCAATCCGCTGGCAAAGCAGATTGCCACCCAGTTCAGCGACGAGAACTATTCACCCACGATCATCACCGGGCAATTGCGTTTGCTGGAACTCGTCAGCCTGTTCGCGATCGGGCTTGCGGTCCACTATTTTCTCTTCAACGACCCGTCCTCGCGCTTCTTCACCGATATGGTCATCGGCCTTTCAGGCTCCGCCGTCGCCGTGTTGTTCATGCAGATCGCCGACAGTTATCAGGTCTCGGCCCTACGCACGCCGCTCCGTGCCCTGCCGCGCATCGCCGGCAGTTGGACGCTCGCCACGGCCCTCGTCGCGCTTGCCCTCTTCATGTTTCGCGCCGGCGGCTTCGATTTCCGCGACTGGCTCGTCTCCTGGTACGGCTTCGGCCTCGCCTTCCTCTTCGTCGAACGCAACCTCGTCGGCTTCGGCATCCGCCGCTGGGCCCGCAACGGCATCATGGAACGCCGCGCCGTCGTCGTTGGCGGCGGCAAGCCGGCCAAGGACCTGATCCGTGCGCTGGAGCAGCAGCCG
>JAHRYZ010000401.1 GCA_020621905.1 Rhizobium sp.
TGTGCCTCGCCATGAACGACGACCGGCTGAAGCCGGGCGAGCGCTGCGCCTCGACCTCGAACCGCAACTTCGAGGGCCGTCAGGGCTACAAGGGCCGCACCCATCTGGTGTCGCCGGCCATGGCTGCGGCGGCTGCCGTCGCCGGCCACTTCGTCGACATCCGCAAGTGGAAATAAGCGCCGTTCGCGCCACAGCCTGAAAAGACCAAGCCGCCGGCCTTCCTGCCGGCGGCTTTTTTGTGCCTGATCGCCGGCGGCGCCGTAGCCTTCGGCGCCACCGGCGCCTTACGCCCGCGGCTGCCCTCATGCTGAGGTGCCCGAGCACAGCGAGGGCCTCGAAGCATCCCTTTGTTTGCGCTGACATGGACCCCGCCCGCCCTCGCCCTTCGAGGGTCGCTGGCGCTCCCACCTCAGGGTGAGGGCTGACCGTTTGCCGCGTTTTCGATATGCCGCGTGAGGGCCGCCGGCGTGATCGGCGATTGCAAAGCGTGGCAAGGTGGCTATCGTCCGGCCGTCATAAAACCGTCATAAAAGTCCCGCGCCCGATGCCCTCTCCGTTCCAAGCCGCCTCGCGCCTGTATCTCTCCTATCGACCGCAGGCGGTGCGGCCGTGAGTGCGATCGCCGTCGGGCTGGCGCTGGTCGCGGCCATCCTGCATGCCAGCTGGAACGCCTTCCTGCGCAATGGCGCCGACCGGCTGTGGTCGGTGACGGTGATGAGCCTGGCCGGCACGCTGATCGCCCTGCCCTTCGTGCTCTATTTCCCGCTGCCGGGGGCAGACGCGTGGGTCTATATCCTCCTGTCGTCGCTGCTGCAGGTGGGCTACAGCCTGTTCCTCGTCGCCGCCTACCGGCACGGCGAACTGGGCCAGGTCTATCCGATCGTGCGCGGCACGGTGCCGCTGCTGGTGACGCTCGGCGGTTTCCTGTTCTTCGGCGAGATCCTCGGACCCTTCCAGACGCTCGGCGTCGTGCTGGTGGCGGCCGGCATCATGAGCCTTTCGCTCGGCAAGGCGAGGGCGGGCAACGCCTCCCTGCTCTTCGCGCTGGCCACCGGGCTGATCATAGCCTGCTATTCAACAGTGGATTCCAAGGGCGTGCGGCTGGTGGCGCAGCCAGTGGCCTATGCCATGTGGGTGCTCTTTCTCTACGGGTTGATGCTGACCGTGACCTATGCCGTGATCCGGCGCGGCCTTGCCATCGACATGCGCTCGCCGACGACCTGGAAGGCCTTCGGCGGCGGGGTGGTGGCGCTCGCCGCCTATGGGCTGGTGGTGGTCGCCTATTCCTTTGCGCCGGCCGGCCTGGTGACGGCGGTACGCGAGACGAGCGTGGTCTTCGCCGTGCTCATCGGCGCCTTCTTCCTCGGCGAGCGGCTGACGGCGCGCCGGCTCGCCGCCTGCGTCATCGTCGCTGTTGGCGCGATCTGCGTTAGCCTCTAGAATGACCGCGCACCGGCTGTCGTGCCGGTCGTCCATCCATTGTTTCATGTGAATCACCGTCCGGGAGGCCGCCGCCATGCCGTCGAAACCGCAGGATAACGGCGAAGCCGGGGGCCTGCGCCTGCTGCTGCTGCGGCATGCCAAGTCGGCCTGGCCGGAGGGCGTGGCCGACGAACAGCGCCCGCTGAACGGCCGGGGCCGCACCGCCGCCCGGCTGATCGGCGACTATCTGGCAGAGGCCAAGCTGATCCCCGACCTCGCCCTCGTCTCGACGGCGCGCCGCACGCAGGAAACCTGGGCGCTGGTGCGCGAACGACTGCCGCGGAAACCCGAGATGCGCATGGTCGCCGAACTCTATGCCGCGAGCCCCGGGCAGATCCTCGACGTGCTGCAGGCGGTCGAGCCGGCCGCCCGAACCGTACTGATCCTCGCCCACAATCCGGGCATGCAGGATCTGGCCCTGGCGCTGACGGGCGGCGGCGATGCGGCTTCGCGGGAAAGCATGGCGGCGAAATATCCGACCGCGGGGCTGGCGGTCATCGACTTTCCGGCGGCGCAATGGCGCGATGTCGGCCGGGGCATGGGGCGGCTCGAACGCTTCGTCACGCCCAAGGCGCTCGGCTGAACGGCTGGCCTCTCACAGAACCGTAAGTACGGTCTGGTCGCTAAGGTATGGCAGGAGCCGGCGCATGTCGGCTGGCGAAAGCGCGACGCAGCCTTCGGTCGGCGCGTAGTCACGACGGGCAATGTGGAAGAAGATCGCCGAGCCGCAGCCGCGGCGGCGCGAACGAAAATTCCAGTCCAACACGATACAGACGTCGTAGAGGCGGTCGTCGCGCATCAACCTCTCGTGGCTCGCGGCAAAGGGGGCGGAGACCGGACGGTTGTAGGCGGGGTGGCCCGGCGCGTCGCACCAGAGCATGTCGTTCCGGATGCGCCGCATCGGCAGGCTGGTCGCAAGGGCGCCCATGCGGTCGCCGCGACGATAGGCGGAAATCAGCCGCATCGTGGCGCGCGGCGTCGCGCCGTCGCCCTCGCGCTTGGTGCTGGTGATACCGGAACGGCCGATCGCGGC
>JAHRYZ010000402.1 GCA_020621905.1 Rhizobium sp.
GCCTCGCATGTCGACGAGGCGATGATTTCCGGCGAGCCGCTGCCGGTCGAGAAGGGGGAAGGGGCGATCGTCATCGGCGGCACGATCAACGGCAAGGGTTCGTTCCGTTTTAGGGCCGACAAGGTCGGCGCCGACATGATGCTCTCGCAGATCATCCGCATGGTCGGCGAGGCGCAAGGCGCCAAGCTGCCGATCCAGATGATGGTCGACAGGGTGACGGCCTGGTTCGTGCCGGCGGTCATGGCGATCGCCGCCGTGACTTTCCTCGTCTGGCTCTACGTCGGGCCGGAGCCGGCCTATACCTATGGCCTGGTCGCGGCGGTGGCCGTGCTGATCATCGCCTGCCCCTGCGCCATGGGGCTCGCCACGCCGACCTCCATCATGGTCGGCACGGGCCGGGCGGCCGAACTCGGCGTGCTGTTCCGCAAGGGCGAGGCGCTGCAGACGCTGCGCGACGTCGATACCGTGGTGATGGACAAGACCGGTACGATCACCAGGGGCCGGCCGGAACTGACCGATGTCGCGGTGGCCGACGGCTTTGTCGAGGCCGAGGTGCTGGCGCTGGCGGCAGGGCTGGAGGCGCGCTCCGAGCACCCGGTCGGCGAGGCGATCGTCCGGCATGCCGAGAAGCGCGGATTGGCCATAGCCGCGGCCGAAGGCGTCGAGGCGGTGGCCGGCTACGGGATCACCGGCACGGTTTCGGGCCGGACGGTTGCGGCCGGCGCCGACCGCTACATGGTCAAGCTCGGGCTCGACGTTGCGCCCTTTGCCACGGTTGCCGGGCGGCTGGCGGGCGAGGGCAAGACGCCGCTCTACGTGGCGATCGACGGCAAGCTTGCCGCGGCTCTCGCCGTTTCCGACCCGCTGAAGCAGACCAGCATCGCGGCGATCGAGGCCTTGAAGGATCTGGGTCTTTCCGTCGTGATGGTGACGGGCGACAACCGCGCGACGGCCGAAGCGATCGGCCGGGCGACCGGGATCGACGAGGTGGAGGCCGAGGTTTTGCCGGACGGCAAGGTCGCGGTGATCAACGCGCTGAAGGAGAAGGGCCGCAGGGTCGCCTTTATCGGCGACGGTATCAACGACGCGCCGGCGCTCGCCACCGCCGACACCGGCATTGCCATCGGCACCGGCACGGACGTGGCGATCGAAAGCGCCGACGTGGTGCTGGTTGGCGGCGATCTCGGTTCGGCGCTGCACGCCATCGAGCTCAGTCGCGCGGTGATCCGCAATATCGGCCAGAACCTTTTTTGGGCATTCGGCTACAACGTCTTGCTGATCCCGGTTGCTGCGGGCATCCTTTACCCGAGTTTCGGCATACTGCTGTCGCCCATGGTCGGCGCGGGTGCCATGGGCCTCTCGAGCGTCTTCGTGCTGACCAATGCGCTCCGCCTGAGACGGGCTCGGGTGACCGAGCTTGGCGGGCAGGGCAGAAGCGCCGGGGCCGCGCAATGAGGCCAGGTGAAGAGGCCAGAGCATGAAGACTGACGGCATGAATATCGGCGAGGCCTCGGAGGCCTCGGGCGTTTCGTCGAAGATGATCCGCTATTATGAGGAGATCGGTCTGGTGCGCCCGGCGCATCGCACTGCGAGCAACTACCGCGTCTATGGCGAGGACGAGGTGCACCGGCTGCGCTTCGTGCGCCGCGCCCGTTCGCTCGGCTTCTCGCTCGAGGAGACCGAGCAGCTGCTGACGCTGTGGGCCGACAAGGCGCGCACCAGCGCCGAGGTGAAGAAGCTGGCGCTCGACCATGTGGCCGAGCTGGAGGAGAAGATCGCCGGCCTGCAGGCCATGGTGGCGACGCTGAAGCAACTGGCGGACTGCTGCCATGGCGACGAGCGGCCGAACTGCCCGATCCTTGCCGATCTGTCCGGCGGCAAGACCGCGCGGGAACCGCAGCCTACGCCGCGCCGGCCGCTGCCGCGGGTGGCGGGCCGGGCTTGAGCAGGGGCGTGCGTTTTACCTCTTGACCTTCCCACCGTGGAAAGGTGCATGAAGGGGAAGACGCAAACGTCTGCCAGGAAAGGAATTGGAATGAGCGTGACCCATCTGTTTCAGGTCGAGGACATGACCTGCGGCCACTGCGAGAAGGCGATCACCAGGGCGCTCGACGAGGCGCTGCCGGGAGCGGCGGTGAAGATCGACCTCAAGGCGCATGAAGTGGCGGTCGAGGGCGATGCGGCGAAAGCCGAGGAAGCGATACGCGAGGCCGGCTATACGCCGGTCCGGAAAAGCGCCTGACGGCGTGGGGCCCCGGGGGGTAAGGGGCCGGCGGCCGGGAGGAAACTCCCGGCCGCCGTTCTTTTGTTCGCAAGGTCGGGGCCGGGAGGAAACTCCCGGCCTTTTCTGTTCTGGAGGGCAGGCGCTGTCCGTCCCGCGTCTCCCCGACGGGGAGAAGGTGGCGCGGAGCGCCGGATGAGGGAGGGTTCGCGGCGAGTAGAGTGGCTTCGCCCCCCTCATCGCCTCGCATGCGCTCGGCACTTCTCCCCGCTGGGGAGAAGAGGGT
>JAHRYZ010000403.1:0-2237 GCA_020621905.1 Rhizobium sp.
TTCATGCGCTTCCTGCCGGTGATCAAGCAGGCCTGCGATGCTGTCATCAACATCTCGACCGGCGGCTCGTCGCTGATGACGCTCGACGACCGGCTGGAAGCGGCCATCGCGGCCGAGCCGGAAATGTGCTCGCTCAACATGGGATCGATGAATTTCGGCCTTTACCCGGCGCTCGACCGGCCGCGCGAATGGCAGCACGAATGGGAACCGCAACTGCTCGAAGCGACCCGCAGCACGCTGTTCAAGAACACCTTCGCCGACATCGAGGCGATCCTGAAGCGGCTGGGCGAAGGCTGCGGCACGCGCTTCGAGTTCGAGTGCTATGACGTCGGCCACCTCTATACGCTCGCCCATTTCCGCGACCGCGGGCTGGTCTCCGGGCCATTGTTCATCCAGTTCGTCTTCGGCGTTCTCGGCGGCATCGGCGCCGACCCGGAAAACCTCGTCCACATGAAGCGCATTGCCGACAAGCTGTTCGGCGAAGACTATCGCTTCTCGGTGCTCGCCGCCGGCCGCCACCAGATGCCGATGATCACCATGGCCGCGACCATGGGCGGCAGCGTTCGCGTCGGCCTGGAAGACAGCCTTTACGACGGCAAGGAACTTGCTAGGTCCAATGCGGCGCAGGTCAAGCGGATCCGCTCGATTCTCGAAGGCCTGTCGCTCGACGTGGCGACACCGGACGAGGCGCGTGCCATGCTCGGCCTCAAGGGCGGCGACCGCGTGGCGTTCTAGGAGGCCGCCTCGGGTGAAGCCTATGCGGCCCGCGATTTTGCCGGTGGCGAAGGCGGCGCCGGCCAGCTCTTGCAGATGATACGAGGTGAAGGGCCCGAAGCCCTCGCCCGCGAAGGGAAGTCGACCGAATGAAAGTCTTCTACGCTGAAGAACAGAAACACCACGATCCGAAATTCTTCCTGTCGAGCGGCGGCCGCCAGCCCAATCCGGAGCAGCCGGAACGGGTCGAGAGGCTGCTCGAGGGCGCCCGCGCCGCGGGCCTCACCGTGGCCCGGCCGATCGATCATGGCCTTGGGCCGATCTCGGCCATCCACACGCCGGAATATCTCGACTTCCTGAAGCGCATCTACCAGCGCTGGCAGCACATCGAGGGTGCCTCCGAGGAGGTGATACCGAACATCCATCCGATCGCCCGCACGGGAACCTATCCGGCCTCGGCGGTCGGCCAGGCGGGCTATCACATGGCCGACACCTCCTGCCCGATCTCGGCAGGGACCTGGGACAGCGCCTGCTGGAGCGCCTGGAGCGCGGTCTCGGCCGCGGACGCGGTGATGGCGGGCGAGAGCGCCTCCTACGCGCTCTGCCGCCCGCCGGGCCATCATGCCTTCCGCGACGTCGCCGGCGGCTTCTGCTTCTTCAACAATTCGGCGATCGCCGCGCAGCGGCTTCGCCGCTTCGCCGAACGCGTGGCGATCATCGACGTCGACCTGCATCACGGCAACGGCACGCAAGGCGTGTTCTACGAGCGGGCCGACGTGCTGACGGTGTCGATCCATGCCGATCCGGTGCGCTTCTATCCGTTCTTCTGGGGCCATGCCGACGAACGTGGCGAAGGCCTCGGTCTCGGCTACAATTTCAACCTGCCGCTGGCCCGCAAGTCGAACGACGCGGCCTATCTGGAAGCCCTGTCCGCAGCGCTCCGCCGGGTCGAGGCCTTCAGCCCGGATGCGGTCGTCATCGCGCTCGGGCTCGACGCCTTCGAAAAGGATCCTTTCGGCGGGCTTTCGGTGTCGACACCGGGCTTTGCGCTGATCGGCGAGGCCATCGCCAGGCTCGGCCGGCCGGCGGTCATTGTCCAGGAGGGCGGTTATCTCTGCGACGAGCTCGGCGATAACCTGACGTCCTTTCTCAACGGCTATGGATCAAAGGCGCGCTGACCGGTCGCGGCGGAGGCATCGCCGCCCCGGCGCCATCCCGGGCGAAAGGAGGCCTCGCCCGCCCCGTGGAGTCGCCTCAGGGATAGGTGCGCGTCTCGATCGGTCGGGCAGCGATCGCCTGGCGCAGTTCGGCGACGAGAATACTCTCCGCCCGGCCGCGGCGCGCCGAACGGTCATGGACGAGATGAACGTCGACCATCGGCACCGCCTCGTAGGGCGGCAGCCGCCAGAGCCTGCCGGCGCGCACGTCGTCCTCGACGACATGGATCGGCAGGGGACCGAAACCGAAGCCGGCGATGATGAGCCGCTTGACCTCCTCCAGATGCGAGGAGGTGCCGATCGTCG
>JAHRYZ010000403.1:2247-2503 GCA_020621905.1 Rhizobium sp.
GCGCAGCAGGGCGACGGGCCAAAGCGCGCCGGACATCTGGTCGGTCTTGAACGACACATAGGGCTCGTTGCGCAGGTCGGAAAGCGCGATGCCGGCCTTGCCGAACAGCGGGTGGCGGACACCGCAGAAGTAGCCGAAGCCCTCGCGATAGAGGACTTCGTATTCGAGCTTGGGATGACGCTCTTCCATCAGGCAGACGCCGAAGCAGGCGTCGCGATTGGCGACCGCCGCTGCGGCCTCCCGGCTGGACGCGACC
>JAHRYZ010000404.1 GCA_020621905.1 Rhizobium sp.
CAACGTACCGCTCGCCGCCGCCTTCTCGGTCGTGCCGATCGTCATCATGGGCCTTTATCTGTGGGCTGCCAAACGCATGGGGGCTTTCGATGCGCTCTGATCGATCCTCGGCCGGATGGCCCCTCAAGATCGCAGCCGCCGGCGGACTTCTGTTCCTGCACCTGCCGATCCTCTTGATCTTCGTCTACGCCTTTACCACCGAGGAAAAGAGCTTCCAGTGGCCGCCGCCGGGCTTCACCACCAAGTGGTTCGCCGTGACCTGGAACCGGCCGGACGTGTGGGAAGCGCTGGCGCTTTCGGTCAAGGTCGCCTCGATCGCCACCGCCGTTGCGCTGCTGCTCGGCACGCTGGCCGCCGCCGCCGTCTCGCGCACCAAGTTCTTCGGCCGTGAAGTGATCTCGCTGCTGGTCATCCTGCCGATCGCCCTGCCCGGCATCATCACCGGCATCGCGCTGCGCTCGGCCTTCTCGCTCGCCGACATTCCGTTTTCGATGTGGACGATCATCCTCGGCCACGCCACCTTCTGCGTCGTCGTCGTCTACAACAACGCGGTCGCCCGTTTCCGGCGCACCTCCGGCTCGCTGATCGAGGCCTCGATGGATCTCGGCGCCGACGGCTTCCAGACCTTCCGCTACGTGGTGCTGCCGAACATCGCGACGGCTCTTCTCGCCGGCGGCATGCTCGCCTTCGCGCTGTCCTTCGACGAGGTCATCGTCACGACCTTCACCGCCGGCCAGCAGTCGACGCTGCCGATCTGGATGCTCGAAGAACTGATCCGCCCGCGCCAGCGCCCGGTCACCAATGTGGTCGCCATGCTGGTGGTGATCGTCACGCTCCTGCCGATCCTCGCCGCCTATTACCTGACCCGCGATACGGACCAGATTTCCGGCAGCGGCAAATAACATCAAAGACAACTCGATACGTTGAGGGAGAACCATATGGACACGCAAATGCTGATCGGCTCGAAGTTCGAGGCCGGCACAGAAACCGAGGAAAAGGTCCTCAACCCGAAGACCGGCGAGACCATTCTCTCCCTGCCCGAGGCATCGCGTGCCCAGGTGGACGCCGCCGTCGACGCCGCCGAAAAGGCCTTCGACAGCTGGTCCGCCACCACCCCGTCGCAGCGTTCCGCCTATCTCTTGAAGATCGCCGACGCGATCGAGCAGGATGCCGCCGGCTTTGCCACGCTGGAAAGCCTCAACTGCGGCAAGCCGATCAATGCCGTCCTGAATGACGAAATCCCGGCCATCGTCGACTGCTGGCGCTTTTTCGCCGGCGCCATCCGCTCGCTGCACGCCCCGGTCGCCGGCGAATACCTGCCCGGCCACACCTCGATGATCCGCCGCGATCCGGTCGGCATCGTCGGTTCGATCGCACCGTGGAACTATCCGCTGATGATGATGGCCTGGAAGCTCGCGCCGGCGATCGCCGGCGGCAACACGGTCGTCTTCAAGCCGTCCGAACAGACCCCGCTCACCGCGCTGAAGATGGCCAAGCTGCTGGCCGACATCCTGCCGGAAGGCGTGGTCAACGTCGTGCTCGGCCGCGGCGAAAGCGTCGGCAATGCCATCATCAACCATGTCAAGGTCAACATGGTGTCGATCACCGGCGACATCGCCACCGGCAAGAAGGTGCTGGCGGCCGCCGCCAAGTCGGTCAAGCGCACCCATCTGGAACTCGGCGGCAAGGCCCCGGTCATCGTCTATGATGATGCCGACCTCGAAGCCGTCGTCGCCGGCATCCGCACCTTCGGCTTCTACAATGCCGGCCAGGACTGCACCGCCGCCTGCCGCATCTACGCCTCCGACAAGATCTACGACAACTTCGTCGCCGACCTTGCCTCGGCCGTCTCGACGCTGAAGTTCAACCAGGCCGACGACACCGAAAACGAGATCGGCCCGCTGATCTCCAAACGCCAGCGCGACCGCGTCGAAAGCTTCGTCACCCGCGCCTCCGAGCACAGCCACATGGAGGTCGTCACCGGCGGCAAGGTATCGGGCGAAAAGGGCTTCTTCTACGCACCGACCGTCATCGCCGGCGCGCTGCAGGACGACGAGATCGTGCGCCGCGAAGTCTTCGGCCCGGTCGTCTCGGTCACCCGCTTCTCGGACACCGACGATGCGATCGCCTGGGCGAACGACAGCGACTACGGCCTTGCCTCCTCGGTCTGGACCAAGGACATCTCCCGCGCCATGAAGACCGCCGCCCGCCTGCGCTACGGTTGCACCTGGATCAACACCCACTTCATGCTGTGCAACGAGATGCCGCATGGCGGCCTGAAACAGTCCGGCTACGGCAAGGACATGTCGGTCTACGCGCTGGAGGACTACACCGCCGTCCGCCACGTGATGATCGCGCACTGAGCACCGCTCGCGGATAGGAGACAAAACCGGCGTGGCGAACCGCCACGCCCGAGCCTGCTGGACGATTGCACCAGCATCTCAGCCGCAGGTTCGCAGGAAACGACGCCCCTCGTCTGTGAATCCCTCTTCTCCCC
>JAHRYZ010000002.1:0-34649 GCA_020621905.1 Rhizobium sp.
ATCCGCGAGAACAGCGGATGGGCATTGTCGGCGTCGTCCTGGGCGATGACCGGTTCGAGATAGGACGTCACCTCGATGAAGCGGTCTTCGCTGCCGGTGTTGAGAATCGTCAGGCGCCGGCCTTCGGCATCATGCTCGGTGGCGACGATGCACTCGACCTGGGTCGAGATGTCGCCGACCGTCTTGAAGAATTCCGCCTTGTCGTCGCCGAAGATGACCTTGGACTTCTCGTCTTCGGCCCGGCGCGGCGAGGCGGTCGCCGACCACCACTGGCCGCTTGCCGTATCGCGCAGGAAGATGAAGGTCCCGGAGCGGTCCTCGGTCGGATCGGCCGTCCAGCGCGAGACGGACTGGCCGTTCCAGCGGGAATAGCCAGACCCCGTCGCCGTCAGCATGACCGAGTAGTGGCCGTTCGACAGGAAGGCCAGCGCGCGGTCCTTGGTCGCCGGATCGGTGACGGTGCGGACTTCCGGGCGCAGCAAGTCGGCCTGGCCCTTGCCGGGCGTCTGCGGCTCGTACTTGGCGCTCATCACCGGGATTTCGCGCGGCGCCTTTTCCTGCAGCAGCAGTTCGGCCGCCTCGATCACCGGATCGGCGTGGAAGAGCTCGCGCAGGCGGCCGTTGAAGGCGACGTTGGCGATGGCCGCGATCGACATGCCGTGATGGTGTGCATAGTAGTTGTAGACCACGGCGCAGGACTTGCCTTCGGGAAGACGGGTCGGGGTGAAGTCCACAGCGTCGTGGAAGCCGTAGGCACCGAGCGCGCCCAGCTTGCGCAGGCGCTCCAGGTTTTCCAGCGCCGCTTCGGGGAAGTACTGGCTGGCGAGGATCGAGGCATAGGGCGCGATGACCGCATTCTGCCCGAGGCCTCGCTTGAGCCCCAGCGTCGGCACGCCGAAATTGGTATACTGGTAGGTCAGCTCATGGTCGCGGGCATTGAAGGCGGCTTCCGAAATCCCCCACGGAATTCCGAGCCGCTTGCCGTGATTGATCTGTTCCTGAACGACGAGATTGTTCGTCTGGTTGAGGATGCCGCCCTGGCGCTCCTGCATGACGAGCGGCGGCATCAGATATTCGAACATCGAGCCGGACCAGGAGATCAGCGCCGCCCGGGCGCCGATCGGCACGACCTGGCGGCCGAGGCGATACCAGTGCTCGGTCGGAAGGTCGCCCTTGGCAATGGCGAACAGGCTGGTGAGCCGGCATTCCGAGGCCAACAGGTCGTAGCAGGCTTCGTCCAGTTCGCGGCTCTCGACGCGATAGCCGATCGACAGAAGGCGACGCTCGGGACGGAAGAGGAAGGTAAAATCCATAGAGAAGGCGATGTCGCGGGCGCGGTCGCGCAGGAGCGCCAGCCGCTGGCGCAGCGGATCGATGTTCGACAGGTCGAAGGCGGTGTCGGCGATGTGTGCCTCGCAGACGCCGACCAGCGATTCGGTCCAGCGAGTGACTTCGCCACTCTGCTCGGAGCGGACTTCATGGTGCAGGTTGGCGGCAAGCTTCTGGATGTCGCGCGCCAGCACGCCGAGATTGATGATGCGGATCGAGGCGAATTCGTGCTCGCGCTTGACGGCGGCAAGCGCTGTGTTGAAGCCGATGATCCGCTCCTCCAGGCGGCGACGCAGCGGCCTGACCGTCTTGCGATCGTCCGGCAGGGTCTTGAGGACTTCCAGCAGGATGCCGCCGACATCGCCGATGCCGTCGAGATTGCCCTGCATGTGGGCCGAGGGCGCCTCCGCCCATTCGCGGCAGGCCGAGGAGATGGCGATCAGGTGGCCGGCAAGGTTGCCGCTGTCGACCGCGGAGATGTAGCGCGGGCCGAGCGTGTTCAGCGTGTCCGTGTAGTACCAGTTGTAGAGATGGCCTCGGTACTTATCCATCCGTTCGACCGTCGAGATCGTCTGCTCGAGCCGCTCGATCGTCTGCTCGAAGCTGATCCAGCCGAAGTGGCGGGCCGAGACGACGGAAAGGAGGTAGACGCCGATATTGGTCGGCGAAGTCCGGTGGGCGACGACCGGCTCCGGCCGTTCCTGGAAATTGTCCGGCGGCAGGTAGTTGTCGCCGGCGGTGACGAAGGTTTCGTAGAAGCGCCAGGTGCGCCGCGCGATCTTGCGCAGCTCGACGGTCGCTTCCTCCGGCACGAAGAGGCTGTCCTCGGTCTCGGCGGACTGGCTGACATACCAGGCGACGAGCGGCGACAGGACCCACATGATGGCGAAGGGAAGCCCGATCAGGTAGCCGTAGCCGCCGGGAAGGGCGGCGACCGCCAGGGCCAGGACGGCGAGGACCGGGGCGTGCAGCATGCTGCGGTAGTAGGAGGAGATGTTGCCCTGGGCGGAGGACTGGATGCTGGCGGCGGTGCGCCACTCGAGCAGCAGCTTGCGGCTGACCGTCAGGCGATAGAGCGAGCGGATGATCGCGTCGGCCATCATGTAGGCCATGTCGGCGATGAAGACGATGCGCAGCGCGACCTGGGCATTCGACGAGCGCAGCTCGGACCACAGCGACTGGAAATGCGCGGCGGGCACGATGTCGCTCTGGCGCGGCACGAGGCCTGACAGCAGCGACAGCGTCGGGGCGACGAACAGGCAGAAGATCAGCAGCAGCTGCCAGAAAGCGCCGACCGGATCCATGGCAGGCAGCCGAGCACGGAAGCGAGGAACCGGCCATCGGGTCAGCGAGCGACGCAGGTTGTCGACCATCTTCCAGCGGCCGAGCGCGGTGATGCCGCGGGCCGGATCGAAATGTAAGGCAGAAGCTGCCAGTCGCCGCGGGCCCAGCGATGCTGGCGGGAATTTCGACTTCGTAGCGGGTCGGAAATCCTCGACCAGCTCGACGTCGTGACAAGGGCGCAGCGCGCCATCGAGCCTTCGAGCAGGTCGTGGCTAAGCACCGTGTTCTCGTCGATGCGGCCCTTCAGCGCCGTCTCGAAGGCGTCGACATGATAGAGGCCTTTGCCGGTGAATGTGCCTTCGCCGGTGATGTCCTGATAGACGTCGGAAACGGTGAAGACGTAAGGGTCGAGGCCCCGGTTCATCGAAAAGACGCGCTGGAAGACCGAGGCGTCCTTGCCCGTGGTGAGCGAGGGCGTCACGCGCGGCTGCAGCACACCGTAGCCGCTGATGACGCGGCCGCTTTCCGGATCGTGCACCGGCCGATTGATGGGGTGGTAGAGCTTGCCGACCAGCTTGGTGACCGCATCGCGCATCAGGCGCGTGTCGGCATCGAGCGTCATGACGTATTGCACGCCTTCCGGCACCATGTTGGCGCCCGGCATATAGGAGGTGTCGCGGTCGCCGCGCAGAAGCAGGTTCAGTTCATGCAGCTTGCCGCGTTTGCGCTCCCAGCCCATCCACGCGCCTTCGGCGGGATTGTGGAGCCGGCGACGGTGCAGGAGGAAGAAGCGGGTCTTGCCGTCATGGGCGTAGCGCGCCGCCAGTTCGGCGACCTGGACCTTGGCATATTCGAGGATTTCGAGATCGGCCGGGGTTTCCTCGACCGGGCTGTCGCGCCAGTCACTCAGCAGAGCGAAATAGATCTCGCCGCGCGGGTTGGTGAGGTAGTGGACCTCGAGATTGCGCACCAGCTCGTCGACGTCGTCGCGTTTGGCGATCAGGCAGGGGACGACCACGAGCGTACGCGCGTCCTGCGGCAGGCCTTCCTTGAATTCGTAGCCGGTGAGCCGCGCCGGCTTGGCGACGAAGGTGACGAGCGTGTTGAAGAGCCCGGTCGCGCCTTCGGAGGCGGGCAGCGAGAACAGCACAAGAAGGAAGACCATGAGCGGCGTCGATATGCCGGCCATCGACAGGAAATAGCCGACCAGGGCCATGGCGCCGAGCGTCAGGCCGATGACCGGTACGGCGATCGACAGCCAGTTGAGACGCTGGACGGCGAGCGCCAGGCGGCGCCAGAGCGGTACGCGATAGCCGATCGCCCGTTCGAGCAGCGGACGCTGGGCGCCGACGAGATAGCCGCCGACATTGAGCGAGCCGACGGCCCGGTCGGCGCGGGTCGCTTCGGCGGCCAGGTCGATCGCCATCTGGGCGATCTCGATTTCCGACTTGTCCGAACGGCGCGCCAGTTTTTCGATCGTGCTGCGATAGGCATTGCGCGAGCCGAAATCGAGCTCGCGATAGTCGGTGTGCTGTGCAAGCACCTTGTCGACCAGACAGACGTCCTCGACCCAGACCGACCATTCCTTGTCGTCGATCTCGCGCAGGCTCTTGACGATGTTGCCGGTGGTCACATTGCCCGACGACAGGCGGTTATGCTCCTGCGTCATCGCCTCTTCGGCCGTGCGTCCGGCCTTCTTGAGACGCTCTTCGACCCAGGCGACGGCGAAGCTGGTGTTCTGCGAGCCGTTGCGCAGACGATAGAGGAACTGAGTGGCGAAGGTGTTGTCGTCAGCCAGCGGCTCGATCTGCTTCAGCAGCTCGGTCGAGCTTGCCGCGTCGTTGAGCCGGATGATCTCGTCGGCCACTTCGTTCGCCTTGCGGCGCATGCGGCGCGAACGGTCCACCCGGGTGGAAATGCGGCGCAGGTTCTCGATCAGCACGAAACGCACGATCGAGGGCAGCGCCCACAATTCGCCGATCTCGAGGGTCTTGTGCTTCTGGAAGCCTTCGACCAGGGCCGTCATGGCCTCCATCGACACGGTCGAGTGGGTGTGGGCCACATAAAGCCAGGCGAGCGCCATCGTCCGGGGGATTTCGCGATTGCCGATCTTCATCGTCGGAAGCTGGCGGTAGAATTTCTTGGGGAAGTCCCGGCGCACTTCCTGGATCGCTTCTTCGATGACGTAGTGATTGTCGAGCAGCCATTCGGCGGCGGGCGTGATCGTCGCACCGGCCTCTACGTCGGTCGCGGTCGCCCGATAGACTCTCAGAATCTCGCGCTCGTTCTCACGATGGCGCGCGAAGAAGTCGAAATCCATCAGGCCCGGCAAGTCGTTTGCCCCATCTCTGGCAAGCGCCTCGGCGCTTTCGCGCAGTTCTTCGATGGTGAAATAGGAGGCCCGGATCGCATCGTTGTGATCGATCTGTCTGGTTTCTACGTCGCGCGACTGAACTTGCAGCGTCATGGGCAAAAACATAATCTCGAGTTTTCGTTAGAGGGCGTTCGTCAGGGTTCGTCTTGACCCACTGCTATCCCCCGGCGCATCGCATTGCACGGTTTTGGCCTCTCGTTCAATCATCTGAACTCAAAAAGCCGGCAATGCGAGGCGATGGCGTCAAAAAAACCGGTCCGTGCGGAGATAGGTTCACGGCTTCGCTGGGAAAATTGGTTTTTTTATGCCTTATTTCAAAGCAGTAGCCAAGGGGCGTGGATTTCAGGCGGGCGCGACGGCCTTTGCCGGAGCCTGTGTTGTCCGATGCTGCCGGGAGGGGATGCCGCGGAACGGGCGATCGGTCCCTGTGGACGTTTCGTCTCCCTGAGGTGCTGCCGATCAGGCCTTCGCCGGACGTCTCAGCCGGCTGCCCGCTGCGGACTCCGCCGGCGATCGGCCAATTCTGCGGCGAGGTCGACCATGCGCCCGGCGGCGATCGCCAGTCGCTCGTCGTTGACCGTCAGCGAGACGCGGATGAAACTGGCGGCCTGCTTGCCGAAGGAGGCGCCGGGCATGACGGCGACGTGCTTGCGCTCCAGCAGCCGGTGAGCGAAATCCTGTCCTGCAAGGCCGGTGCCGGTGACGTCGACGACAATGAACATGCCGCCTTCAGGCATCATCGGCTTCAGCGTTCCCTCCCGTTCGAGAATGTCCGCCAAAAGCCTTGCCCGCCGCTCGTAGTTGGCGCGCATCACCGTTGCCGTGTCGAAGGGCTGGGTGAGCGCCATCGCCGTCATGTCTGCGATGAAGGGCTGGACGCCGAACAGCATGGTTTCGGAGACGGGCAGCAGGCGATCACAGAATTCCGCGGGCCCGATCGCCCAGCCGCTGCGAAAGCCGGGTGCGGCATGGGATTTCGAAATCGACGAGACGACGATGGTGCGCTCGGCCAAGGCCGGATCGTCGAACGGGGAGGCGAAGGGGCTGCCGAAGATCAGTTCCTCATAGACCTCGTCGCAGACGATCCAGAGATCGTGGTTGCGGCAGACTTCGCCGATTGCCGCAATCTCCTCGGCGGAGAGCACTGCACCCGTCGGATTGTGCGGCGTGTTGAGCAGAACCACGCGGGAGCGCGGCGTCACGGCGCGGGCGAGATCCTCCGCCTGCAGGTGAAACTTCTTCTCGGGATGCAGCGGAACAGGCGCCATGCGGGCGCCGCTCGCCGCGATCACCCCTTCGTAGGTCGCATAGTAGGGATCGCCGACCAGGACTTCGTCGTCGCGGTCGAGCAGGCCGAGCATCACGGTGAAGAGGGCGGTCTGCGTGCCGGGGAAGCACAGCACGTTTCGTGCGGTCACGTCGCTCCGGCGCCTGC
Source organism: Rhizobium sp. (assembly GCA_020621905.1). Taxonomy (GTDB): domain Bacteria; phylum Pseudomonadota; class Alphaproteobacteria; order Rhizobiales; family Rhizobiaceae; genus Allorhizobium. The sequence goes on from JAHRYZ010000002.1 coordinate 6,423, forward strand.
GGTATTTCTCGACCAGGGCGTTGACCACGGACGGCTCGCCGCGGCCGTTCGAATAGCGCGTGCGGCCGGCATACATAGCGCGGGCGCACTCGTCGAGCAGAGCCGGGTCGGGGCGGACATCCGGTTCGCCGATCGTCAGCTCGATAACCGGTATGCCCTCCGCCGCCTTGCGCCGCGCCTCAAGATGGATCGCCCATTTGCCCGATCCCAGATCGGCGAGGCGTTCGGTAATGGCGGCATAGCGCATGGAGTGTCCCATCAATTCGTGTCGTTCGGTCCGTCCGGACCGGTGAGTTTCAGGCCCCCGAGCAGGGACTCCACCGATTCGAGCGCGATGCGCGGCAGCGCCTGGTCGTCGAACAGGTCGCCGGCCAGCGAACCTTCCAGCCACAGTCCGTCGATCAGGCCGTTGATGGCGATCGCCAGCTTGCGGCATTCCTCCGGCGCGACCGGCCTGCCATTGGCGGCGAGAAAGGCAGTCAACAGTTCCTCGAGCGAGCCGAGGAAGGTCAGGTAGTTCTCCCGATGGATGCGGGCGAATTCCGGATCGACGCGCACATGGCTGATGAAGGCGGCCCAGAGCGAGAGCGTGCGCGGATCGATGATCGGCGGGCTGACATTGGCGATGACAAAATCATGCAGGCGCCTGCGTGGATCGCTGCCGGCGGCCTCGGCGGCGTTGATCGCCGTGGTGCCGATCGTCATCATGACCTCGCGATAGGCGACCTGCAGCATCTGCTCCTTGCCGGTGAAATAATGGCGGATCAGGCCGCCGGTCACGCCGGCGCGGGCGGCGATCTGGCGGACCGTTGCGCCCTGCAGGCCATATTCGGAAATGCAGTCGAGCGTGGCGGTGATCAGGTCCTGCCGGCGTTCGGCCTCTCCGGCGCGGTGAAAGGGGCGGCGGCTCATGGTGCGACACCTGGGACGTCTGCGACGTCCAAGCGCTGCGTTCTGTTCCTCTCGCGCGGGCCGAATTCCTGCATGCGCTCCTCCCCGGGTCAGGCAGACCGATCGTTCAATCGGCGTTGTCGACTTCCTGTTTATACGGTTGAATAATTGAGGCACAAGTGCAAAACTCCGGCTCCATTCACCGGTCGCGCGCCAGCCCAGCGTCCGGTTGACGACGAACCGGCGGGGACAGTCGCCGACGGCCGAACCCGCCAAACCACAGCCAACCCCTCTGGTGCCTCAGATGACAATTCAGTTTTCCAACTACATGGCCGACGTCGTGGCGACCCGCCGCTATCTCCATCAGCATCCCGAGATCGGCCTGTCGGAGTTCAACACCTCGGACTATGTCGCCAAGAAGCTCGAGGCGCTGGGCTATGAAGTGACGCGCGGGCTGGCGAAGACGGGCGTCGTCGCCACGCTTCGCAACGGCACCAGCACGAAGAGCATCGGCATCCGCGCCGACTTCGACGCGCTGCCGATCCTCGAAACCGGGCTCGACTATCAGAGCAAGACGCCGGGCATGATGCATGCCTGCGGTCACGACGGTCATACCGCCATGCTTCTGGGGGCCGCCAAGATCATCGCCGAGCGGAAGAATTTCGACGGTGTGGTGCACCTGATCTTCCAGCCGGCCGAGGAGAATTTCGGCGGCGCCAAGATCATGATGGACGACGGGCTGTTCGAAAAATTCCCGTGCGACGCGGTCTTCGCCCTTCACAACGACCCGACCATCCCCTTCGGCCAGTTCGCGCTGCGTGAAGGGCCGATCATGGCGGCGGTCGACGAATGCAAGATCACCGTCAACGGCCGCGGCGGCCATGGTGCCGAGCCGCAGGATACCGCCGATCCGATCGTCTGCGGCGCATCGATCATCATGGCGCTGCAGACCATCGTCTCGCGCAACATCCACCCCATCGACCCGACGGTCATCACCGTCGGTGCCTTTCATGCCGGGGGTGCGAGCAATGTCATCCCGGAACGCGCCGAGATGCTTCTGTCCATCCGTTCCTTCGATCCGAAGGTTCGCGACCAGCTGGAGGAACGCGTGCGCATGATCGCCGAGGGCCAGGCGGCGAGCTACGGCATGGGCGTCACCATCGACTACCAGCGGGGCTATAACGCGACGATCAACCACAAGGCAGAGACCGACTTCATCCGCACCCTGGCAACCCGGTTTGCCGGCCCGGACAAGGTCGTCGAGCTGGCACGCCCGACCATGGGCAGCGAGGATTTCGCCTATATGCTGGAAGAGCGGCCGGGCTGCTATTTCTTCGTTGGCACGCAGCGGACGCCGAACGACCCGCCGCTGCACCATCCGCGCTACGACTTCAACGACGACCTGCTGCCGATCGGCACCAGCTTCTGGGTCGAACTCGCCGAAAAGTGGCTGGCGGCGAAGTAACCTGCGTCGACGCCGCAATGAAAAGCCCCGGTCAGTGCGCTGCTGACCGGGGCTATTTTGTTAGAGCCGGAGGGTCTCGCCTCAGGCGGCGAAAACGACCAGCAGGTCCTTGGCGTCGATCTGGTCGCCGGTCTTGACCAGCACCTCGGCGATCGTGCCGTCGCGGTCGGCATGGAGCGCCGTTTCCATCTTCATCGCCTCGATCGACACCAGCACGTCACCCGCCTTGACGGCGAGCCCGGCGGAAATCGCCACGGTCGAGATGACGCCCGGCATCGGCGCGCCGACATGGGCCGGGTTGGACGGATCGGCCTTGCGGCGCGCGGCGCTGCCCGCCGCCCCATGGGCACGATCCGGCACCTTGATGCGGCGCGGCTGGCCGTTCAGCTCGAAGAACACGGTGACCATGCCCTTGTCGTCGGTCGCGCCCATCGCCTGGTTGACGACGACCAGCGTCTTGCCCTTTTCCAGGTCGACGAACAGCTCCTCGCCGGCCGGCAGGCCGTAGAAGTAGTTGGGCGTCGGCAGGACCGAGACCGGACCATAGGTGTCGGCCGCCAGCGCATAGTCGGTGAAGACCTTCGGATACATGAGATAGGAGGCGAGCTCGAAGTCGCTGACTTCCCGGTTGAGCTTCTCCTCGATTGCCTTGCGTTCGGCATCAAGGTCGGTGTCCTCGAGCAGCGAGCCGGGACGGACCGTATAGGCCGGTTCGCCCTTCAGCGCCTTCTTCTGCAGCCCTTCCGGCCAGCCGATCGGCGGCTGGCCGAGATCGCCGCGCAGCATGGAGACGACCGATTCCGGGAAGGAGACTTCCTTTGCCGGATCGACGACGTCCTCGACGGTCAGGTCCTGGCTGACCATCATCAGCGCCATGTCGCCGACCACCTTGGACGAGGGCGTCACCTTGACGATGTCGCCGAACATCTGGTTGGCGTCGGCATAGGCCTGGGCCACTTCGTGCCAGCGGGTTTCGAGACCGAGCGAGCGGGCCTGTTCCTTGAGATTGGTGAACTGACCACCCGGCATTTCATGCAGGTAGACTTCCGAGGCCGGGCCCTTCAGATCGCTCTCGAAGGCCGCGTACTGGTTGCGCACGGCTTCCCAGTAGAAGGAGAGGCGCCGGATCCAGTGCGGATCGAGGCCCGGATCGCGCTCGGAGCCGCGCAGGGCTTCGACGATCGAACCGAGGCACGGCTGCGAGGTATTGCCCGACAGGCTGTCCATCGCCGCATCGACCGCATCGACGCCCGCATCGACCGCGGCCAGCACGGTCGCCGCCGAAATGCCCGAGGTGTCGTGCGTGTGGAAATGGATCGGCAGGCTGGTCGCCTCGCGCAGCGCCTTGAAGAGGATCTTGGCCGCCGCCGGCTTCAGCAGGCCTGCCATGTCCTTGACGGCGATGATATGGGCGCCGGCCTTTTCCAGTTCGGCGGCGAGCGCCGTGTAATATTTCAGGTCGTATTTCGGCCGGGCGGCATTGAGGATGTCGCCGGTATAGCAGATCGCTGCCTCGCAGAGCTTGTTCTCCTCGGCGACCGCATCCATCGAGACGCGCATGTTCTCGACCCAGTTCAGGCAGTCGAAGACGCGAAACAGATCGATGCCGCCGGCCGCCGCCTGACGGACGAAGTATTTCACGACATTGTCGGAATAGTTCTTGTAGCCGACGCCGTTGGCGCCGCGCAGCAGCATCTGCAGAAGCAGGTTCGGCGCACCCTCGCGGATCAGCGCCAGGCGCTCCCACGGATCTTCGGTGAGGAAGCGCATGGACACGTCGAAGGTCGCGCCGCCCCAGCACTCGAGCGACAGCAGGTTCGGCAGCGCCCGGGCATAGGCGCCGGCGGCACGGGCAATGTCGTGGGTGCGCATGCGGGTTGCCAGCAGCGACTGGTGACCGTCGCGCATGGTGGTGTCGGTCATCAGCACGCGGGTCTGACTGCGCATCCATTCGGCGAACTTGACCGGGCCCAGCGTGTCGAGCAACTGCTTGGTGCCGTCCGGGATCGCGGAATCGATGAAGGGAACGACCGGCTCGGCGGCATCTGCCGGCGGACGCGGACGGCCCTTGGCTTCCGGATGGCCGTTGACGGTGACGTCGGCCAGGTAGGTCAGGAGCTTGGTGGCGCGATCCTGGCGCTTGACCTGGGCGAACAGTTCCGGCGTCGAATCGATGAAGCGCGTCGTGTAACTGTTGTCGCGGAACTGCGGGTGGCTGATGATCGCTTCGAGGAAGGTGAGGTTGGTGGCCACGCCGCGGATGCGGAATTCGCGAAGCGCCCGGTCCATGCGCTGGATCGCTTCCTGCGGCGTCGGCGCCCAGGCTGTGACCTTTTCCAGAAGCGGGTCGTAGTAGCGGGTGATCACCGCGCCGGAATAGGCCGTGCCGCCGTCGAGGCGGATGCCGAAGCCGGTCGCCCCGCGATAGGCGGTGATACGGCCATAGTCGGGGATGAAGTTCTGCTCGGGGTCTTCCGTGGTGATGCGGCACTGCAGGGCATGGCCGTTGAGGCGGATGTCGGCCTGGGCGGGCACGCCCGATTCCGGGGTGCCGATGGCATGGCCGTCGAGAATGTGGATCTGTGCCTTGACGATGTCGATGCCGGTCACGACCTCGGTGACGGTATGCTCGACCTGGATGCGCGGATTGACCTCGATGAAGTAGAATTTGCCGGTGTCGGCATCCATCAGATACTCGACCGTACCGGCGCCGACATAGTTCGTCGCCTTGGCGATCTTGAGCGAGTAGGCGGCGAGTTCCTGGCGCTGCGCGTCGCTGAGATAGGGGGCCGGGGCCCGCTCGACGACCTTCTGGTTGCGGCGCTGGATCGAGCAGTCGCGCTCGAACAGGTGCACGACATTGCCGTGCGTGTCGCCGAGAATCTGGCTTTCCACGTGGCGGGCACGTTCGACCAGTTTTTCGAGATAGACCTCGTCCTTGCCGAAGGCGGCCATCGCCTCGCGCTTGGCCTCGATTACTTCGCGGGCGAGATCCTTCGGGTCACGAATGGCGCGCATGCCGCGCCCGCCGCCGCCCCAGGAGGCCTTCAGCATGACCGGATAGCCGATCTCCTCGGCCATGCGAGCCACTTCCGCCATGTCGTCCGGCAGCGGGCTGGTGGCCGGCACCACAGGAACACCGACCGAAATGGCCAGGTTGCGCGCGGCGACCTTGTTGCCGAGCTGGCGCATGGTTTCGGGGCGCGGGCCGATGAAGATGATGCCTGCATCGTTGCAGGCATCGACAAATTCCGGGCTCTCGGAAAGAAGGCCGTAGCCGGGATGGATCGCATCGGCACCCGAGAGCTTGGCCACCCGGATGACCTCGTCGATCGAAAGGTAGCTTTCGATCGGCCCGAGTTCTCGGGCAAGGTGCGGGCCGCGGCCGACCTGGTAGCTTTCGTCCGCCTTGAAGCGGTGCAGGGAAAGCTTGTCCTCCTCGGCCCAGATCGCGACCGTTTTCAGCCCGAGTTCGTTGGCGGCGCGGAAGACGCGAATGGCAATTTCGGATCGGTTGGCAACGAGAATCTTTGAAATGGACAAATCGGTCTCCTCAGTCGATGGCCATGGAATGCTGCACTGCGAAGAACCCCATATCCTTTTGTCACAAAGAGTTCAATTTCTCCGATTGATGGATGCCAAATTTCTGCCAAAATTCACGTGATCAGCCCCATCCGGAAGGCCAACGCCACCACATGCTGGCGATTCTTCGCCTTCAGCTTGTCCTGGATGCCGTTCATATACCAGTCGACCGTGTGGTTCGAGATCCTCAGGATCTTGCTGATGTCGTTCGAGGTCATGCCGTCGGCGAGATAGTTCAGGACCTCCATCTCGCGCCGCGTCATGCGCGTATCGACCTGCGTCGCCTCCTCCAGCGCCCCGGTCTCGCGACGAAGTTCGAGCAGCCGCCAGAAGGCTTTCTTGGCAACCGCGTCGAAAAGGGTCATCTCGACGGGCGAAAGATCGACGGGCCGACCGCCGAGCGTCATGTTGCCGAGCAGGCCGTTGCGACCATGCACGGGGAAGATATAGCCGTCATGCAGACCGAAGCGGAGCGATTCCATCATCATCCGCTCCATGCGCTTGCGATGCGGATCGCTCTTGAAGGCGGTAATCGTCTCGTTCCAGCGAAAACCCTTCTGCGCCTGTCCGAGATAGCGGATGGTGGGATCGATCAGCACGAATTTCTTGGCGATGTAGGTCTCGGGCCAGCCCTCCGGCCAGCGTCCCGTCAAGACGAGCCCCATCGGGTTCTCATTGGGTTTCGGCTGACGGATGATCCCGTAGTAGTCGAAACGATAGTGCCGAAGCAGCGTTTCCAACTCGGTGAGGACTTCCTCGGCCGTGCGGCACTCGTCCGCGACAACCAGGAACTGGATCAATTGGTTAATGCTCAAACCTACCCCCATCTTCGCCCTGCAGGCGAGACCACGAAAAAGCCATACGATCCCGATCTCTATCGGTGTGATCCGTTCGGAAGGCATCCATAAGCTAACATATATCGTTAGGAGGCATTTAAATCCGACACCCGAAATCTAGCCACTGCCACGAAATCTGACCTGCCGGGAATGCCGGGTCGCATCGGTTGCGCCGAACCGGACGCCCCGGGGAGCCGTCGGCAGATCCCGGCTGCCTGATCACACTATGGCATATCCTCTTGCCAGTTTATAAGAAAAACGCTTCAAGCTGCGATGGCCAATCCGGCCGATCGATGAGGAAACGCAATTGTCCTTGTTCCAGGTCTACATAAAGGCCCTGAAATACCTGGCGGCCTACCGCTTCCGGGTAACGCTGGTCGTGATCGCCAATATTGTGCTGGCGATGATCACCATCATCGAACCCATTCTTTTCGGGCGCATCATCGACGCCATATCGGAAAAGGGCGACGCGAAGACCATGCTGATCGCCTGGGGTGGCTTCGGCGTGTTCAACACGATCGCCTATGTCCTGGTCGCTCGCGAGGCCGACCGGCTGGCGCATGGCCGGCGCGCCGACCTTCTGACCGAGGCCTTCGGCCGCATCATTTCGATGCCGCTCAGCTGGCACCACCAGCGCGGCACGTCCAATGCGCTGCACACCCTGCTTAGGGCAAGCGAGACCCTGTTCGGCCTCTGGCTCGAATTCATGCGGACCCATCTGGCGACCGCGGTCGCGCTTACCCTGCTCATCCCGACCGCATTCTCGATGGACTGGCGTCTGTCCTCCGTGCTGATCGTGCTCAGCGTCCTGTACGTGCTGATCGGCAAGATGGTGATGAACCGGACGAAGGAAGGCCAGGCCTCGGTGGAAGGCCACTATCACACTGTCTTTTCCCATGTCAGCGACTCGATCAGCAACGTCTCTGTGCTGCACAGCTACAACCGGATCGAGGCGGAGACCCGGGCGCTGAAGCAATATGCCCAGCAATTGCTCGCAGCCCAGTATCCGGTCCTCGACTGGTGGGCGATCGCCAGCGCGCTCAACCGCATCGCCTCCACCGTCTCCATGCTGGTGATCCTGGTGATCGGCACGATCCTGGTGCAGAGGGGCGAGCTGAAGGTCGGCGACATCATCGCCTTTACCGGTTTCGCCGGCCTGCTGATCGGCCGCCTCGACCAGATGCGCCAGTTCGCCACGCAGATCTTCGAAGCCCGTTCCAAGCTCGAGGATTTCTACCATCTCGAGGACTCCGTGCAGGAGCGCGAGGAGCCGATCGGTGCCGCCGAGCTGAAGGATGTGAGGGGAGACGTCGAATTCCGCAACGTCTCCTTCGACTTTGCCAACACCACGCAGGGCGTGCATGACGTCTCGTTTTCGGTGAAGGCCGGCCAGACAATCGCCATCGTCGGGCCGACAGGCGCGGGCAAGACCACGCTGATCAACCTGCTGCAAAGGGTGCACGAGCCGCAGCAGGGCTCGATCCTGATCGACGGTACGGACATCCGGACGGTCACCCGCAAGTCGCTGCGCCATTCGATCGCCACCGTCTTCCAGGACGCCGGCCTGCTCAACCGTTCGATCCAGGAAAACATCCAGCTCGGTCGCGAGGACGCGTCCGTGGAAGAGATCCTCAAGGCAGCCGAAGCGGCGGCCGCGACCGATTTCATCGAAAGCCGGTTGAGCGGCTTCACCACCATGGTCGGCGAGCGGGGCAACCGGCTCTCGGGTGGCGAGCGCCAGCGCATCGCGATCGCCCGCGCCATCCTCAAGAACGCGCCCATCCTCGTGCTCGACGAGGCGACCAGCGCGCTCGACGTGGAAACCGAAGCACGGGTCAAGACGGCGATCGACCGGCTGCGCCAGAACCGCACCACCTTCATCATCGCCCACCGGCTGTCGACCGTGCGCGAGGCCGACATCGTGCTCTTCCTCGATCACGGCCGGATCATCGAAAAGGGCAGCTACGACCAGCTGAGTGCCAGCGGCGGGCGCTTCGCTTCGCTGCTTAGGACCAGTGGCCTGCTGACCGAGGAAAAGGCGGGCTGAGATCACCGGTCCTCTCCGACTGAACTGATGCCTCTGGCCTGGACAAGGCCGTGGCATTCGGCGAACTGGCGTGGCATGTTCGGTGCGGCTGTCGGGAGGCGGTTCGATCACACCTTGCCCCCCTGCCGGCCATGACTTGAGCATCGCAGCGTCGGGAGCATCACCATCATGAGCGAGACATTCACAGCGATCGTCATCGACACCGTCGACGGCAAACCGAAAGCGGGCTTTCGTCAGCTGAAGACTGCCGATCTTCCCGACAACGACGTGCTGGTGGAGATCGCCTACTCGACCCTGAACTACAAGGACGGCCTGGCCGTCTCCGGCAAGGGGCGGATCGCAAGGCGCACGCCGATGGTTGCCGGCGCCGACCTCGCCGGCACGGTCGTCTCCTCCCGATCGCCGCTGTGGAAGGCCGGCGACAAAGTCGTGCTCAATGGTTTCGGCATGTCGGAGACGGAATGGGGCGGCTATTCCCGCTTCCAGAAGGTCAAGGCCGAATGGTTGATGGCGCTTCCCGATGGCTTCACGCTCGAACAGTCGATGGCGATCGGCACTGCCGGCTATACGGCGGCACTTTGCGTCGATGCGCTGGAGGACTGGGGCGTGATCAAGCCGGGTGAAGGCGAGGTTCTGGTTACGGGGGCTGCCGGCGGAGTCGGCTCGGTCTCGGTCAGCCTGCTGGCCGCCAAGGGCCACCGCGTCACCGCCTCGACCGGGCGACCCGAAACGCACGACTATCTGGCCTCACTTGGCGCCAGCGCCTTTATTGACCGGACCAGCCTCACGGAAAAGGGGGCGCCTCTGCAGAAGGAGCGCTGGTCGGGCGCGGTCGACAGCGTCGGCTCGACGACGCTCGCCAACGTGCTGTCGCAGACGGTCTATGGCGGGGCAGTCGCCGCCTGCGGTCTGGCCGGCGGGGCCGATCTTCCCGCAACCGTCCTGCCGCATATCCTTCGGGGCGTCGCCCTGCTCGGCGTCGACTCGGTCTTCGCCCCGATGGCCAGGCGTACGCGCGCCTGGCAGACGCTGGCCGATCACCTCGACCGCGCCCACCTTGCGGCCCTGACCACGGTCGAACCGATGTCGAAGGTGCCGGAGCTGGCAGAGGCGATCGTTGCCGGGCAGATCCGCGGCCGCGTCGTCATCGACGTCAGCCGCTGAGCCTCATTCCGCAGCGACGGCCGGGGCTACGTGGTTTTGGTTTTCCGGGCCGCCCGCGGTTGCCTGACGATCGTCCTTGTTCTTCGGCTCACGGCCGAAGAACAGGGCGTAGGCTGCCGGCAGGACGAGGATGGTGAGCACCGTCGCCACCAGGATGCCGCCCATCATCGCATAGGCGAGCGGACCCCAGAACACGCCCCGCGAAATCGGGATCAACGCCAGGACCGCGGTCAGGGCGGTGAGCACGATCGGCCGGAAACGGCGGATCGCCGAACCGATGATCGCTTCTGACCGCTCCATGCCGGCCGCGATGTCCTGGTCGATCTGGTCGATCAGGATGATCGAGTTGCGGATGATGATGCCGAGCAGCGCGATGACGCCGAGGATGGCGACGAAGCCGAACGGCGCGCCGGACACCAGCAGGGCCGCGGCCGCGCCGATGATGCCGAGCGGACCGGTGGCCAGCACCAGCATGGCCTTGCCGAAATGCTGCAGCTGGATCATCAGCAGGACGACGATGACGCGCAGCATGCTCGGCGCCTTGGCGGCGATCGAGGCCTGGCTTTCGGCACTGTCCTCCGCCCCGCCCTGCACTTCGATCTTGTAGCCGGCGGCGAGCCCGTCACGCAGGCCCTGCAGCTGGCCGTAGACCTGTGTCACCACCTCGTTCGATTGCACGCCGTCCGGCAGCGTGGCGCGTACGGTGATCGAGGGCAGGCGATCACGGCGCCATTCGATGCCCTGTTCGAGCACCGGAACGATCCGGGCGACCTGCGACAGAGGCACGAAAGCGCCGTTGTCGGTCGGGATGTAGACGGAGTTCACCGCCGTCAGCAATTGCCGGCTTTCTTCCGGTTCGCGGGCGACGATCGAGATCGTTTCTTCCCCGGCGCGGACATCGGCCAGCGGCGCGCCGCTCATGGTTGCCTGCAGCATCTGGCGGAGGCGCTGCGAGGTGACGCCGAGCGCGCGGGCGCGGTCCTGGTCGACCACCAGCTTCATCGCCGGCACCGGCTCCAGCCAGTCGTCATGCACCGCACCGAGCAGCGGATTGGCGAGATAGACCTTCTTCACCGCGTCGGCGATGCGGCGCACCTCGGCACGGTCCGGACCGGTCACGCGCATCTGGACCGGCCAGCCGGTCGGGGGACCCAGAAACAGGCGGTCGACCTTGGCGCGGACCGACGGGAAATCCTCGGCGAGAATGCTGCGCAGCTTGAGGATCAGCCGTTCGCGGGCCGGTTCGTCGTTGGCCATGACGAGCAGCTGGGCGAAGTTCGGATTGCGCAGTTGCTGGTCGAGCGGCAGGAAGAAGCGCGGCGCGCCCTCGCCGATATAGGTAGCGACGAACTGCTTGTCGGCATCATCCATGATGCGGTCTTCGAGCGCCTTCGCCTGGGTTTCCACCTCGTGGATGCTGGTGCCTTCCGGCAGCCAGAGATCGACGAGGATTTCCGGCCGCGACGATGCGGGGAAGAAGCTCTGCGGAATGAACTGGAAGGCCCAGAGGCTGGTGACGAACGTGCCGATGGTCAGCGCCAGCACGATCAGACGATGGTGCACCGCCCAGCCGACGGTCGAGCGCAGGCGGCGGTAGAAGTGGGTGTCGAACACGTCCTGGTGGCTGCCGGCATGATGCCGCTGCTTCAGGATCATGTGGCCGAGCCAGGGGGTGAAATAGACGGCGACGAACCATGAGACGACCAGCGCAATGCCGACCACGTAGAACAGCGAGCGGACATATTCGCCGGCCGTCGATTCGGCAAAGCCGACCGGGATGAAGCCCGCTGTGGTGATCAGCGTGCCGGTCAGCATCGGGAAGGCGGTGGAGGTATAGGCGAAGCTCGCGGCATCGATCTTGTGCAGGCCCTCCTCGAGCTTGCGCTCCATCATCTCGACGACGATCATCGCGTCGTCGACCAGGAGCCCAAGCGCGATGATCAGCGCGCCAAGCGAAATACGCTGCAGGTCGATGCCGAGCTCGTACATGATGGCAAAGGTTGCGGCGAGCACCAGCGGGATGGCGATGGCGATGACGAGGCCGGAACGCCAGCCGATCGACAGGAAGGACACGACGAGCACGATGGCCAGCGCCTCGAGCAATGCCTTCATGAACTCGCCGATGGCTTCGCGCACCACTTCCGGCTGGTTGGAGATCTGGGCGACCTCGACGCCGTGGGGCAGGGAGGCCTCGAAGCGATGCAGCGTCTCCTCGACGGCCTTGCCGACATCGGTGACGTTGAAACCCTTCGCCATGACGACTCCGACCTGCACGCTGTCCTGGCCGTTGAAGCGGAACTTGCGCTGGAACGGTGCCTCGGTGCCCTCGGTGACGGTGGCGATATCGCCGAGGCGGGTCACCTGCTGGCCGGCACGCAGCCTGAGTTCGCGAATGTCGTCGGCCCGGCCGAGACCGCCGTCGACCGATATACGGACGGAGCGTTCGCCGGTGTCGATCGTGCCGGACGGATCGATGGCGTTCTGCCCCGCCAGAGCATCCTTGATGTTGGAGAAGGTCAGGCCGCGTTCGGCCAGTACCTTGGATGACACGTCGATGTAAATCTTCTGCGGCTGGTCGCCGAGGATCACGGCCTTCTCGACGCCCGGCGTCGTCAGCAGCATGTCACGTGCCTGGATGGCATAGTCCTTGAGCTCGGGAAAGCTGTAGCCCTCGCCCGACAGGGAATGCAGCGTGATGAAGGTGTCGCCGAATTCGTCGTTGAAATAGGGGCCGAGCAGGCCGTCCGGCAGTTCGCCGGAGATGTCGCCGACCTTCTTGCGGACCTGGTAGAAGGCGTCGGCCACCTCGTCGGCATTCGTGTCGCCTTCGATCTGCAGCGTGATGATGGCGCTGCCGGCCCGGGTGTAGGATTTCACCCAGTCGAGATGCGGCACTTCCTGAAGCTTGCGTTCGATCTTGTTGACCACCTGGTCCTGCATGTCGGTGATCGAGGCGCCGGGCCAGACGGCCTGCACGACCATGACGCGGAAGGTGAAATCCGGATCTTCCTTCTGGCCCATGCGCGTGAGGCCGAGCACGCCGGCGATCAGGATCAGGGCGAACAGGAAACGTGCCATGCTCGGATGGGCGATCGCCCAACGGGACAGATTGAAGGAACCCGTGTCATTCTTGGACGGCGTCATGGCGTTTATCCGCTCTCTGGAAAGGGTGTGGTTCAGCGCGTCTGGCTGGGCGGGACGGTGCTGCCGGTGGCAAGTGCTGCTTGTTCCGCGTCACCCTCCGCAAGCTTGACCTTGAGGTCCTCGGTCATGAACTGGGTGCCCGCGACGACGACGAGATCGCCGGCCTTCAGACCTTCGGACACGCGCACGCCGGCCTCGGAGAAGTCCACGACCGTGACCGGGCGCTCGTGCACGGTTTCCGCCGCCGGATCGACGGTCCAGACGATCGGCCGATCGGAGGGTCCGCGCGCGAGCGCGCCGAGCGGCAGGTTGAAGAGCGGCTGGTCGCTGTCGGCGACAGTTTTCACCGAGGCCGTCATGCCGAGCAGCACGCGCCGGTCGGACGGCAGGGAGACCCGGACGGCGAAGGTGCGAGAGGCGGAATCGGCGCTGCCGGCGACTTCGCGCACGGTCCCCTTGAGCGCCAGATTGTCGTTCGACCAGAGGCCGACTTCGACAGCCTTGCCCGGGGAAAAGGCGAAGACGTCACCCTCGGGAACCGCGATCGACACTTCCTTCTCGCCGTCGACGGCTACCGTCACGACGGGGGTGCCCGCGGCGACCACCTGGCCTGCATCGGCATGGACCGCGGTGACGATGCCGTCGCGGTCGGCCTTGAGCACTGCATAGCCGACCTGGTTTTCCGCCTGCGAGAGCGTCGCCCGGGCCGAATCGCGCGCGGCGACCGCCTGGTTGTGGGTCAGTTGCGCCTGTTCGAGTTGGGCCTTGGCCGCGACCTGCTGCTTGAACAGCTGGTCGGCGCGCTTCAGGGCAAAATCGGCCGTCTCGACCTGCCGCTCGGCGGCGAGGAGACTGGCCCGGGCGCTGGCCAGCGACAGCTCGTAGTCGGTCGCATCGATCCGGGCGAGAACGTCGCCGGCGACCACGCGGTCGCCGATATCCACCTGACGGTCGACGATCTTGCCGCCGACGCGGAAGCCGGCCGGCGCTTCGCTGCGGGCGCGCACGGCGCCGGAATAGGAGAGCTCGCGCGTCGTCGCGGCCGGAGCGATCTCGACCACCTTGACCGGGCGGACAGGCTCCTTGGGCGTTTCGGCGGTTTCCGCCGAGCAGCCGGCAAGAGCGGCCACGAGCAGCAGGGGAAGCAGGGCTTTCTTGTACATGGGACGTCCATCCTCAGCGAAACGGGTTCGCGACTGGCGGTGAAATTCAGCATTTCGGTATGCGTTCGGGTGCGCTCAGGCCTTCACGGCGCGGATCGCGAAATCGATCAGTTCTTCCGGCCTGGCGCGGTTGCCCTTGCCGATGCATTGCGAGACGAGCTGCGGATGGTGCAAGGACGACGTTGCCGCGCCGAAGCAGCGTGCGGCGAGTTCGGCATCGCCCGGCTTGAATTCGCCGGCGGCCATGCCATCGGCAATGATGTCGCGCACGATGGTCTGGAGGCGATCGATGTACTGGTCGATCACATGCCAGTCGCGCTCGATGGCGATGATCACCATTTCGTGGACCTTTTCCGAATCCAGCATGGTCTCGACTGTGAAGCGATACTGGCCCATCGCATATTGGCGCAGGCGCTCTTCGGCGCTGACAGGAAGGGCTGCGCTGTTCAACGCCATTTCATAGCTGGCATTCAGCATGCGCGAGCAGAGCGCCTGATGGATCTCCACCTTCGAACCGAAGAACCGGTAGATATTGGCCGTCGACATGCCGAGTTCCTTGGCAATGTCGGCGACCGTCGTCTTCGCGTAGCCGTATTGCCGGAAGACGCGCTCGGCCGCATCAAGGATACGCACGACGTTTTCCTGACGCGCGGCACTCTCCGGGGCGTGGTTGTCGATCTCGGTATTCGTGGCATCCATGACTGACTCTTGACGTGTGACGAAATTCGTATTTCGTCATTCATAATTCGACAATTTGCCTTTGTCAATCCGCCTCGCCGCTGACGAGGGAGGCCGGTTGCTTTCTGCGATGGCTCCCCTCCGGTCGGCCCCGCGAAATTGCTTGTTGCCGCCGGCCTCGTGCCTATATCGTGAACGACTCAGCAGGCGCTGCTGCGCCCGATCAGCGGCATGCCCGCAATGACAAGAACCAGAATGAACCGCTGATGGCCTTCCGCTTCGTCCACACCGCCGACATCCATCTCGATTCGCCGCTGCGCTCGCTCTCGCTGCGCAATCGCGAACTGGCTGAGCTGATCGGCGATTCGACCCGCCAGGCGCTGGTGGCGATCGTCGATCTTTGCCTTGCCGAGCAGGTGACGCGCTCGTCATCGCCGGCGATCTCTATGACGGAGAGCAGACCTCGATGAAGACGGCGCGCTTTCTCGCGGCGCAGATGCAGCGGCTCGGGCAGGCCGGCATCGCCGTCTATACGATCCGCGGCAATCACGACGCGCTGTCGCGCATCACCCAGGAACTGATCCTGCCGCCGACGGTGAAGGTCTATTCCGGCCGGGCCGAGGCGGTCGAAATCGAACGCGGCGGCCTCGCAATCGCCATTCACGGCCTGAGCTTCGCCCGCCCGCAGGCGCCGGAAGGCCTGCTGCCGAAATACCGGCCGCCGCTCCCCGACCGGGTCAATATCGGCATCATGCACACCAGCCTCGACGGCGCGCCCGGCCACGACGTCTACGCCCCCTGTAGCCTCGCCGACCTGCAGGCATCGGGTTTTGACTACTGGGCGCTCGGCCATGTCCACCAGCGCAGCCAGCATGACGGCCGGACCACCGTCGTCATGCCCGGCATGCCGCAGGGCCGGGACATCAACGAAGGCGGACCGAAATCGGTCTCGCTGGTCACTGTCCATGACGACCGCCGCATCAGCGTCGAGGAGAGGCCGACCAGCATCGCTGAATTCGGCCGGGTCGCGGTCGACCTCAGCGAAGCGCCGAGCTGGTTCGACGCGGTCGAGGCCATCGACAAGGCCGTTTCGCATGCCCGCACGCGCAGCAGCGCGGATCATCTCGTCGCCCGGCTGATGCTAACCGGAAGAACACCTCTTTCGTGGCGCATCCGTCGCGATCGCGACCTTCTGTTGGCCGAAGCCGAGCAGCGCGCCGAAGGGCTCGGCCGGACCTGGATCGAGAAGATCGACATCGCCACCGAACCGCCGCTCGAGGCCGGCGGGCAGGCCAGTGCCGATCCGCTGATCGAACTCGACGCGCTGATGCGCGACGACGTCGCCAATCGCCATGGAACGCGCGAAGAAATCCGCCAGATGGTGAAGGACCTGCGCGACGAGCTGCCGGCGGAAAGCCGTGGCTTCAGCGGTGCCGACGAGACGGAATTCGAGGCCTATGTCGACCGTCTGCTGGCCGAGGGCAGCAGCGACGTCATCGCCCGTCTGAAAACCGACGGCGCGGAGGCGAACTGATGCGGCTCGCCCGGCTCGACCTCACCCGTTACGGCAAGTTCACCGACTATGTCATCGATTTCGGCGAGGCGCAGCCCGGCTCGCCGGACCTGCACATCGTCTACGGCCTCAACGAGGCCGGAAAGTCGACCTCGCTGTCGGCCTATCTCGACCTGCTCTACGGCATCGAGGAACGCAGTCGCTACAATTTCCTGCACGCCTACAATGCCATGCAGGTCGGGGGCGCGCTCGAATTCAACGGTGAGACCCATGAGCTGAAACGGGTCAAGCAGCGGACCAACGCGCTGCTGGACGGTCGCGGCCAGCCGGTAGCCGAGGCGATCCTTTCCGTACCACTCGCCGGCATCAGCCGCGACGCCTATCGCACCATGTTCTCGCTCGACGACGTGACGCTGGAAGAGGGCGGAAATGCCATTCTCCAGAGCAAGGGCGATCTCGGCGAACTGCTGTTTTCCGCCAGCGCCGGGCTTGGCGGGGTGAGTGCGACGCTGAGCGCGATTTCGGACGAGGCCGACAGCCTCTACAAGAAGCGCGCCCGCTCGACCAGGATTGCCGAGCTGAAACAGAAACTCGCCGAGCTCAAGGCGCGACGTGACGAGATCGATACGCTCGCTTCGGCGCATGCGGCGATCGTCGCGACCCTTGCCCAGGCGACGACGGCCTATGACGAGGCGACAACGGAGCTGGGGGCGATGAGGGCACGGCGCGAGGCGATCGCGCGGTTGTTGCGCGCCCGCCCGCTTGCCGCCGAATACCAGCGCTTGACGCTGGAGCTTGCGGCCAGGACTGCTTTGCCCCGCCCGCCCGCGGAATGGGCGCGCACCTTGCCGAGCTTGATGCAGGAAGAGACGCGGCTTTCCACGCAGCTCGCGGGAAACCGGACGGACATAGAGCGCGTGCAGGACGAAATCGCCTCGATCCGTCTCGACGACCGCCTGCTGTCGCTGTCGGATCGCATCGGCCATCTGACAAAGGGCCAGGCGCGCTTCGGCAGTGCCGAGGAAGACCTTCCCAAACGCCGCACTGCGCTGGTCGAGCGGCAAGCAACGATCGCGGCGATCCTCGCCCGGTTGGGTCAGTCGGGATGCGAGAGGCCCGAGACGCTGCTGCTGCCGGCGGCAACGGTCGGGGCACTGCGCGACCTGATCGAAATCCGCTCCGGGGTCGAGGCGACGCTTCAAACCGCGACACGAGAACTGGCCGCGGCCAAAGCGGCCCTCGAAGCGGTGGATGCCGACCGCCAGGCGGTCGTCGACGCTGCGCAGCCTGAAACGTTCGATTTTAGTCGGCTAACGACTATGCCCTCAGCGTTATCCGGCGCGGCGATCATGCGACGCGGCTTCGGCTTGCCGAACGCGGCCTGCCGGATCTCCAGCGGCGCTTTGACGAAGCGGTCCGGCCCCTTCTGCCGCTGCTCGACGAGGGGTCAGCGGATGGCGAGGCGATCCGCGCTCTATCGCTTCCCGACACGCACCAGATCGAGGCCTGGCGATCAGCGGCGGCGGGCATCGACAAGCGGATCGCCGATCTTGCCGAGCGGCACCGCGACCTCATCACCCAGCAAAGGCAGGCGGAGGCACGCATCGCAGCGCTTCGCGCCTCAAGCGGACCGATCGACGATTCCGAAGCCGCGCGGATCCGTGCCGTGCGCGATGCCGCCTGGAACGAGCATGTTGGCCGGCTCGACAAGGCCAGTGCCGAGGCCTTTGCCACCGCCATGCAGGCCGACGACCTGACGACCATGGCGCGCGTTGCCGCCATGCGCGATCTCACCGACCTTCGCGCTCTGACCCAGGAGCATGCCGTGGTGAGCGCTGCGATCACGCGCCACGACGAACTGCTGGACGAGGCTGCTGCGGAGCGGGAAACGCTGGTGTCCGAACTGGCCTCAACCCTGCCGGCAGCCTTGATGCAGGACGCGGCATCGGCGCTTCCCCGGCTGTTCTCCCGGATCGAGGTTGTGGCCCGTGCCCGCGCCGATGCGCTGGCCGCCTGGGACAGACTTGACGCCAGCATGCGGGACATCGCCGAAGCGAAAGCCGATTCGGAGCTCGACCGCCAGGAACTGGCCGCGGCGATGCAAGCCGCCGGGCTGGATGGAGTCGACGGCACGCTTGCCGAAATGCTGGAGGCGGCGGAGGCTGCCGTCGCCGGCCAGACGAAGCGGGCCGCCGCGCGGGAAGCAGCCGACAAGGCCCTTGCCGATCGGAAAAGGGCTCTTGCCGAGCGCCAGCGCGAATTCGAGCAGGCGCAGGCGGCTTCCGTCGATTGGCACGCCCGGTTCACGACCGAATTGTCCGGAACGTGGTTTGCGGACGTCACGTCGGCCGGCGCCGTCCGCGAGGTGCTCGAAACGCTGGTCGAGCTTGGCCCGGCGCTCAACGAGCGCGACGAGTTGGCGCGCCGTATCGCCACCATGGAACGCGACCGCGAGGACTTCACCACCGAGCTTTCGGTCTGCTGACAGACATTGGTGAAACCCTGGACCCGGAGGCGACCGCCCGAACGGCGACGCACCTTGCGGCGCGGCTGGAGAATACCCGCCGCGATTTCGCGGCGCGGGCGGCGAAGGAGGCCGAGCTGGCCCGCCTGCTGGAGACGGAGCGGGTTCTTCGCCAGGCGTTGGCTGCACATGAGGCCGGCAAGGCGGAACTGACGTCCTTCTTCGGCGTTGAAACGCTGGCGGATGTCGCGGTCGCCCTGGAGACTGTGGCCCAGCAGGCGCGGATCGAAGCCAGGACTGAAACGCTTTCTGAACAGATCCTCGGCGAATTGCCGGCCGCCTCCATCGATCTGGCGATCGCCGAGCTTGCCGGCACCGATTTCGACGCGATCGCGCGCGAGGAGGCAGAACTTGTCGCCCGCCTCGAGGATCTCGACCAGCGCACGCGTCAACTCTTTGCCGACAAGACGCGCGCCTCCGATCGGCTGGAGGCCATCGGCGGCGGCAACGAGGTCGCCCGCATCGAAGCAGAACGCCGGACGATCTTCCTCGAGATCGAGGACCTGGCAAACAGCTATCTCATGCTGAAGAGCGGCGCCCTGATCGCCGGCGAGGCGCTGCGTGCCTATCGCGACAAGCATCGCTCGTCGATGATGCGGCGCGCCTCGGAAGCCTTCCGGCTGATCACCCGGGGCGACTATGTCGGCCTCGCGGCCCAACCCGACAAGGACCGCGAAACCTTGATCGGTCTCACGCGCCAAGGCGGCTCGAAACTGGCAAGCGAGATGTCGAAGGGCACGCAGTTCCAGCTCTATCTGGCGCTGCGCCTTGCCGGCTACGAGGAATTCGCCGCAAGCCGCCCCTCCGTTCCGTTCATCGCCGACGACATCATGGAAACCTTCGACGAGCCCCGCTCGGAAGAGGTGCTGCGGCTGTTCGGCGAAATGGCAAAGATCGGCCAGGTGATCTACCTGACCCACCACCGCCATCTCTGCGACCTCGCCCGGCGGATCGTCCCCGCGGCCCGAATCCACGAGATCGCCGGCTGACCGCAGCTTCACGAGACGCACTTTTCGCTTGACGGAAACCGCGTTGCGAAGGCAGTCGTTGGCCAGAGCGTAACCCGCGGCCAAGGGCCGCGCAGACAGGATGCGGACGGCAATCTGGTGGCAAAACTCCCGCAAGCGGCGCCGGGCATGCGCGTGACCCTGCCAAGGGCGCTTTCCAAGCTCGGCTATTGTTCGCGCACCCAGGCGGAAAAGCTGGTGACCGGCGGCCACGTTTCCGTCGGCGGTCGCCGCGTGACCGATCTCTCCGCCTGGGTGGACATCCGCACGGACCGGATCGAGGTGGACGGAAAGCCGGTCGGTGCGGAGGAAAAGCTCTACCTGATGCTCAACAAGCCGCGCGGCCTCGTGACGACCCGGGATGATCCGGAAGGCCGCGAAACCGTCTTCTCCTGCCTCGGGGATCTCGACCTTCCGCATGTCTCGCCGGTCGGTCGGCTCGACAAGGCGAGCGAGGGGCTACTGCTGTTCACCAATGATACCGTACTCGCCCAGCGTCTGCTCGATCCCGACAGCGGCATCGCCAAGACCTACCATGTGCAGACCCGGGGCCGCCCGGCCGAGGCGGACCTTGCGCGGATGACGGCCGGAATCCTGGACGATGGCGAGTTGCTGAAGGCGGCCGGGGTGAAAGTGCTGCGCGAGGCCGACAAGACGTGCTGGCTGGAATTCGAGTTGCGCGAGGGCAAGAACCGCGAAATCCGCCGCATGCTGGAAGCGCTCGGCTCCGAATGCCTGCGCCTCATTCGCATCGACTTCGGTGGCCTGACGCTCGGCAATCTCGAAAAAGGCCAGGCACGTTTGCTCACCGACGCCGAGGTCGCTGCGCTGAAGCGCCGCGCCGGTCGGGGCTGACTCGTCGGGAATGCCTATGGTCCTGTCGCACGGACCTGCTATTCTCGGTGGCACAATTTCCAACTGCAAGCGGGGATCCGGTCATGAGTCGCCTACACACTGAAAGCCACCTCGTCGCGCGGATCGGCTGGCTGAGGGCAGCCGTTCTCGGCGCCAATGACGGTATCGTCTCGACGGCAAGCCTCGTGGTGGGCGTCGCGTCCGCTTCGGCGGGAAGTTCCGAAGTCCTGGTGGCAGGCATTGCCGGACTGGTTGCGGGCGCCATGTCGATGGCGGCCGGCGAGTATGTCTCGGTCAGTTCGCAGTCCGATACCGAACAGGCGGATCTCGGGCGGGAACGCAAGGAACTCGAAATCCAGCCTGAATTCGAACGGGAGGAGCTGGCGCAGATCTATGTCGCCCGGGGCGTCGCGCCGGAGCTGGCGCGCCAGGTCGCCGACCAGTTGATGGCCAAGGATGCGCTTGCCGCCCACGCCCATGACGAACTCGGCATTTCCGAAATGACCACAGCCCGGCCGATCCAGGCGGCCCTGACTTCGGCCGCGACCTTCGCCGTCGGCGCCGCCCTGCCTCTGCTGATGGTGATCGTGTCGCCGGCAAATCTTCTCGTCTGGACGGTGTCTGTGGCTTCGCTCCTTTTCCTCGCCCTGCTCGGAGCGGTCGGTGCAAAGGCGGGTGGTGCCAATGTCGCTCGCGCCACGTTGCGCGTGACCTTCTGGGGCGCCTTTGCCATGGCGCTGACGGCCGGCATCGGCGCCGTGGTGGGCACGGCGGTCTGACAGGTCGAATGCAGACTTCGCCGTCCGGCTCGCCGCGGACTGCCGACAAAAATACGCGCCTGCGCCTCTCCGCGCTTGTCAATCCGACACGGCGAATACCATATCGAAGCACGAGCCCGGTTCGCGGGCGCAAGGCTGGCCAAAGGAAATCACCATGAGCACATCGTCGTCCGTCAATCCCGCCGTCTTCGAATGGACAGGCCCGAACGGGCTGCCGCGGTTCGAGGCCGTCTCAGACGACGACTATGCGCCGGCCTTCGACGCCGCCCTTGCTGCCCATGACGCCGAGATCGACGCGATCGCGAAGAACCCGGAGGCGCCGACCTTCGCCAATACGATCACCGCTTCGGAGACGGCCGGAGACGAGCTGTCGCGCGTGTCGGCGCTGTTCTGGAACAAGGCCGGGGCCCACAGCAACGACCTCATTCAGGCGCTCGAGCGCGAGATCGCGCCGAAGATGTCGCGCCACTATTCGAAGATCGGCATGAATGCCGACCTCTTCCGCCGCATCGATACGCTGTGGGAGAAACGTGTCGAACTCGGCTTGACGACCGAGGAGCTGCGCGTGCTGGAACGCCACTGGAAGGGTTTCGTGAAGTCGGGCGCCAAGCTCGAAAAGGCGAAGCAGGAGCGGCTTGCCGCGATCAACGAGCGGCTGGCCAGCCTCGGCGCGCAGTTCGGCCAGAACGTGCTGGCCGACGAAAAATCCTGGTGCCTGCCGCTCGACGGCGAAGACGATCTCGCCGGAATTCCGGATTTCCTGAAGGAAGCGATGGCAACGGTGGCTGCGGCGCGGGGCGAGGGCCATGCTTTTGTCGTCACGCTGTCGCGTTCGATCATCGAGCCGTTCCTCACCTTTTCGACACGCCGGGACCTGCGCGAACAGGCGTTCAAGGCCTGGGTGGCGCGTGGGATGAACGGCGGGACGAGTGACAATCGGGCGATCGTCAAGGAGACGCTGGCGCTTCGCGCGGAAAAGGCGGGGCTGCTCGGCTATGCCAATTATGCCGCGCTGAAGCTCGATGACACCATGGCCAAGACCCCGGAGGCGGTGAACGGGCTTCTGATGACGGTCTGGGAAAAGGCACTCGATCAGGCGAAGAACGAGGAGCGCGAGCTTGCCGCCCTGATCGCCGAGGAGGGGAAGAACCACGAGGTGATGCCCTGGGACTGGCGCCATTATGCAGAAAAGCTGCGGGCCCGGAAGTTCGACTTCTCCGAAGCGGAGCTGAAGCCCTATCTACAGCTCGAAAAGATCATCGAGGCATGCTTCGACGTGGCGGGCCGGCTGTTCGGCATCAAGGCGGTGCCGCTCAAGGGCGTGGTCGGTTACCATCCGGATGTGCGGGTGTTCGAGATCCGCGACCGTGACGACAGGCTGGTCGCCATGTTCCTCGGCGACTATTTCGCCCGGCCGTCCAAGCGCTCCGGCGCCTGGATGAGTTCGTTCCAGTCGCAGCACAAGCTGCCGCTGAAGAATGGCGCGGTCGGCGAGATTCCGTTCATCTACAACGTCTGCAACTTCGCCAAGCCCGAGGAAGGTCGGCCGGCGCTTCTCTCGCTCGACGATGCGCGCACGCTGTTCCACGAATTCGGCCATGCGGCGCATGGCATGTTGTCCGACGTCACCTATCCGTCGGTCGCCGGTACCGGCGTGTCGCGCGACTTCGTCGAACTGCCCTCGCAGCTCTACGAGCACTGGCTGACGGTTCCGGAAATCCTCAAGACCTACGCCGTGCACTATGAGACCGGGCAGCCGATGCCGCAGGCCCTGCTCGACAAGGTCCTGGCGGCCCGCACCTTCAATGCCGGCTTTGCCACGGTCGAGTTCACCTCATCGGCGCTGGTCGACATGGCGTTCCACACCCGTGGCGCGGTCGAGGATCCGATGGCCGTACAGGCCGAAGTGCTGAAATCGATCGGCCTGCCGCAGTCGCTGGTCATGCGCCATGCCACGCCGCATTTCCAGCACGTCTTTGCCGGCGACGGCTATTCGGCGGGCTACTATTCCTACATGTGGTCGGAAGTGCTCGATGCCGACGCCTTCTCCGCCTTCGAGGAAACCGGCAATGCTTTCGATCCGGCCATGGCCGAGAGACTGAAGGCCAATATCTATTCGGTCGGCGGCTCGATCGATCCGGAGGTGGCCTATACGTCGTTCCGCGGCCGCCTGCCGAGCCCCGAGGCCATGCTGAAGAAGAAGGGGCTCGCCGCCTAGTTCCGGTCTCGACCGGCAGGAAGGAAACCGCCCCGCCGGTAACCAAGCGCGGTGGTTTCGGCTTTTTTTCTTTCGCAAACGCAAAAAACAGAGTATGAGCGCGGCAAAGTAACACGCCGCCACTCATTGTCGCGCGCCAGCCATCAGAGATCTTTGTATGAAACTTCGCAATATCGCCATCATTGCGCACGTCGACCATGGGAAAACGACCCTTGTGGACGAGCTCCTGAAACAGTCGGGTTCGTTCCGCGAGAACCAGCGCGTTGCAGAACGCGTCATGGACTCGAACGATCTCGAAAAGGAACGCGGCATCACCATTCTTGCCAAGGCGACCTCGGTCGAATGGAAGAATACCCGCATCAACATCGTCGACACCCCCGGCCACGCCGACTTCGGCGGTGAAGTCGAGCGCATCCTGTCGATGGTGGACGGCGCGATCGTTCTGGTGGACTCCTCGGAAGGCCCGATGCCGCAGACCAAGTTCGTCGTCTCCAAGGCGCTGAAGGCGGTCTCCGCCCGATCGTCGCGATCAACAAGATCGACCGTCCGGACGGTCGCCACGAAGAAGTCATCAACGAAGTCTTCGACCTGTTCGCCAATCTCGACGCGACTGACGAACAGCTCGATTTCCCGATCCTCTACGGTTCGGGCCGCGACGGCTGGATGAACGTCAATCCGGAAGGCCCGAAGGACCAGGGCCTGGCTCCGCTGCTCGACCTCGTGCTGGAACATGTTCCAGAGCCGAGCGTCGGCGACGAAGACGGCGCCTTCCGCATGATCGGCACGATCCTGGAAGCCAACCCCTTCCTCGGCCGCATCATCACCGGCCGCATTCATTCGGGTTCGATCAAGCCGAACCAGGCCGTCAAGGTTATCGGCCAGGACGGCAAGCTGATCGAGAACGGCCGCATTTCCAAGATTCTCGCCTTCCGCGGCATCGAGCGCACCGCGATCGAGGAAGCCCATGCGGGTGACATCGTCGCCATCGCCGGCCTGTCCAAGGGCACCGTCGCCGACACCTTCTGCGACCCGTCCGTCACCGAGCCGCTTACCGCACAGCCGATCGACCCGCCGACGGTCACCATGTCCTTTCTCGTCAACGACAGCCCGCTCGCCGGCACCGAGGGCGACAAGGTCACCAGCCGCGTCATCCGCGACCGTCTGCTCAAGGAAGCCGAAGGCAATGTCGCGCTGAAGATCGAAGAAGCCGAAGGCAAAGATTCGTTCTTTGTGTCCGGTCGCGGCGAATTGCAGTTGGCCGTCCTGATCGAGACCATGCGCCGCGAAGGCTTCGAGCTTGCCGTGTCGCGTCCACGCGTCGTCATGCACAATGACGAGACGACCGGTCAGCTCATGGAGCCGATCGAAGAAGTCGTCATCGACGTGGACGAAGAGCATTCCGGCATCGTCGTGCAGAAGATGTCCGAGCGTAAGGCCGAAATGGCCGAGCTTCGGCCCTCCGGCGGCAATCGCGTGCGTCTGGTGTTCTTCGCGCCGACCCGCGGCCTGATCGGCTACCAGTCCGAACTGCTGACCGACACCCGCGGCACGGCCATCATGAACCGGCTGTTCCACGACTATCAGCCCTACAAGGGCCCGATCACCGGCCGCACCAACGGCGTCCTGCTGTCGAACGGCGCCGGCGAGGCTGTCGCCTATGCCATGTTCAATCTCGAGGACCGCGGTCCGATGATGATCGAGCCGGGCGAGAAGGTCTATGCGGGCATGATCATCGGCGTGCACACCCGCGACAACGACCTCGAAGTCAACGTTCTGAAGGGCAAGCAGCTCACCAACATCCGCGCCGCCGGCAAGGATGAAGCCGTCAAGCTCACCCCGCCGATCCGCATGACGCTCGACCGCGCGCTGTCCTGGATCCAGGACGACGAACTGATGGAAGTCACGCCGAAGTCGATCCGTCTGCGCAAGATGTATCTCGACGCCAACGACCGCAAGCGGTTCGACAAGGCACGCGCTGCCGCCCAGGCCTGATCTTCACGATCGATTTCTGCTTCGGACCCCGGCTCGCGAGCCGGGGTTTTTGTTTGTGTATTGATGTCCGGCGGGCTTGCGACAGGCCTTAAGATTGCGTTAAATTTTTCGCTATGGTCCAGATGAGAGCGCTGGAGGCGATCGACGGGACAGACTTGCTCCTGCCAGTATCCTTCAGCCGGACGAAAGTAGCGTTATGAAGACGTTGTCGATCGATGTGCGCCCTGCCGAGCCGCAGGATGCCGCCTCCATTGCCGAGGCGCACCGAAGTGCATGGCAACACGCCTATGCCGGGCTCATTCCGCATCGGCCGCTCACCAAGATGATCGAACGGCGTGGCGAGACCTGGTGGCGCAAGGCGACGCGCGGACCCGCCACCATCCTCGTGGTCGATGTCGCCGGCATGATCGCCGGCTACACCACGCTCGGCCTCAACCGCGCGCGCGCCCTTCCGCAGGAAGGCGAAATCTACGAAATCTACATGCGGCCCGAATATCAGGGCATCGGTCTCGGCCATACGCTGTTCGGCGAGGCGCGGCGCCTGCTGAAGTCCCTCGGCTGCAACGGCATGGCCGTCTGGTGCCTGGAAGACAGCCAGCACGCGGTCGATTTCTTCCGCTCCAACGGCGGGGTCGACGCCGTCGAGGGCCTCGAAGACTTCGACGACGTCCAGTTGAAGAAGCTCGGCTTCATCTGGAACTGAGTCTGGCTTTGACCTACTCCCCGGTGAGCCCCTCGGGCCAGACATGGGTCTGCTCGCTCGTCTTCTCGCCCCGTTTTCCGATCCACATGCCTTCCTGGACCCCGCAGGCAAAGTCGCGCGCGTCGCTGTCAGCGACCTGGCGGGCGAGTTCGTTGGCGTTGGAATTGGACAGGGCATCGACATAGCCGACGACGCAGCTCAATCCGTCTTGCGGTTGGGCGACCCGGGAGATCACCAGGACCTGTCCCTCCGCCTCCTTGGTGGGCATGCCGGTGTCGCCGATTTTCAATGAACCAGCGCAGGATCGCGGCAAACGGCTTTCCCGAAGCGTCGAGCGCCATTCGACCTTGGTGGACGTGGTTGAAGGCCGGAAAGGATTCGAAGGCGCCCTCGATCAGTTCGGCGCGCACCGGACCGTAGAGAACGCTCTGGCGCAGGTCCGGCGAAATAGACAGTCCTTGTAGCCCCGCATTTCATCGAGCGCCCATCTCATCGGCGGCGATCGTCTGGCAACGGTCGGGGTTGAGGTCAGTATAGACGCCTGTTGGCCAGCCGGACCGGTCGGTCAAGAAACGCGAAAACAAGTGCGGTGGTCGCGGCGGAAAACGAGCATCGATGGTCCCCTCTCCACTCCACCGATATAGCAGAGCGCGGCGGATGGCGCGGGGGCGTGAAGCCTGCGAGCCGGGGCTGCGGATCGTCGGGCTTTGGGCCTTCGTCAAAGCGTGTTGCATTGCATGGAATTCCCATTAGGAAGCGCGGGTTTCAACTCCCATGGGGCTGAAAATGCGTATTGATGCAATCAGATCGGCAAGAATCCGCCGGATGACGTGAACGTCATTGTTGAAGTGCCGGTCGGCGGCCACCCGATCAAGTACGAGATGGACAAGGAAGCCGGCGCGCTGATCGTTGACCGCTTCCTCTACACGCCGATGACCTATCCGGGCAATTACGGTTTCGTGCCGCACACGCTCTCGGAAGACGGCGACCCGATCGACGTTTTGATCTGCAATACGCGCCCGCTCGTTCCCGGCTGCGTCATCAATGTTCGTCCGATCGGCGTCATGATTATGGAAGACGACGGCGGCAAGGATGAGAAGATCATCGCCGTTCCGTCGCACAAGCTGACCCAGCGCTACGACAAGATCGAAAACTACACCGACATGCCGGAGATCACGCTCAAGCAGATCGAGCACTTCTTTGAGCACTACAAGGATCTGGAGCCCGGCAAGTGGGTGAAGATCGCCGGTTGGCAGGATGTCAGCGTTGCCAAGAAACTGATCGTCGAAGCCATCGACCGGTTCAAGGCCCACAAGTAAGGGTCAGCCGGCGAAAAGGCCGTCGATCCGTTTTGCCAAATCCTCCGGGTCGCCGTCGATCCGGAGGATTTTTTGTCTGGCGGTGTCGCCGGAGACCACGGATACGGAAGATTTGGGAACGCCGAGCGCCTTGGCCAGCAGCGCGACAAGCGCCTTGTTGGCCTTGCCCTTTTCCGGAACGCAGGAGACACGGGCTTTCAGATGCGCCTCGCCTTCGGCATTCAGTTCGACGCCGTCGATAGCATCGCGCCCGCCGTTCGGGGTCAGCCGAACGGCAAGCCGCAGGTGATCGGCAAAGGCCTTATAGGGCGGGATCACAAGAACAGGGGGACGATGCTATTCCACAT
>JAHRYZ010000002.1:34659-49219 GCA_020621905.1 Rhizobium sp.
GGCGAAATGTCGATGCCGCCGAGGTCCGGCAGGACGCGCCGCAGGGGGCGAAGCACCGGCTCCGTCACGTTGTAGAGGAAGGTGCCGATCGAGTTGACGAAGCGGTTGCTCGAGTTGATCACGTTGAAGGCATAGAGCCAGGAAAAAATGGCGCTGGCGATGAGCACCCAAGTATAAAGGTTCAATGCCAGATCGATCGTCTGAAACAGCGCGAGCATGCAGGTCTCCATTTCTCGGTTGACAGACATGTAGACATTGGCGACTAAACGGACAAGTGCCGCGGGCCGGGCGATGCGGAATCATGTTTAACGGGTGGATCGGCCCCTCGCCGTTGCGCCTTCGCCCGAGTGGAAAGTTCCGTTGATGACCCCAGCCTCGTCCGGCGATCGTTTCGCCGCCTTCCGGCACGTTTCCTATCTCCGCTTCTTCCTCGCCCGTTTCCTCGGCGCCTTCGCGACGCAGATTCTCAGCGTTTCGGTCGGCTGGCAGATGTACGACGAGACCGGCAGCGCCTTCTATCTCGGGCTGATCGGGCTGGTGCAGTTCCTGCCGTCGCTGCTGCTCATCCTCGTCACCGGTTCGGTCGCCGACCGCTATAACCGGCGCGCCATCGTCGCCACCTGCATGATCGTCAGCGCCCTTTGCGGCGCGGCCATGCTGGTGCTAACCGCGTTCGACGCCTTCGAGCCGATCTTCGTTTTCGCCATTCTCGTGGTATTCGGCATCGAGCGCGCCTTCAACGCGCCGGCCGTTCAGTCGCTGGCGCCCAACCTGGTACCGCCGGAGGACCTCGGCAATGCGGTCGCGTGGAATTCGTCCTCCTGGCAGACGGCGTCGATCATCGGCCCGGTGGCCGGCGGCCTGCTCTACGGCGTCAGTGCCGTGCTTGCCTATTCCGTGTCCTTCGCGTTTTTCGTCGCCGCTGCGGTTCTCGTCTTCATGGTCGCCCGCCCCGCCCAGCGCAGTGCGCCCAAGGCCGTGTCGTGGAACACGATCCTTGCCGGCTTCCGGTTCATCTTCGGCGAAAAGGTGGTGCTCGGCGCGATTTCGCTCGATCTCTTCGCCGTCCTGCTCGGCGGTGCGATCGCGCTCATGCCGGTCTTTGCCCGCGATATCCTGACGCTCGGGCCGCTCGGCCTCGGCCTGCTGCGCGCCGCGCCGGGGATCGGGGCGATCATGGTTGCCGTGGCGCTTGCCAGCTTCCCGATCCGCCACAATGCCGGCCTGTTCATGTTCATCGGCGTCGCCCTGTTCGGTGCCGGCACGATCCTGTTCGGCCTGTCGGAGACGGCATGGATCTCGATCGCCGCGCTCATGCTGATGGGGGCCGCCGACATGGCCTCCGTCTATGTGCGCGAGACGCTGATCGCGCTGTGGACGCCGGACGAGGTGCGCGGCCGGGTGAATGCCGTCAACATGGTCTTCGTCGGCGCCTCCAACGAGCTCGGCGAGTTCCGCGCCGGCACGATGGCGCATCTCGTCGGTCCCGTTCCGGCCGTGGTGATCGGCGGGGTCGGTACGCTGGCGGTCGCGGTGCTCTGGGCCATCGGTTTCCCGCAGCTGAGAAAGATCGACAGTCTCGACGTGCCCAATACTCAGGCGAAGTGACGGCTCTTCACGAAGACCAGGTCGAGGAAATCCGAAAGCCAGGCCTTCAGCGGCGCATCGAAGATCATCCGGCCTTCGAGATGGTCGCGGCCCTGCTGGGCGTTGGGCATGATGAAACGGTGCGCGCCATGCACGACCCAGCGCTGCATCATGGCGCGGGTCAGCTCGGCATGGAACTGCAGGCCCCAGGCATTGTCGCCGTAGCGGAGGGCCTGGTTGCGGTAGACATCGCCCTCGGCCAGCAATTGGCAGCCATGCGGCAGGTCGAAGCCCTCGCGGTGGAAATGATAGACCATTTTCGGCCAGCAGCGCATCAGCACCCGACCGTGCTCGGTCGGGTGGATCGGATACCAGCCGATTTCGACGCGGCCTTCCGGCTCGGCCTCCACCTTGCCGCCGAGATGACGCACCAGCATCTGGGCGCCGAGGCAGATGCCGAGATAGGGCTTGTTCTCCTTGAGCGGCACGGCGAGCCAGTCCGTCTCGGTCCTGACGAAGGGATCGGGATCGTTGGCGCTCATCGGGCCGCCGAACACCACTGCGCCGGCATGGGACTCCAGCGTCGAGGGTAGCGGGTCGCCGAGAACGGGCCGGCGAATATCGAGCGGAAAGCCCTTCTCGATCAGCATCTGGCCGACCCGGCCGGGGCTGGACCTTTCCTGGTGGAGAACGATCAGGACCGGCTGCCGATCCCGTCGTCGGTGGGGATCATCCAGCATCGTCGTCACCTTCGAGACCCGCCCGCGCTTCCGCCTCCTGCCTTTCGTGAACCCGGTCGCGTCCCGACACACCCAGCAGGTCGGCGATCCGCCAGATGGCGTGATCCTCCATCTCGCTGCGGGCACCGTCGGCATAGACGATGTCCCAGAGAATGCCGACTAACTGCTGGCGTTGCGTCTCGTCCAGCGAACGCTTCAGGTCCGAAGTGAAGCGGTAGTAATCGACCGCTTCGCTCTCCGCCGCGCTGCCCTGGGCCAGAAGCGCATCGAGTGCGTTCTCATCCAGGTCATATTGCTCGCGCATCAGCGAGCGAAGCTTGGCGCGCTCGGCGTCGTGGACGACCCCATCTGATTCCATCACCTGCAGGCAGAGTGCTGCCACGGCAATGCGCGGATCGTCGGGGGCGAAGGCCGGCTGCTGCTGACTGGATTGAGTCAGGCTCTGGAAGAAGGACTGCAGTCGTTCCAGCATTTGGCTTCCTCAGAACAGTTTCAGGCGGGATTTCTGATCGCCGCTTGGCCGAGTGCCTTCGCGAACACCCGGATCGTCCGGCGGGCGGCCGAAGAACGGTTCGGGTGCCGGCTCGGGCTTCGTCTTCCTCTCGTCGCGCTCTGGGGCCGGCTTGACCGGAACCGCCGGCGGTGCGGCCTCGGCGGCCGAAACCACGGTTACCGGTGCAGCTGCCGCCGTTGCCGCGCGCTCGGCGATCGCCGTGTTGACCGGCGGCAGGGTTTCGAGGGCGATGGTGGCGCTGCTGACCGCACCCTCCTCGACCGGGCCTTCCAGCTGGTCGAAGGGCACCTTCCATTCGAAGGCGTCGAGCCGGCCGGTGACCGGCGACAGCGGCAGCCATTTGTCGGAGACGTAGCCGTCGGCGACCCAGGCCGGATCGCGGCCGGCCTTCAGCGCCTGCGCCATCCAGTGACGGATGCGGCCCTGGTCGCCAGTTTCGGCTTCCTCGATGTCGGCCAGCAGCAGATAGACGCGCTCGCTCGAATGCATCCGCGCGGCAGCCTCCGCCTTGGCGCGGGCCTTTGCGAAGTCCTGCGCGTCGAGGGCCGCTTCCGCCACGATCAGCAGGGATTCGACATTGTTGGTTCGCAGCGATTCCAGGCGTTCGGCGCGCTTCAGCCGGTCGACGGCGCTGTCGCCGCCGCGGGCGCGCAGATAGGCATGGGCGATCTCCGGATGCGGGTTGAGCTTCCACACCTGTTCAAGCACGCTGGAGGCCTTGCGCAGGTTGTCCTCGCGCAGATAGGCCTTGGCCGCGACGATCGCGGCCGGAACGAGATCCTTGGCAAGTTTCAGCGCCTGCAGCGCGTTGTCGCGAGCGGCTGCGGGTTCGCTCTCCAGCCGGTCCTCGGCCTTCGCCGTCAGGAGGACGGCCTTCAGACGTTCCGCGTCCGAAATCGTCCCAGTTGCCCACGCGGCAGCGATATTCGAGCGTCGCCTTGGCGGCCCAGGGCAGATAGGGCGCACTCTCGGCTGCGGTTTCGGCATATTGCCGCGCTGCCTCGTAGGCGCCGAGGCGGTCCGCCTCGACATAGAGGCCACGCAATCCCAGTTCGCGGGTCTCGGGATCATCGGCCATCTGCTGGAAGAGCCGCCGTGCCTCGTCGTGGCGCCCTTCGATCACCGCCGTCTGGGCTTCGAGCACCAGAATCAGTGGTTCCTGGTCGGCGCGCAGCAGGCCGCGGGCGCGGGCGCTCATCTTGTGGGCGAGAGCCGCATTGCCGGCCCCGGCCGCGATCAGCCCGGTCGACAGCGCCTGGTAGCCGCGGTCGCGGGTGCGGGCGCGGAAATAGCGGCGCACCGAATGGGGGGAGGTGAAAAGCGTGCGGACGAACCACCAGATGAACATGAAGACGGCGACGATCGCCAGCAGGATCGAGGCTGCAACCATCAGGCTCATCTCGATCAGCTGACCCTGCCAGAGGATCGACAGCGAGCCGGGGCGGTCGGCGAGCCAGGCAAAGCCGAAGCCGAGGGTAAGTATGGTGAGGATGAAGAACAGAATTCTCAGCATGGATTTGCTTCCTCAGCCCTTCTTGCCGCTGACGACGGCGGCGAGCGCATCGCCGACCAGCGCCTCGATGTCGATCCGGGTCTTGAGCAGAGATACGTATTCGGTGGAGACGGCCTTGCCGGCCTCCGGCAGGCTTTCCCATTCGAGCGCGGCGCCCTTCAGGTCGCCGTTCTGCAGCTTGTCTTCCATGCGCGCGAGGATCGCCTCCGGTGTCGCGCCTTCGACATTGCCGACCGGGCGGACCTTGACCACCGAGAGCGCGCTCGACAACAGGCGCTGGCCGATGCCCTCATTGGGATCGGGCTGGTGGATGGCGGCGAGAATGGTGTCGGCGACGTCGCCGAATTTGCGCACGAGTTCTGCACGCGAGGCGACACCGGTCGCGGCGTGCGGGCGCAGCCCCGCGACGGCCGGATCGTCGGGCGAGATGCTGGCCAGCGCATCGAGCTCGGCCATGAAGGGGCCGCCGCGCTCGGTCGCGGATTTCAGCGCGGTGAGCGCGATCGCCTTGGCCATCTCGACGTCGGTGCGGGGTTCCTCGAGCTTCCTTTCCGCTTCCGCCAGGCGTTCGGCCAGGCGGGTCTCGGTCTCTGTGAGCGCACTGGCATTGCCGGCGATTTCGCCCTTCAGGGCGGCGAGCGCCTCGTCGGCCTGGGCGAGCTTCGTCTCACTCGTCGAGCAGTGCGGCATCGGCGCTGCCGCGGCCGGCTGGCGACCGACCCTTCCAGCGCGGCCAGCCGTTCCTCCAGGCGGGGATCGGTCGCGACCGAGCACTGGACAGACCGGCGATCTGAGATTTCAGGGTTTCGATCTCGGCGGACAGGCCCGAGGTATCGGCGGGTGCTGTGGCCGGCGGCGCGACTGCCGGCAGGTAACCGGCATATTGCATGCTGCCAGCGCCGACCAGCGCGACGAGGCCGCCGAAAATGCCGGCGGCGACCATTGCCGACAATGCCGGACCGGATCTTGCCGGTTGGGGCGCCTCGCGCGGCGGCGGTTCTGGGGCGGTGGCGGTGCTTTCTGCCGGCGCTTCGGACGGCCAGGCGGCTTCGGCGGCCGGTTCGGCAACCTCCTCCGTCGATGCGCCTTCCGGTGCGGCCGGTGATGGCTCGGCGGCAGCCGGCTGCACGTCGTCGAAGGATGCGCTCGCAGTGCCGGCCATCACCGTTTCGGCGATGTCGGGCGTGTCGGCGGGTTCGCGCTCGGTGGAGGCATCGGCATTTGCCGACTCGGCCGTCAGGTCGATGGTGACCGGGTCGTTGGGCGACTTCGAGCGGCGGGGCGGCTTTCCGGAAACCATGTCAACCTCTTCATTTCCCTGCGGTCCTTTAAAACTAGTCAGTCGGACGGGGGAAAGAAAGAGCGAAGATCAAATTTGGCCCGCGACCTTAGAGTAGGGAGAGGAGCGATGCCTCGGTCGGGGCCGGTGCGACCTGCGTTTTCGAGCGGAAGGGTTCCGGAACCACGCCCGCGATTTTCTCGCTCAGGCAGAGAATGCGGGCGGCGGCGAGCAAGGCCTGGCTGGACTTCGGAAGGGGCAGGTCGAACAGGCGGCGGGCGCTCTCGCTCGAATAGAGCAGGATGACATCGACGGGATCTGTGCCGAGGACCTGTTTGATCTCGGAGGAAGAGGGGGCGAGCGGACGCATGCGGTAGCATTCGCAGATATCGACCGGCACCTCGAGGGCTGCAAGTTCGGTTTCGAAGCCGGCAGCGCGGGGGCTCCCGGCGAGATAGAGAAGAGGCCGGTCCGGGCTGAATGCCGGACCCATCTGATCCGCAATCATCCGCGCGAGGGTCGTCCCGTCATTGTCGCCGGCGACAACGCTGCGGAAACCGAGGTTCCAGGCCGCACTGGCGGTGCTCTCGCCGACGGCGAAACAGGCCATGTCGAAAAATTCCGGTGGGAGATCCGGCAGGGCATGCAAGGCGCGAATCGCCTCGGCGCTGGTCACGGCGATGGCGGCATGGGGACGCGCAAGGGCTGCGGCCAGAATATCGACGTCGTGTTCGGCGACGGCGAGCGGCAGCAGCAGCGGCTCGTGACCGCGCCGCCTGAGTTCGGCCGCAGTGCGGCTTGCGGCCGGTTCGGGGCGCGTCACCAGAACGCGCATGGCTCAGCTCCAGCTGGCGAAGAAGTCGGGGCCGGCCTTGGCGCGGATCGCCTCGCCGGCGGCCCGGCCGATGGCCACGGCGTCGGCGCGGGCGCCTCCCGTCTCGATCTCATGGAACCGCGCACCGTCGGGCGTCAGGATCATGCCCGAGAAGGTCAGCTTGTCTCCGTCGCAGCGCGCATAGCCCGCGATCGGCGTGCGGCAGGAACCGTCGAGGGCCGCGAGGAAGGCGCGCTCGCAGCTGACCGCGTCGAAGGTGTCGCGATCATTGATCGCTTCGAGCAGGCCATTGATCCTGTCGTCGCCGATCCGGCTCTCGACGCAGATCGCGCCCTGCGCGGGGGCCGGCGGAAATTCCTTCGGGTCGAGCAAATCGGTCGGCACGTCCTGTTTGCCGAGACGCCGCAGGCCGGCAAAGGCAAGCAGGGTCGCATCGACCTGGCCTTCGGCGAGCTTGCGCAGACGGGTGTCGACAAGCCCGCGGAAGGTGATGACGTTGAGATCGGGGCGCAGGCGACGGATCAGCGCCTGGCGCCGCAGCGACGAGGAGCCGACTGTGGCGCCGTGCGGCAACTCGGTGAGCCTTGGCGCGGCCGCGCCGATGAAGGCATCGCGAACGTCCTCGCGCGGCAGGTAGGCGGAGAGGACCAGGCCCTCCGGCAGCCTGGTTGGCATGTCCTTCGAGGAGTGCACGGCGAAATCCAGGTCGCCGGACAGCAATTGCTGTTCCAGCTCCTCGGTGAATAGGCCCTTGCCGCCGATTTCCGAAAGCGGGCGGTCGGTGATCCGGTCGCCCTGGGTCGACAGCACGACGACCTCGAACAACGCCTCCGGCAGGCCATGGGCCGCCATCAACCGGTCGCGGGTCTCGTAGGCCTGCGCCAGGGCGAGCGGGCTGCCGCGCGTGCCGATGCGAAAAGGTTTTGTTTGCATCCGATCTGATCCGTTGTTACCGACAGTCCTCGTAGACGGGTTTCCCGGTCATCGCAATCAATGAACAGGGCAAATGGGCTCCAAACTACGCATTCTCGGCATCGAGACCAGTTGTGACGAAACGGCCGCGGCGGTCGTTTCCCGCTTCAACGACGGCACCGGCCTGGTCGAGGCGGATGTGGTCCTCAGCCAGCTCGACGAGCACAGCGCCTATGGCGGCGTCGTCCCGGAAATCGCGGCGCGGGCCCATGTCGACGCCCTCGACAGCCTGATCGAGGAGGCGCTGACTCGCGCCGGCACGCGGCTTTCCGATATCGATGCGATTGCCGCCACCGCCGGCCCGGGCCTGATCGGCGGGCTTCTGGTCGGGCTGATGACCGGCAAGGCGATCGCGCGGGCGACGGGCAAGCCGCTCTACGCGGTCAACCATCTCGAAGGCCACGCGCTGACGGCCCGGCTCACGGACAGCCTCACCTTTCCGTATCTCATGCTGCTCGTCTCCGGCGGCCATACCCAACTGGTGCTGGTGCGGGGCGTCGGAGACTACGAGCGCTGGGGCACGACAATCGACGATGCGCTGGGCGAGGCCTTCGACAAGACGGCCAAGCTGCTCGGCCTGCCCTATCCCGGCGGCCCGGAGGTCGAGAAGGCCGCGGCAAAGGGCGAGGCGAAGCGGTTCGACTTCCCCAGGCCGCTGGTCGGCGAGGCGCGGCTCGACTTCTCCTTCTCTGGCCTGAAGACCGCGGTGCGCCAGGCGGCGGAGGGCATCGCCCCGGTCAGCGATCAGGACAGCCGACATCTGCGCCTCCTTCCAGCGGGCCGTTCGCGCACGCTCGACGACCGTATCGGCGCGGCCTGCAGCGGTTTCTTGGCGAATTCCGCAGCACGACGGTGTTCCGGCGCTGGTGGTGGCGGAGGGCGTCGCGGCGAACAAGGAGTACGGCGAACCCTGCAATCGCTCTGGGACCGCCGTTCCGTTCGTCGCCCGCCGCTGCACCTGTGCACGGACAAGTGGTGATGATCGCCTGGGCCGGCCTGGAGCGCATGGCGCTCGGCCTGCCTGCCGATCCGCTCGACGTGCAGCCGCGCTCGCGCTGGCCGCTCGACGGCGAGGCAAAGGCGGTGATCGGCCACGGCAAGCGGGGAGCAAAGGCGTGAGCGGGGCGGAACGCGTCGTCGTCATCGGTTCTGGCGCCTTCGGCACGGCGCTTGCGGCCGTCATGGCGTCGGAGGGCAGGGTCGAGACCACGCTTCTTGCCGGGATGCAACTCTCATCGCCGATCTGCAGAAAGACCGCATTCACGAGGCCGCCCTGCCGGGGATACGGCTGCCGGACGCGCTTGGTTTCAGCGCGGACCCCGACGTGATCTCCACGGCCGGCATCGTGCTTTTCGCCATGCCGTCGCAGGCCCAGGTCGAGGCCGCCCGCCACTATGGTCCCTACCTGGCCGAGGGCGCGACCGTCGTGACCTGCGCCAAGGGCATCGACCGGGCGTCCGCCCGGCTGCTGACCGACGTGCTGGAGGAGGCGCTGCCGCATCATGCCATCGCCGCGCTGTCCGGCCCGGGCTTTGCCGCCGACATCGCCCGCGGTCTGCCGACTGCCATGGCGATCGCGGCTGCCGACCTCGCCACTGCCGAGCGGCTGGCCCATGCCATTTCCGGCCGCACCTTCCGCCTCTATGCTTCCGACGACCGGATCGGCGTTCAGCTCGGCGGTGCGCTGAAGAACGTGCTGGCGATCGCCTGCGGCATCGTCGAGGGCATGGGGCTTGGCGATTCCGCCCGTGCCGCGCTGATCTCGCGCGGCCTTGCGGAAATGTCGCGGCTGGTTGCAGCCATGGGCGGCAAGGCGGATACGGTCCGTGGCCTCTCCGGTCTCGGCGACCTGGTCCTGACCGCGACCAGCCACCAGTCGCGCAATCTGCGCTTCGGCATTGCGCTCGGGCACGGCGAGCCGATCGATTTTTCGCGCGGGCAGCTGGTCGAGGGCGCCTTTGCCGCGGCCGTCGCCTCGCGTCTGGCCGAGGGGTGCGCGGTCGACATGCCGATTACCGATGCCGTTGCCGCGGTCATCGAGGGAAGCCTCGACATCCCGACGGCCATCGAGCAACTGATGTCGCGCCCGATCACCACCGAGTGACGGGCTTTCTAAGAGAACCAAGGAGAGACGAGAACATGCTGTTTGCCGTGATCTGCACCGACAAGCCGGAACATCTCAACGTCCGGATGGAAACCCGCCCGACCCATGTCGAATGGCTGAACGGTCTCAACGCCGCCGGCACGCTGAAGATCGGCGGCCCCTTCCTCGATGCCGACGGCAAGCCCTGCGGCTCCATGCTGCTGATCGCCGCCGATAGTCTCGATTCGGCCAAGGCGATCGCCGCGCAGGATCCCTATGCCCAGGTCGGCCTCTTCGCCAATGTCGAGATCAAGCCCTACAACTGGGTCTTCAACAATCCGGAGGCTTGAGGTCGAATGGCATTCTGGCTCTATAAGTCCGAACCCTTCAAGTGGTCCTGGCAGATGCAGAAGGATGCGGGCGAGAAGGGAACCGAGTGGACCGGCGTGCGCAACTATCTGGCACGCAACAACATGCGGGCCATGAAGATCGGCGACAAGGGCTTCTTCTACCACTCGAACGAGGGGCTGGAGGTCGTCGGCATCGCGGAAGTCTGCGCGCTCTCCCATCCGGATTCCACTGCCGAGGGGGATGCTCGCTGGGACTGCGTCGATATCCGCGCGGTGTGTGACATTCCGAAGCCGGTCTCGCTCAAGGACGTCAAGGCCAATCCGAAGCTCGCCAACATGGCGCTGGTCACCTCGATGCGGCTCTCCGTCCAGCCGGTGACGGAAGAGGAATATCTCGAAGTCTGCCGCATGGGCGGCCTCGACAATCCGCCGCGCTGAGGAGTTGGCTTGAACACCGATCCAGAGACCTTCATCCGCGCCAATACCAGCCTGACGGCGCCGCCGCATGTGCCGGAAATCCGGTTGCGGCTGGCCAACGAGGTGCATGACCTCTGGCTGAAGACGGAAGAGGATCTCGAGGAGATCGGCCTGCCGCCGCCGTTCTGGGCCTTTGCCTGGGCGGGCGGGCAGGGGCTTGCCCGCTATATCCTCGATCATCCGGAAGAAGTGCGTGGCAAGCGCGTGCTCGATTTTGCCAGCGGTTCCGGGCTCGTTGCGATCGCGGCGAAGCTTGCCGGGGCAAGCGAGGTGACCGCCGCCGACATCGACCCCTGGGCGGGAACGGCGGTCGAGCTCAACGCCGCCGAGAACGGCGTGGCGATCGGCTTTACCGCCGAAGACCTGATCGGCAAGCCGGTCGAGGCCGACATCGTGCTGGCCGGTGACGTCTTCTATGATCGGGATTTTGCCAGCGCGCTGACCGAATGGTTCGGGCATCTCGCTGCAGGCGGAACGCGGGTTCTCGTCGGCGATCCCGGGCGAAGCTATCGTCCGACCGAAAGGCTCGTAGCGCTCGCGACCTATGAAGTGCCGGTCACCCGCGTGCTGGAAGACAGTGAAGTGAAAAGGACGACCGTCTGGCGCTTCCGCTGACGGGTCTCGTCACAGGGGGCGGATGACGCAGACACCGGCCTCGTAGGAGCAGGCGTTGTCCTCCATCTCGGCATTGATCTCGATGATCTTGGCCACAGGCGGGCGATAGGAAATGACGTCGCTGCGCGACCCTTCGATCGCGAAATAGATCCCCGAGCCGCGCACCCGCACCGCCGAGATCGATCCGGCAAAGGTGCCGATGCCCGGAACCACCGAGGGAAGCCCCGCCCCGCCGACCACCGCGTCACGGTGCGGACGGCCATGGCCGGAAGGGCGCGGATGGAAGCCGTGACCGTATTCGCCGGCGTTCAGCCATGTGGCGCTCAGAACGAGCGAAAGTGTGCCGGCAATGACCAGTCCGGTGCGGGCAAGACGCGTGACCATGGATGCCTCTCCGTCGGGATATTGGTGGTTAACAAAAGGTTAAGATCACCATGCCCGATTTTTCCGGTAAAGTCATTGCCACGCGTGATTTTTTGACGGCACATGATTAACCGGCGCGCCTTGGCATAAAGTTCTACTCATCCCAATCGATTAAAATCGAATCGGCGAGCGAATGGGCTTGTCGTCGGTCATTTCGGCGATTAAACGTCGCGATTGATGCAATGCACCCATGCGTGGGATCGACGCATTGCCCGGAGGATGTCCGAAAGTTCGGAACGCATTGAAACGCCGCGAGGTCCTGATGGCGAATCTGACAAATAACCGGCCCTTGTCGCCGCATCTGCAAATCTACAAGCTCACTCCAACCATGGCGATGTCGATCATTCATCGCATCACCGGCGGCGCGCTGTATTTCGGCACCATTCTGGTTGCCTGGTGGCTGATTGCCGCCTCGACCGGTGCCGCCTATTTCGACTGGGTCAGCTGGTTCATGGGCACCATCATCGGCCGGCTCGTGCTGTTCGGCTACACCTGGGCCCTGCTTCACCACATGCTCGGCGGTCTGCGCCACCTGATGTGGGACGTCGGCTACGGTTTCGACAAGCACTTCTCCACCAAGCTCGCCAAGGCCAACATCATCGGTTCGGTGGTGCTGACCGTTCTCGTGTGGGCGATCGCCTACGCCGTCCGCTCCTGAGGTGACCAACATGGATATGCGCACTCCGCTCGGTAAGGTCCGCGGTCTCGGTTCGGCCAAGGACGGTACGGATCACTTCTGGCGTCAGCGGGTCACGGCCGTCGACAATATTCCGCTCATCGCCTTCTTCATCGGCTTCTGTTCGCTATGGCGGTGTTCCTATGCGGACGTCGTCGGCGCGCTGGCAATCCGGTCGTTGCCGTGGTCATGGGCCTCGTCGTCATTTCCGGCATCATCTGACGTTTGACGCAGGTGATCATCGAGACTGCGTCCATCAGGAACTCACCAGATCGCCTCGATGCTCAACATGTTCTTCGCGATCCTGATCGGCGGGCTCTGTCTTTCGCCTTCTGAATCGCCTGGGATAATTCCCATGGCACCGATCAACTCCCCCGCCCAGAACGGCAAGGCCTACAATTATGTCGACCACTCCTATGACGTGGTCGTCGTCGGTGCCGGCGGCGCCGGCCTGCGCGCCACGCTCGGCATGGCCGAACAGGGCTTCAAGACCGCCTGCATCACCAAGGTCTTCCCGACCCGCTCGCACACCGTCGCGGCGCAGGGCGGTATCGCTGCCTCGCTCACCAACATGACGCCGGACTGCTGGCAGTGGCACCTCTACGACACCGTGAAGGGTTCCGACTGGCTCGGCGACGTCGATGCCATGCAGTATCTCGCCATGGAGGCGCCGAAGGCGGTCTATGAGCTCGAGCACTACGGCGTTCCCTTCTCGCGCAACGAGGAAGGCAAGATCTACCAGCGCCCGTTCGGCGGACACATGCAGAACTACGGCGAAGGCCCGCCGGTGCAGCGCACCTGCGCTGCCGCCGACCGTACCGGCCACGCCATCCTGCACACGCTCTACGGCCAGTCGCTGCGCAACAATGCCGAATTCTTCATCGAGTACGTGACCTCGACATGATCAAGGCGCCGGACGGCCGCTGCACCGGTGTTGTCGCCTGGAACCTCGACGACGGCACGATCCATCGCTTCTCGGCCAAGATGGTGGTCCTGGCGACCGGCGGCTACGGCCGCGCCTATTTCTCGGCCACTTCGGCTCATACCTGCACCGGCGACGGCGGCGGGATGATCGCGCGCGCCGGCCTGCCGCTGCAGGACATGGAGTTCGTGCAGTTCCACCCGACCGGCATCTATGGTGCGGGCTGTCTGATCACCGAAGGGGCGCGCGGCGAAGGCGGCTATCTCGTCAACTCCGAAGGCGAGCGCTTCATGGAACGCTATGCGCCGTCGGCCAAGGACCTTGCCTCGCGCGACGTCGTTTCGCGCTGCATGACGCTGGAAATCCGCGAGGGTCGCGGCGTCGGCAAGAACAAGGACCACATCTACCTGCATCTCGACCATCTCGATCCGGCCGTCCTGCACGAGCGCCTTCCGGGCATCTCGGAATCGGCGAAGATCTTCGCCGGCGTCGATGTGACCCGCGAGCCGATCCCGGTTCTGCCGACCGTCCACTACAACATGGGCGGCATCCCGACCAATTACTGGGGTGAGGTGCTGAATGCCGACGCCGCCAATCCGGAACGCATCGCGCCCGGCCTGATGGCGGTCGGCGAAGCCGGCTGCGCATCGGTTCATGGTGCAAACCGCCTCGGCTCCAACTCGCTGATCGACCTCGTGGTCTTCGGCCGCGCCGCCGCCATTCGCGCCGGTCAGGTGATCGACAAGTCCGAACCGATCCCGGCGCTCGACATCGCCGCCTGCGACAAGATCATGGAGCGCTTCGACAGCCTGCGGAATTCCTCCGGCTCGACGCCGACCGCCGTGTTGCGCGACAAGATGCAGCGCGCCATGCAGGAAGACGCAGCCGTGTTCCGCACTCAGGAAGCGCTCGAAAGCGGTTGCCGCCGCATTTCGGCGATCTGGAAGGAACTGCCGGACATCAAGGTCACCGACCGGTCCATGGTGTGGAACTCCGACCTCGTCGAAACGCTCGAGCTGCACAATCTGATGGCCAACGCCATCACCACGGTCTACGGCGCGGAAGCGCGCAAGGAAAGCCGCGGCAGCCATGCGCGCGAAGACTATACCAGCGGCCCGTTCGCCGGTCGCGACGACGAGAACTGGCGCAAGCATACGCTGGCCTGGGTCTCCGAGACTGGCGACGTGAAGCTGGACTATCGTCCGGTCCATACCGACCTGATCGCCGAAGGCATCGATCCCTACAAGATCGCGCCGAAGGCACGTGTGTACTGATCTCGAGAGGAACTGGACATGGTTGAACTCGCTCTTCCGAAGAACTCGCAGATCAGCGAAGGCAAGGTCTGGCCGAAGCCGGCCAATGCCAAGAACGTCCGCGAATACCGGATCTATCGCTGGAACCCGGATGACGGCCAGAACCCGCGCATCGATACCTACTATATCGACATCGATGACTGCGGCCCGATGGTTCTTGATGGTCTTCTCTACATCAAGAACAATATCGACCCGACGCTGACGCTGCGCCGCTCCTGCCGCGAAGGCATCTGCGGTTCCTGCGCGATGAACATCGACGGC
>JAHRYZ010000405.1 GCA_020621905.1 Rhizobium sp.
GCTGTCGGCGAGGCGGTGGCGGAAGCCGTCGAGTGCCTTGGCCACCAGGCCGAGTTCGTCGCTGCGTTCCTGGCCCTTGACCGCGGTCTCGTAATTGCCCTGGCCAAGCCGCCCGACATCTTCCAGCAGGGCCTGCAGGGGCTTCTGGGCAAAGGCGCGGACCGCCAGGAAGAGGCTCGCCATAACGGCGCCGAGAACGATGAGGCCGGCGATGATCATGATCGTCGTCTGCGCCTCGACGGCAGCACCGGTGGCGCTGTGGGGAATGTCGACGATGACCGACCAGGTGGTGTTCACGCCGGGAACCTGGAACGGGAAGAGCAGGCGATCGAACGCATCGGCGCCGTTTTCCTCGAGATCCTTCACCAGGCTGCTCTTGCCGGACGACAGGGCGGTCTTCAGCGCGTCGGCGCCGGCCACTTCATAAGGCTTCATCAAGAGGTCGTCGGAGGGGGCGACCAGCCACTGGCTGTTCTGCGCCACCAGCATCACGCGGCCGGTCTCGAAGGGACGAAGGGCCTTGAGCTTTTCCGAAAGCGAGGCGAGTGAGATGTCGACCCCGGTGACGCCGATCATCTTGCCGCCGGAAATGACCGGATACGCGATCGAGCTCATCGTCGTCGGGACATCCGTGCCCTCGGCGAGATAGGGGGCCGTGATCGCGCCCTTGCCGCTCTTTGCGGCCAACGCATACCATTCGGCGGTGTATTCGTTGTTGAAGGTCGAGAACTGGATCGCCCCGTTGCGGTCCTTCGACCAGTAGGGTGTAAAGACGCCGTTGGCATTGGCGCCGAGTTCGGCATTGCCGACCACGTCGTCCTTGCGCCCGTCGAAGGCTTTCTCAGCCTCGGCAAACCAACTGCCGAAGGCAAACGGGTTCTGTTCGAGATTGGCCTTGAGCAGGTTCATCGCGCCCTTGCGGTCGAAGGACTGGCCTTCGTGGCCGCGGCCCAAGACACCCGACATGGTGCGGGCAGCGCTGGCCAGCTCGCCGATGTCGCCGGCGATTTCCTGGGCGATGGCTTCCGCCTCCGCCGTCGCCTGCTGCATGGTCAGCGCCTGGACGCG
The DNA here is from genome assembly GCA_020621905.1 of Rhizobium sp. GTDB lineage: Bacteria > Pseudomonadota > Alphaproteobacteria > Rhizobiales > Rhizobiaceae > Allorhizobium. The sequence continues at coordinate 1,069 of JAHRYZ010000405.1, forward strand.
GTCGCGCGTCTCGTAGATCAGGAAGAGATTGGAGAGCATCAGGACGAAGGCGATCGCCACGCCTGTCACGACGAGCAGCTTCGCCGCGATGGAGCGGGAAATGAACTTCAGCATGGAAACCTCGAAACGCACGGGGAGAGGGCTCAGGGACGCAACCGGGCGGTCCACACCATCATGGTGCGCTAGTACAGCCGTGCCTATTTTGGCCGGATGTACGCCAATCGAAGCCAATAAGAGACCCGAAAGCTTAACGAGATTTGAAGTCGCTCTACATTTTCTTGCCTGTCTTCAGCAGGGAGGAATCATGACTGTCGCGTAATGGAACAAAGTTGTCCTAAACGCGCCCTTCTACCTCGCTTGCTGTCGGAATCGACGGCTGTGCGCCCGGCTTCAGGCAGGCGAGGGAGCCGGCGACGGCGGCGCGGCGCAGGGCCTGCTCGAAAGCGATGCCCTGATCCAGGCTGGCGGCCAGATAGCCGCAAAAGGTGTCGCCTGCGCCCACCGTGTCGACCGGTTCGATGGCCAGACCCATGGTCCGGTAAAGGTTCGAATCCCGGGCGGCGATCACGCCGTCGGCGCCGAGGGTGACGATCAGCGTCTGACCGGTCTCCTTGTGGAGACGCATCAGCGTTTGCTCGCGTTCGGCCGCGTTGAGTTCGTCGCGACCGGCCAGCCGCTCGAACTCCGTCTCGTTGGCGATGACGATGTCGGCCATGCGCCCGAGGCGCGCGGCATCGGCCGTCAGCGGGGCGATGTTGAGAATGGTCGTCACGCCGCGTGCCTTCGCGTCGACCAGCGCACGCTCGACGGAGGCTGCGGGAACCTCCAGCTGGAGCATGAGAAAGTCGCCCCTCTGCAGAGCTGCGACCGCTGCGGCGGCCTCCGGCTCGCCGACCGTGCCGTTGGCGCCGGGAACCACCGTGATCATGTTCTCGCCGTCGCCGCCGACCAGGATGAGGGCGATGCCGGTCGGTCCATCTACATGGCGGACCGCGGAAAGGTCGGTGCCGGCTTCCTCCAGCAGAGCGAGCGCCGGTGCGGCAAACTCGTCGCGTCCCACGGCACCGGCCATGCGCACGGCTGACCCGGCGCGGCGGGCCGCCAGCGCCTGATTGGCGCCCTTGCCCCCGGCCGCCGTCGAAAATCCGGTGCCGGCTACTGTTTCGCCCGGCTTCGGCAGCCGCGGCGTGGTGGCGATGAGGTCCATGTTGATGGAGCCGAATACAGTGATCATGCGTGTTTTCCGTCCTTGGTCTTGGTTGGACTGGGTCCTATTCGTCGTCGACGATCCTCAGCTTCAACAGGCCCGTCCGGCTCTCCACCGATCTCTGACCGTC
>JAHRYZ010000406.1 GCA_020621905.1 Rhizobium sp.
GTGACGGGCATGCCGCGGGCCGGCGCTGACATAATAGGAATTGAACAGAAAGGCGTAATCCCTGTGAAAGGGGTGGTATCCCCTGCAATGTTCGCCGAGCAGGAACTGCTCGAAGAACCAGGTGGTATGGGCGCGGTGCCATTTCGCCGGGCTGGCGTCCGGCATCGACTGGGTCACCTGATCCTCCGGCGTCAGGGGCGCGGCCCGGCGTTCGGTCTCGTTTCGGACACCAAGAAAGGCTTCCACCAAATCCTGCGCCAGGGCGCCGGAATCGGAGAATAATGACGGGCAAGGGGCGGCAAGTGCCGCCGCAGCGGATGCTGGTTTCGTCACGGGTGTCTCCGGCTGGGGAGAGAACGTTGATCTGGCGGAGGGGTTCCCCAGGAATAGTCCGTCCTAGATAGGGGCTTCCGCCCGGGATAAAAGCCTTCCGAGGCCATGACGTTGGTGCCCTTCAGGCCATGGCCGGGCTTCGGGGATATCCGTCGAAAAGCCCATGCATGCCAGCTCCCTGCCATTTTACTTTGGATGCACAACGGTTTGGGATACATATATAGGCAGTCTCGGGTTTGATGGGCTGATGCCGGCCCGAAAGGTTATGCCGCAAAAGGACGCGAATATGAGCATCGAACAATTTATCGACAACGAAGTGAAGTCGAACGACGTCGTGCTGTTCATGAAGGGGACGCCGCAGTTTCCACAGTGCGGATTTTCCGGCCAGGTGGTGCAGATTCTCGACCACGTCGGGGTCGGCTACAAGGGCCTGAACGTGCTGGAATCCGCCGATCTGCGTAACGGCATCAAGACCTATTCGAACTGGCCGACCATCCCGCAGCTCTACGTCAAGGGCGAGTTCGTCGGCGGCTGCGACATCATCCGCGAGATGTTTCAGGCCGGCGAACTGCAGCAGCTCCTTGCCGACAAGGGCGTCACGGTCAACGCGGCGGCCTCCGCCTGAATTTGGCGGCGCGCCAGATCGGCACCGCGCGCGTCGAGGTCGTTGTCGCCGACATCACGAGCTTGAGCGTTGACGCCGTCGTCAACGCCGCCAACGCGATCCTGCTCGGCGGCGGCGGCGTCGATGGCGCGATCCACCGCGCTGCCGGGCCTGAGCTTCTCGCCGAATGCCGCACCCTCCATGGCTGCGAGACCGGCGGCGCCAAGATCACCCGAGGTTATCGGCTTCCGGCGCGGCATGTGATCCATACCGTTGGGCCGGTCTGAACGGCGGCAGTCTCGGCGAGGACATCTGTCGCACTCCTCGCTATCGCCCGGATCGAACTCTGCCAGAAAGCACGATCTGGTTTCGGTGGCTTTTCCGCTATCTCAACGGGCATCTACCGCTTCCCGGCCGCACGCGCGGCCGCATCGCAATCCCGACGGTCGTCGAGGCGCTGCCAGCCGCCCACCGTGGCGCAAGTGACCTTCTGCTGTTTCTCCGAACGAGCGCCCAGTTGCACCAGCGGCGTTGGCTGAATTCGGCAGCCCTTGTGCCGACTGGACGGGCCGCCGTACACTTCGCGAATTCCGAGGAGGGCCAGTGAATTCAGGCCGAATGCTGGGTATGCTGGGGCCGGCGCGCTGTTGCTGGCAGCGCCATCGGCGCGAGCCCAAGGCACATTCGATCTTCCGGCCGGCGCCCGTTTCAACCCGGAGAAGCTGGCCAAGGTCGGCGAGTTCTTCAAAAATGAAGTGGCGGCCGGCAAGATTCCCGGTGCCATCCTGCTGGTCCAGCAGCACGGCAAGCCGGTCTATCGCGAATCCTTCGGCGTGCAGGATGTGGTCTCCGGGGCGCCGATCACCGACCAGACGATCTTCCGTCTGTTCTCGATGACCAAAGCCATCACCAGCGTTGTCGCGGTGGCGTTGGTCGATGAGGGTAAGCTCAAGCTGGAAGACCCCATCTCGAAATACATTCCCTCTTTCGCTGACGTGAAGGTCGGTGTCGAGAAGAAGGCCGCCGACGGCGGCAAGACGCTCGAACTGGTGCCGCCGATCCGGCCGCCGACCATCCTGGATCTGATGCGTCAGACGTCCGGAATCACCTACGGCTTCTATGGCGAAAGCCTCGTTCGCAAAACCTATGCGGCTGCGAACCTCTATGCGGGCGATTTCGACCTTGCCGAGTTCGCCGAGCGGATCGCGAAACTGCCGCTGCACAATCAGCCGGGCTCGCTCTGGCAGTATGGTCATTCTACCGACGTGCTGGCGCGGATCATGGAAATCGTGACCGGTAAATCCCTGCTCGCGGTCGAGCGGGAAAAGCTACTCGATCCGCTCGGCATGAAGGACACCGCCTTCTTCGTCACCGATCCGCAGAAGCAGAAGCTGCTCGCCCAGC
>JAHRYZ010000407.1 GCA_020621905.1 Rhizobium sp.
GCGAGGTGTTCTTCGAGGCCGCGATCGACTGGAAGCTCGACATGATGCCCCAGACCGTGCCGAACAGACCGACGAAGGGGCCCGCCGAGCCGACCGTCGCCAGCACCAGCAGCCGCCGTTCCAGCCGCTCGACCTCGCGGGCAATCGAGACGTTCATGACTTTCTCGATCCGCATCTGCAGCCCGGCAATGGACCTCGACTGGCTTTCGAACGACCGTTTCCATTCGCGCATCGCCGCCACAAAACACGCCGCCATCGACTGCGTCGGCTTGGCCGAGAGCGCACGGTAAAGCTCCTCGATCGACTGGCCCGACCAGAACGCCTGCTCGAAGCGGTCCATCGCGCGCTTGGTGCGCGAATAAAGAAATATCTTGTCGATCGCGATCGCCCAGACCCAGACCGAACACGCGAGCAGCCCCAGCATGACCGCCTTCACGATCCAGTGGGCCTGCAGGAAGAGCGCAACCAGCGATACGTCGGTGGATGCCAGCGGCAAGGCTGACTGCGCCACGTCGGCGGGATTCATGTCCGGTATCCTCTCACCGCAAGTGTCCCAAATCCGCCGGGAGCAAATGGCTGCCGGTTCCACAGCCGCGCGTCAGCCGCGGCGGTAAGCCTGCGCGAGAGCCCTGTTTTGTGTCGCATGGGTGGCCCGTCCAAAGCCGGGTCCTGCATCCCCTGCCAACGTGTCAAAACGAGGGCTTTTCGCGCGTCATTACGCCCCTAACCAGACGCTAATCATGGTTAACGGACGGTTACCATAGGGGATTTTGGCCAGACCAAATGGCGGCGGCAGGACCGGCGAGATGTGCCGGAATCGAGATCAAAAAAGACAAACCGCCCGTCTGCTCATCGCAAACGGGCGGCTCATTGCCTTCAGGTTTTACGGGCCACGACGCCCGAGGCATTGGCTTTCTCGAAAACGCTGCGCCTTAGCCTTGCGGCTGATCGTTCGGCGGGGTCGGACGCTGCTTGTGCTGCGCCATGAACTGGTCGAATTCTTCCTTGTCCTTGGCGTGGCGCAGGCGGTCGAGGAAATTCTTGAACTCGACCTGCTCTTCCTCGAGCCGACGCAGGGTTTCGACGCGGTATTCGTCGAAGGCGCGGTTGCCGCTGGACGGCGGGCCACCGAAGCCGAAGCCGCTACGCTCCATGCGTCCGCGCATCCGCTCCATCTTGTATTGCATCCGCTCCATCTTGTTCGACCAGCGATCCTGATGACTCCAGCAACCCATTTTTCTGCTCCCGAGTGTGAAAAAGAGAAGGGCAAGCCCGATCGGCCACCAGATGATGAAGCCGAGAACCGTCACGGCGATCCAGCCGGGGTGCCAGGGCGAATCCAGCATATGCGGGCGCTGAGGCTCGCTATCGGGGCCGCGCCATCGATGGACATCTGCGGTGTAGGCCATTTCCCTCTCCATCACGGCATCACGCCGTTGTGAATGTAAATAACATTTACATACCTAAACCATCCCCGGTTTTTGTCAAGCGGGGCGCAGCCGACGCACGCGGATTTATTTTGGCTTGCCCCAGGGACCTGATGGCGGGTCTGGCGGCAGGTCGGGCGGCTTTGGCTCCGCCGGGCCGTTCTGGGCCGAGGGCCTGCGATCGGTCGGGAAGCCGAGACCGCGCAGATAGATCAACACCTGCGCTTCCAGGAGATCCTCCGGCGACATCGGCAGCTTGCGGCGGGCCGCGTCGCCGCGTCCGAACAGCGACGCCACGCCGTGCGACATCGACCAGATGTGCAGCGCCATCATCATCGCCGGCGGCCGCGGTATGCCGGGCGGCGCCAGTGCGGCGAGCCGCTCCGCGGCTGCCCTGATGATTCCGAAGGCGCGCTCGCTTGCCGCCTGCAAAGTGGGGTTAAGATCAACGGGAAGCCCCGATTCGAACATCGCCGAATAGAACGCCGGCTCCTCGCGGGCGAAGGCCAGATAGGCCTTGCCAACCCGCTCGAACGCCGTGACGGTGTCCGGACGCCCGTCATCCCATGCTTTGGTCAGCGCCGCCTCGAACTGCTCGAAGCCGCGCTGCGCGATGCTTGAAAGCAGTTCGTCGCGGTCGCGAAAATGCCGGTACGGCGCCGCGGGACTGACGCCGGCCATGCGCGCGGCATCGGCAAAGGTGAATCCGGCCGCGCCTTTTTCCGCAATCAGCCCGAGGGCGGCCTGCAGCAGCGCCTCTTTCAGATTGCCATGGTGGTAGCCGCGCTCGGCGCGGCGCTGTTCCTTGCGCCAGCTCATGTGAAAGGCTTTTACATGAGCCGGCGGTAAAGGTCACTACTGGCGGCCGCCGCGTTTTCTTCTCCCCTCCCCCCCGCGCGCGAAGCG
>JAHRYZ010000408.1 GCA_020621905.1 Rhizobium sp.
CTCGCAGGCGCGTATCGACGAGATCGTCGACCGCACCCGCAACGGCGGCGCCGAAATCGTCAACCTGCTGAAGACCGGTTCGGCATTCTATGCGCCGGCCGCCTCGGCCGTGGCGATGGCCGAGAGCTACCTCAGGGACAAGAAGCGCGTGCTGCCCTGCGCCGCCTATCTCAACGGGGAATACGGCGTGAAGGACATGTATGTCGGCGTGCCCGTTGTCATCGGATCGAAAGGCGTCGAGCGCATTGTCGAAATCGAGCTGGCCGGCAAGGACCGCGAAGCCTTCGACAAGTCGGTCGGCGCGGTGCAGGGTCTGGTCGATGCCTGCAAGAAGATCGCGCCCGACCTGCTCGGCCGCTGATCGCGTCAGTCATCCGCCGATAGATCGAGCCAATCGGTTTTTCGGCGCTAGAATTTCTGAAGTTCGCGACCGTTGTGGCGCGGACTTCGGAATCAAGGCAGCGCAAGCGCAATGGAATTCCGAAGCGGTTTGAATTTGCAGCTCTTCTGGCATGCGGTATGCCAACCGCAAGGCCGGCGGGAATTTCAGCTTCACCGCACGAGGATTCGGGGGGCGTCCAGATGAATATTCACGAATACCAGGCCAAGGCGCTGCTGCGCGAGTTCGGCGTGCCGGTGTCGCGCGGGGTGGCGATTTTCAAGGCTTCCGACGCCGACCTCGCCGCGGATGAACTCGGTGGCCCGGTCTGGGTGGTAAAGAGCCAGATCCATGCCGGCGGTCGCGGCAAGGGCAGGTTCAAGGAGGCTTCCGCCGGCGACAAAGGCGGTGTCCGCATCGCCAAATCGGCCGCCGAGGTCAGTCAATTCGTCAAGCAGATGCTGGGCGCGACGCTGGTCACCGAGCAGACCGGCCCGGCGGGCAAGCAGGTCAACCGGCTTTACATCGAGGAAGGCTCCGACATCGACAAGGAGTTCTATCTCTCGATCCTGGTCGACCGCGATACTTCCAAGGTATCGTTTGTGGTCTCGACCGAAGGCGGCGTCAATATCGAGGAGGTCGCGCACAAGACGCCGGAGAAGATCGTGACGTTCTCGGTCGATCCCGCCACCGGCATCATGGGCCATCACGGCCGCACCGTCGCGAAGGCGCTGGGGCTGTCCGGCGACCTCGCCAAGCAGGCGGAACAACTGGTGGCGCAGCTCTATGGCGCCTTCGTCGCCAAGGACATGGCGATGCTGGAAATCAATCCGCTGGTCGTCACCAGGCATGGCGATCTGCGCGTGCTCGACGCCAAGGTGTCGTTCGACGACAACGCGCTGTACCGCCATCCCGAAGTGGTGGCGCTGCGCGACGAGACCGAGGAAGACGCCAAGGAAATCGAGGCGTCGAAATACGACCTCCATTACATCACGCTCGACGGCACCATCGGCTGCATGGTCAACGGCGCCGGCCTTGCGATGGCGACCATGGACATCATCAAGCTCTACGGCCTGGCGCCGGCGAACTTCCTCGATGTCGGTGGCGGCGCCGACAAGAACAAGGTCACCGCGGCGTTCAAGATCATCACCGCCGATCCCAATGTGAAGGGCATCCTGGTCAACATTTTCGGCGGCATCATGAAATGCGACGTCATCGCCGAGGGTGTGCTGGCCGCGGTGAAGGAAGTCGGCCTGAGAGTGCCGCTGGTGGTGCGGCTGGAAGGCACCAATGTCGAGGCCGGCAAGAAGATCATCGCCGATTCCGGCCTCAACGTGCTGACCGGCGATAACCTCGACGATGCCGCGCAGAAGATCGTGAAAGCCGTGAAGGGGAGCTGATCCGATGGCCGAGGACCATCTCGCCGCACCGACGCCACTCGAAGAGCATCGCAAGCTCGCGGCGTTCGCGGGCGAATGGACCGGGGAGGAGATGGTGTATCCGTCGCGCTGGACTGCGGGAGGCCCCGCCGCCTCGCACGTCACGGCCCGCATCGATCTCAACGGACTTTATCTGATTCAGGACACCCGCCAGACGCGCGACGGCAAGGAAACCTTCGCCACCCACGGCGTCTTCACTTACGACCGCGAGGACCGGCTCTACAAATTGTTCTGGCACGATTCGCTCGGCTATTACCCGCCGTCGCCGGCCTCTGGCGGCTGGAGCGGCAAGACCCTGATCCTGGTGCGCGGCTCGCTGCGTGGCAACGCGCGCCATGTCTACGAAATCATCGACGACAACAGCTACAGCATGAAAATCCAGTTCTCGCCTGACGCGGAAGGCTGGGCCGACGTGCTCACCGGCGTTTACCGGCGCATCCACTGATCCCTTTGACCCGCCGTCCGCGAAAGCAAATCCAGACATGTCC
>JAHRYZ010000409.1 GCA_020621905.1 Rhizobium sp.
AAACGCAAGTCCGGTTGCCGCCTCCATGCTTGGAACGGCCTATGCCAAGCCGGTGGAAATGGCCGCTGCCGACGTCTCGAGCGACGTCCCCGCCTTGACGCCCGAGGCGGAAATCCCGCTTGCGGCACCGAAGGCTGAGGCCCGGATGGCCGGCGGATGGCAGATCCAGATCGCCGCCGCCGCCAGCGCCAAGGCCGCGATGGAGCTTCTCGCCGACGCCAAGGCGAAGATCGGCGGTCCGTTGAACGATCGCGATACCTATACCGAAGCCGTGACCCGCGGCGGCGCGACCTTCTACCGCGCCCGCTTCACCGGTTTCGCCAGCAAGACCGAGGCCCGCTCGGCCTGCGACCAGCTGGTGAAGAACCGCTACGACTGCGTGCTGATGCCGGCGAGGGGCTGACTGTTACTTGATCGATGGATGCCTGAAGGCCCGCTGCCCGCATGGCGTGGTTGGGCGCCTGCGTGTCAATCGCAACGGTCCGGGCATTTCCGTGCCGTGTGGAGGATCGTGAGGATTTCGATGGTCGCCTGCACACGGTAGACGATGATGTACGGCGTGCCTGGGACAACGAGTTCGCGCGTCTTGGCGACCCGACCCAGCCGTCCGATTTCCGGGTGACAGGCAAGGAAGGCCGCAGCTTCCAGCAGTCTTCGCACGATTGTCTCGGCAGAGCGTGGGCTGTCCTCGGCGATATACGAGCCTATGTCGTCAAGATCCTGAACCGCAGTTTGCGTCCAGCGAATCTCGTCCATTCGAAACGAATTTGCGGATGACCGATTTTACCGTCTCGTGAGAAGCAAATCGTCCTTCGTCTGCATCCTTGAGACCGGCCTCGATCTTCTTGCGCTGCCAAACCTCACCCTCTGCGCTCGCGGTCTCTTCGACCGGAAACGCCAGTTCGTCAAAGGGAATGTGCGGCGGTACGTGGTTCATAATTTTTACTATGCCAGATCCCGGAAAAGTTGCAATCCGACGCGAAGGCCCCAAAGCAGAGTGCGACCCGCGGGCCCTTACGCCCGCGTTCCGCCCACCGTTACCTGGTCCATCCGCAGATGTGGCTGGCCGACGCCGACCGGCACCCATTGGCCGGCCTTGCCGCAATTGCCGATGCCCTTGTCGAGCGCCATGTCGTTGCCGACCATGGAAATGCGCTTCATCGCTTCCGGCCCGTTGCCGATCAGCATGGCGCCCTTGACCGGCGCGCCGATCTTGCCGTTCTCGATCATGTAGGCCTCGGTGCAGCCGAAGACGAACTTGCCCGACGTGATGTCGACCTGGCCGCCGCCGAAGGAGACGGCATAGATGCCGTTCTTGACGGACGAGATGATTTCTTCCGGGCTCTTGTCGCCGCCGAGCATGTAGGTGTTGGTCATGCGCGGCATGGGCTGGTGCGAATAGCCCTGGCGGCGCCCGTTGCCGGTCGCCTTCATGCCCATCAGCCGGGCGTTCTGGCGATCCTGCATGTAGCCGACCAGCCGGCCGTTCTCGATCAGCACGTTGTAGGCCGAGGGCGTGCCCTCGTCGTCGATGGTGATGGAGCCGCGCCGCGCGTCGATCGTCCCGTCGTCGACCACGGTCACGCCGGGCGCGGCAACCATCTCGCCCATCAGGCCGGCGAAGGCCGAGGTCTTCTTGCGGTTGAAGTCGCCCTCGAGCCCGTGGCCGACCGCCTCGTGCAGCATCACGCCCGGCCAGCCATTGCCGAGCACCACGTCCATGGTGCCGGCCGGCGCGTCGATCGCCTCGAGATTGACCAGCGCCTGGCGTAGCGCCTCGTCGGCGCCTTGCCGCCAGCTCTCTTCCGTCAGGAAGTCGGAAAACGCCATGCGTCCGCCGGTGCCATAGGAGCCGCTTTCCTGCCGGTCTCCCTTGCCGGCGATGACGGAAATGTTGATCCGCGTCATCGGCCGGATGTCGCGCACCCGGTGGCCGTCGGCGCGCAGGATCTCCACCACCTGCCAGCTCGCGGCGATCGAGGCGGTGACCTGGCGCACGGTATCGCCCTTGCCGCGCAGATAGGCGTCGATTTCGGCAAGCAGCTTGACCTTCTCCTCGAAGGAGGGCGCGCCGATCGGATTGCCTTCGCCATAGAGCTTGGCATTGGTGCGCTGGGGCGCGCTGGCATAGGAGCCGGAATAGCCATGGGTGACGGCGCCGACCGCATCGGCGGCACGCGACAGCGCAGCCAGCGAAAGTTCCCCCGCATGGGCGTAACCGACGGCTTCGCCGGCGACGGCGCGCAGGCCAAAGCCCTGGTCGGTGTTGAAGCTGCCGCCCTTCAGCCGCCC
>JAHRYZ010000410.1 GCA_020621905.1 Rhizobium sp.
CGCCGGGCATCTCGGTCACGAAACTCGACAAGCATGGCTGGCTTTGCTCCGATACCGCCGAGATTGCCTTCCAGGATGCGCGTATTCCTGCCGAAAACCTGCTGGGCGAGGAGAACCGTGGCTTCTACGGCATCATGGAGACCTTCGAGAACGAGCGGATTTGCATCGGCGGCATCTGCGCCGGCGAGTCCGCCAAGGCGATCGAGCTCACCACCAATTATGTGAAGAGCCGCCAGGCGTTCGGTGGCCCGTTGTGGAACCAGCAGGCAGTACGGCTCAAGCTCGCCTCGCTTGCAACCAAGGCCGCGGCCGCTCGGGCGCTCGCCTATCATGCGGCGGAGCTCGTGGAGGCCGGAAAGCCTTGTCCGCGCGAAGTATCGATGGTGAAGGCGCTGTCGCCGGAAGTGCTGCACGGGTCCGTGCGCGCGCCTGCAACTGCATGGCGGAACCGGCTTTATGCATGACGCCGATCGAGCCGGATGGTGCGCGATGCGCGGTGCTGACGATCGGCGGCAGTGCCACGCAGGTCATGCTGGAGAAGTGCAAACGGTTGTGAGGCGACCGCACCGTGCGCCGGTTATCTCACAGTTGGTCAGTTCACCGGCTTGAAGCTCAGTGTCGAGAACTCCGACTTCATGATCTGCAGCTTCTGGTTCGAGAAGCGTACGCCGGGACCGAAGCTGATCGGCGCCATGATGCCGGTTTCCACGTTTTTGGTCTTTTCCAGTTCCGCAATGGTGCAGGCCCAGGTCGGCTGCTTGCCGCAGCGCTCGATCGCCGAAATCAGCACCTTGGCGGCCGCATAGCCTGTCATCGAATAGCGGTTGATGCCCTTCATTTCGGCCTCCGGGATCAGCCCCTTGGCCTTATCGAGGAACGCCTTGCCGGCCGGACCCGCGAACGGTTCGACATAGTCGACCGCGTAGATGCCGTCGCCGGCCGGTCCCATCAGCTTCAACACCGGTTCCACGCGTCCGGGCCAGAAGATGCCGACCACCGGCTTGATGTTGAGTTTCTCCAGCTCCTTCATCATGGCAATATTCTCGCCAATGATGCCGCCCGCCAGAAACACCTCACGCCGGATTCTTGAGCTGCGGCATATCGGACGAAGTCCTGCTGGCCCTTCTTGTAGTTGCCGCTGTAGACCACATTGGAAGCTGGCGCGCCGACCACGGTATCAAAACCATCACGCACGGTGATGCCGTAATCGTCGTCCTGCGTGATCAGGCCCCACTTCTTGCCGGGGTTCTTGTCGGCAAGATAATTGACGAGGTGGATGATGCCATCCTCGTAGGATTGTCCGACCACGAAGACGTTCTTGCGTGGCGGCTCCCAGAGAAATTTGACCGGAGCGACGTCGATGACCGTGGGGATACCGGCCTTTTCCAGTACCGGCATCACGGCAATGGATTGTCCGGAGCCCGAGATTCCGAGCATGGCAAACGCCTTGTCGACGTCGATCACCTTTTTTACGCCCTGAATGGTGCGGGCGGTGACGTAGCCGTCGTCCTCGAGGACGTATTTGATCTTGCGGCCGTTGATGCCGCCGGCGTTGTTGGTTTCCGCAATCGCGATCTTGTGGCCAATGGAGGCGGCCACGCCGAGCAGCGCCGGCGGACCGGTCAGTGGCTCGACGTCGCCGATCACGATTTCGGTGTCGGTGATGCCTTGGTCGGCAGCCAGCGCTGGTCCGGTTGAAAGATGGACGCCCGCGAGCAGCAGCGAAGCCGTCGCCAGATATTTCATCATTGTTTCCTCCTCCTGTTCGGTTGCTCTTCTGCTTAGTAACGAAGCGGCCAGTTCACCCACATTCGCCTGATATCGTGCCAGGCGCCGACCAGCCCGCGCGGCTGGAAGCGCAGGAACAGGATGATGACGAGGCCATAAAGCATGCTCTTGAGTTCCTGCGCGCCGGTGGTGAACATTGCGTCCATCTGTGCGCTGAACAGGCTGAAGACCAGCCGGGTCGCTTCCGGGAGCAGGACGATGAGGACGGTGCCGAGCACGGCGCCGAGCGCCGATCCGAGCCCGCCGACGATCAGGATCGCCAGTGCCTCGATCGAGAGCAAGAACGGAAAACCCTCGACGCTGACGAAGGACAAATAGATGCCGTACAGCGCCCCGGACAGGCCGGTAATGAAGGCCGAGGTGACGAAGGCGAACAGCTTGTAGGCGTGCAGGTTGATGCCCATGACGCGGGCGGCGGTGTCGTTGTCGCGGATCGCCACAAAGGCACGGCCGACGCGGCTGCGACGGATGTTGAGCGT
>JAHRYZ010000003.1 GCA_020621905.1 Rhizobium sp.
CGCTGAAGACGATGGCCGAGGGGCGATGCCCGCTGCCACCGGAAACCGTCCGCTACATGCTGCGGGGATTCCTCGAAGGCCTGCGCCGGCACGTGTCTTCCGAGAGGCTGATGATCGAGACGCTGCTTGCCGCCAAGGCGGAGGGGCGGGAAGTCTTCGCCTGAATCGCAACAGGCCGCCGAGGTTGTTTGTCCTGGCACAAAGAAGAGCGATGCGGCACGCCCTATTACATGACTAATCTAATCATGTTTATGCGAGACGCCCCGATGAATCCGAACAGCAGTCATGCACGCGAAACCGCAGGGGCCGACATCAACACGGCGGCGTCGCCGATCATGTTTTCGCGTCGCGCGGTCTGCGCCGGTCTGGCAGGCACTCTCTCCCTGCCCTGGATCCGACGCGCCGAGGCGGCCGCCCTCGGCGAACTCATCCTCTACGGCCCGCCGGCCGGGCCCTCGATTACGCTCGCCTATGCCGTCGGCGCCGGCCTGTTGCGCGGGGTTGCAGACAAGGCTTCGTTCAAGGTCTGGCGCACACCGGACGAAATGCGCGCCGGCCTGACGTCAGGCACGATGCAGGCCGTGGTCATGCCCGTCACGGCGGCGGCCAATCTGCACACCCGCGGGCTCGGCGTGAAGCTTGCCAATGTCATGACCGACGGCCTTCTCTACGTCATCTCAACCGACGCAGCGGTCACCCGGATCGCCGATCTTAAAGGCCGCCGGATCACGGTCCCCTTCCCCAACGACACGCCGGAACTCGTCTTCGACGCCGTTCTGGCGCATCAAGGACTCGGCACTGCCGATGTCGAGGTGGACAGGGCCGGCACGCCGATCGAAGCGATCCAGATGCTGCTTGCCGGGCGCATCGACATCGCGCTGGTGCCGGAACCGGCGGCAAGCGCCGCCATGGTCAAGGCGGCAACCTCGGGAAAGACCGTCTATCGTGCCATCGACATGCAGATCGAATGGGGCAAGGTGACCGGGCTCGGGCCCTCCATGCCGCAGGCCGGCCTCGCGTTCAGCCAATCCTTCCTCGCCGAACATGCGGACAGGGCCGCCCCGCTGCTGGCGGCCCTCGAGAAAGCGACGGCCGCCGTGATCGCCAATCCGGCGGACGCCGCCAGCCATGCTGCCTCCGCGCTGGAACTGCCCTGGCCGGTGATCGAGAAGGCAATCCCCCATTCCAATCTGGTGGCCACGCCGGCCAGGGCCGCGCGGCCGCCATAGACGCCTGCTGACCGCGATCGCCAAGGTCAACCGCAGATGATCGGCGGCAGGATGCCGGACGAGACACTTTACCTTTAGGAACGCCGATGATGCCGATTGCCGATCGCGCCGGCCGGGCCGGACGATACCTCTGGTCTGCCTGGGCAGGCCTTGCGGGACTGTCGGTCTTTGCCGCCGCCTGGCAGCTCGGTCATGAAGCCTATGGCAGCTTCATTCTGCCATCGCCGGCGGAGACCCTCGCCAGCCTGGCCGGATTGCTCAAGGACGAGGCGAACTGGGCGCTGGTCGGCGCAACCGCCGGGCGCGCACTGCTCGGCTTTTCCGCTGCCGCCGGGATCGGAACGCTGGTCGGCGTCCTGGCCGGCTATCATCCGGCGCTGATGCGGCTCGCGCGGCCGCAGGTCACGCTGCTCCTCGGCGTGCCGCCGATCGCTTGGATCGTCCTCCTGATGATCTGGTTCGGCAATGGCGCCGGCACGGTCGTCGCGACAGCCGCAATTGCCTGTCTGCCGATCGCCTTCATCGGCGCGGCCGAGGGCGTTGCCACCCACGACCGCGGCCTCGACGAGATGGCCTCTGAGCCGCCGGCGCGGGGCCTTTACCCGCCTTTTCCGCGTCGCTCTGCGGCAGATGCTCCACGCGCTGTTTCCCGTCCTGGTAATGGCGCTCGGCACCGCCTTCAAGGCGGCCGTCATGGCGGAGCTGCTGGCCAATGCCGGTGGCGTCGGCGAGGCGCTGGCCGTTGCCCGCGCCAATCTCGACGTCGCCGCGGCGCTCGCGTGGATCCTGCTGTCGGTCGCCGCACTGATCGGCGTGGAATACGGACTGCTCCAGCCCCTGCGCGCGGAATTCGAAACCTGGCGCGAGGCGGCAAGGCCCTGGGGTGTCAAGAGATGACGATGCTCAAGCTCGACCGCGTCGGTCACGCCTTTCTCGGGCGCACGGTGCTGGACGGCATCGATCTCGAGATCGCGGCCGGAGAACTGGTGGCCCTGGTCGGACCCTCCGGCTCGGGCAAGAGCACGCTCGCCCATATCGCCGCGGGCCTCGTCGACCCCCGCCTCGGCCGGGTTACACGCGCCTATCGCGAGCACGCGGTCATCTTCCAGGAGCCGCGGCTGATGCCCTGGGCCACGGCTGCCGACAATATCGCCCTTGGGCTCAGCCGGCACCGGCTCTCGTGTGCCGAGCGGCGCAAAAGGGTCGAAGCCGTTGCCGCCCGTGTCGCTCTCGAACCGGCCGATCTGTCGAAATATCCGGCGCAGCTCTCCGGTGGCATGCGCCAGCGCACAGCGATCGCCCGCGCACTCGCGGCGGAGCCGGATTTCCTGTTCTTCGACGAACCCTTCACCGCCCTCGATGTGGCCCTGAAACGCCGCATGCAGGACATCGTCATCGATACGGTGGCCGCCTCCGGACGCTGTGGCCTGTTCATCACACACGACCTTGCCGAGGCGGTGCGCATCGCCCACCGCATCCTCGTCCTTGACCGCCACGGACACGGCATTCTCGGCAGCCGTACGGTGCCCCTTGTACCGGGGGTACGCAACGACGCCATGATCTTCGAGACCGTGCAAGCCATGCTTGGGAACGACCCGCTGTTTGCCCATGTCAACGACTGCGACGAGCGGAGCGTGGCATGATCGCGGTCCGTATCGCTCCCCCCGTTGCCCGAAACCGTCTCTTCGACGCCATGACCGGCGAGGGGCTTCGGCTGTTCTTCCCCCTGGCCGCCCTGCATGCCGCGCTCTGGCCGCTGCTTTGGGTCTTCCTCTGGAGCTTCGGCCTGCCGCTTGTGAGCGCCACGGCGCCGGGGCAATGGCATGCGCAGGAGATGATAATCGGTTCCTTCGGTGCCGCACTCATCGGCTTCCTCACCTCCGCCCTGCCCGAGTGGACCGACACGCCACGGCTGAGCGGCCGTCCGCTGCCGGTCCTGGCGGGGCTTTGGGGGCTGGCGCGCTTTGCCGGCCTCGTCGGCTTCGAGCCGCTGATCCTCGTGGCGGCTCTGGCCGACCAGGCCTGGCTGCTCTTCTTGCTGGCCTATGTGCTGTTCCTGTCCTGGCGCCTCCGGACGACCGGCCTGCTCGGCTTTGCCGCCCTGCTGGCGGCGCTGGCGCTTTCCGCCGGCGGTCTGCGGCTCGCCATGCTGCAGGGCGATTTCGACGTCGGTGAGAGGGCGATCCGGTTCGGGGCCATCGCCTTTCTCGGCCTTCTCGGCCTCGCCATCGCGCGCATCACCGTGCCGGTGACCAATCTGGTACTCGATCCGAGCGAGGCGACCTCGCCCTACCGCCCCCATCCAGGTCGCATCAACCTGGCGCCTGCTCTCGTCGGCCTCCTGCTGGTCGCCGAGGCAACGGGTCAATCCGATGCCTTGCGCGGCTATCTGATGATCGCCGCCGGCGCGGCCTTCCTCGATCGGGTCGCCGAAGGATTTGTCGGGCGGGAGGCATTCAGGGCCGAACTCGCGGGGCTCTGGCTGTCAAGCGCCCTTGCCGGCGCCGGGCTCGTGCTCGGCGGGCTGTCCCTGACCGGGCTGCCCCTGCCCTTCGTCGGCGCCCTACATCTCATGCTGATGAGTGGCCTTGGCATCGGCGTGCTCGCCGTGCTGTCGATCGCCGGCCTTCTCCACACGGGCCAGCCGCTCGTCTTCGCTCCGTCGACCCGCATCGCCATGCTCCTGATGCTGGGGGCTGTGCTCCTGCGTATCGCACCGGAATTCCTGCCCGGGCTCCCGCTCCCGGGCGGCCCGCATGGCCTTTCCGCGGTTTTCTGGGGTCTGTCCCTGGCGCTCTGGCTGAAGACCTATCTCCCCCTGCTCTGGTCGAGCGCAACCCTTGCTTCCGAAAGCTGCTGAGAATGTCCCATCGTGCCGCCAATCGTTTACCCTCAGTGATCGCCCATTTCTTCTCGGGTGGTTTCCGCCCCTTCTTCATCGCCGCGGCCCTGCATGCCGCGCTGATGATCGCGCTCTGGGTGCCGTGGTTCCTCGGTTTCATCCACGTGCCCACGGCGCTGTCGCCGGTCGCCTGGCACCAGCACGAGCTGCTGTTCGGTTTCGTGCCTGCCGTCATTGCCGGCTTCCTGCTCACCGCCGTGCCCAACTGGACCGGCCGAAAGGCATTTTCCGGCTGGCCGCTCGGGCTGCTGTTCGGGCTGTGGCTTGCGGGGCGCCTGGCGATCGCCAGCTCGGAGACGATCGGTCGTTATACCGCCTTGACCGTGGCCGGCGCCTTCCTTCCGGTGCTGGCAGGTCTGATCCTGAGAGAACTCGCCGCCGCCCGCAACAGCCGCAACTACAAGGTCGTCGCCGTCATCGGCGTACTTTTTGCCGCGCAGTTGGCCTTCTTCCACGAATTCGATCGCTACGGGCGCATCGATATGGCCGACCGGATGGCGATCGCCACGATCATTTTCCTGATCGCGCTCATCGGTGGCCGGATCATCCCGAGCTTTACCGGAAACTGGCTGCGCCAGAACAATCCGGGCCCGATCCCGCCGGGCTTCGAACGCTTCGACCTCGCCGTCATGGTGCTGTCCGGGCTGGCGCTTGCCGCCTGGCCCGTTTCCTCAGCCGTCCCTGTCCTTGCTCCTCTCGCCGGCCTGGCCTTGCTTGGCGCGGGGATCGCCCAATTCGTCCGGCAGCTCCGCTGGAGGCCGGAACGCACGCTGGCCGAGCCGCTGGTGACGATCCTGCACGTCGCCTTCTTCTTCGTTCCGCTGGGCTTCCTGCTGAGCGGCGCTGCCCTTCTGCTGGACGATGCGGGCCTGCGCACCGCCGGCATCCATGCCTGGACCTCGGGGGCGATCGGTGCCATGACGCTTGCCGTGATGACCCGGGCAACACGCGGCCATTCGGGTCAGGCGCTGCGCTCGCCCGCCACGACCACCTTCGGCATCTATGTCCCGATCGCGCTCGCCGCCGCGCTTCGCATCGGCGCAGCCCTCGCCCCGGAATTCACCATGATCCTTCTGCCGCTCGCAGGGCTCCTGTGGATCCTTGCCTTCCTCGGCTTCGTGGTCTTCTACGGCCCGCTTGTTGTGTGCAGGAAGATTGCGTAAGCCCAGCCGCCTAGGTCTGAGTTCTCATGAGGTTGTTCACTTCGGCGAAGGCCGTTCGGCCGTTGAGTGCCAAGTGTGGTCTTGATCGGTTGAACCCGTCAAGCCATCTGATGAGGTCGGCGTCGCGTGCTCGGACGACGGGTGCGAGCGGCCATAGGCCCATTCGCCCCGTTGGAAACAGACCGCAGAATTCGACGACGGCATCCTTCGAATGGCAGATGAAGGTGATGTCGCCCCAGTCGGCGACATCACTCAGGACGTCGACGAAACGAGCGCAGGTTGCCGCCGTGGCGCTATCGTCAGGCAGGCAATCAATGACCGCCCTGAGCGAAACGCCATGTTCCTCGGCCAGATGCTCCAGAATCCCGTCAGGCTTTGCCAGGATCGCATTCCTTATGGTTTCCGTCGCATCCGTTGTGTGTTGTGTCAGGTTCATGTCGAATCCTCTCCTTGTTGGGACGAGCGTCAGGCCGCTGCGCTTTCTGGCAGCACCCTTGCTTCGATGAAGTTGTGAAGTGCGGTGATAAGATTGGCGTAGCAGAAGCGTCCGGCGACGGTGAGATCGATCACCGGTCCCGATAGGGTCAGCAGCCCGGCGGAGGACCACCGCTCCAGTAATGGGCGCAGCTTCAGGCTCAACGCCTGCCCTGCCGTTTGATCAAGGGCCGGCAGGTCGTGCCTGCCTATCTCAGGTCCCCAATGACCAAATCACTCAGGGGGCGCAGGCTATCCGTCGAGGCAAGCATGCCGATAGGCTTTTGACCCGCCAGGACCGCTTCCGAAAACTCCGATAACTCCCCCGTAAGTCCGAAACTCAGATTGCCCAGCGTTCCACCAGCACCCGCGCCTTAAGCCAGGCAATCCGCCCCCTCCTTGATCATCCGGTTGTAGCGATTGCGCTCCAACGGCGTTCGTGCCCAGTGATTGTTGCTGACCTGCCGCCATGATCGCTCGTTCAGGAAATCGCTGCCGATGCGGTAATATCGTCCGAGGTCGGCAAGGCTGGGCGCGGTTGCAAGCTGCCACCCTGGATCGCGGTGAAGAGCGGCGTGCCGGGAATGAGGTTGAGACCATAGAGATCGATTCCGTCCGGCGCGATGGCTGCTGCGGTAGCGAGGTCACGTTGCCAGACATCGAGCGGCTGGCCGGGCAGGCCATACATTAGGTCGATCACAATCGCCGCGCCGTTATACCGCTTCAGCCGCTCAAGGAAGGTGATCGCTTCCTCCCGGCTCGCGCACCGCCCCTGACGGCGGCGAACCTCGGTGTCGAAGCTTTGTACGCCAATGGAGAAGCGGTTCGCCCCCGCCTCCAGGCACGCAACAACCTTCTCGTCGTCGAGATGACTTATCCGGCCCTCGACCGTTATCTCGCAGTCGGCAGCAACAGCAGATGGCGACGCAGGGTCAGCAACAGTCCTGACAATTCGGCCGCAGTCAGCGCACTCGGGGTGCCTCCACCGAGATAGATCGCCGTGATCTCCTCGCTCTTCGCCGCGGCATACTCCGCTTCGCGCTCGATGTCGCGGATCAGGAGCTCCACATATTCGCCCGCTGCACGTGATGTATAAGCATTGCGAAAGAAGCCGCAGAACAGACAGTGATTGGCACAGAAGGGTATGTGGACATAGGCGAGCCTGCCGCTTCGAGATTGCCTGCAACAGGATTTGCGAACATCTCCTGCCAACGTGACGACACCTTATCTGCTTCCACCCGCTTCCTGCCACGAAACGGCATTGCCGCCCTTCTCGCTGTGAATGCCCTCGACAGCGTGTCATCGGAGATGTGGGCAAAATACGGTGCGAAGTCTATTGCCATGAACCGATAGGCCCAGCTTGGCTGCCAGGAGGATAAGTGCATAAGTGCCTGTTGTGTTTATCGGCTCAATAAGTTGACTACTGCTCAAGATCAAACATGAATCATTTATCAACTCCCATCTCCTTATAGTCATTCTAATAAATGGATTTCGCCATCCCTGCGCGGCCGTCCAGTAGAATGATCATCAACGGTTCCCCGTAACAGGTGAACTAGCTAAACCGGCTGCCCCGCCTTTCACGGCTTCCACCAAAGGGAGATAGTCGTCGAAGGGATTTCCCGGGCAACGAATGTCGCGCTCGCGCACTGACCGTCGTCGATCCACACACTGCTGGTGCCGTCTGGTCGTTGCGACGTGTTTGCGACAGCGCAACGACCAGACGGGGAAACGCCTGCAAGCTCACCGATATGATCGAGCCTGAAGGCTCGATAGGTCCATGAATGAAGGAACGGCCATGACGGATATCGATTTCAGCCAGCCAGTCGGAAAGGTCGCAACGACCGTGCCAGGAGCAGCCGACCTGTTCCGTCGCCACGGGATTAGCTTCTGCTGCGGCGGCTCTGAACGGATCGACAAGGCCGCGGAAAAAGCCGGCCTTTCGCCAGACGTGCTACTGACGGAGTTGCAGACGCTAATGCTTGCCAGCCACCGGGAGGCTCCGGAGAGAACGGCGGAACTGATCGACCACCTGCGCAGCCGCTACCACGAAACACACCGCAGTGAACTGGCATGGCTGATTCCACTCGCACAGAAAGTCGAGCGTGTGCATAGCGCCCATCCTCAAGCCCCTGTCGGCCTCGCCAATCTCCTGGAGTGCATCCAGGCCGATCTCGAAGGCCACATGAGCCGGGAGGAGGCCATTCTATTCCCGTTGATGGAGCAGAACGACGAGGTCGTACTGGCCCACCCGATCGCGCAGATGCGCCATGAGCACGACGTGGAGGCACGGCATCTGGCCGCACTCGAACATGTCACCGGTGGCTTCACTTTGCCGGATGGTGCTTGCAACTCGTGGCGTGCCCTCTACACCAGCGCGAAGAAGTTTTCGGAAGACCTCGTTGAGCATATGCATCTGGAGAACAACGTGCTTTTCCCTCGCTTCGCCGGCTGACGCCGACCACGTCGTTCAAAGGAGAAAAACCGTGACGAGCAACGGCGAATACAAGCCCTCCGTCGGGGGGGCTGTTACGAACCGGGATGGACAGTCTGCGTCCATCTACTGGACGTATCCCCGATTGCCGAGCGAACGACCCGGACTGTAACTGGATGTGTGACGCCTACGAATGCATGGCAGCGTGCTGCGACAATGACATTGTCGGCTATGTTATGGACCGCTTTTCTACCATAGGTGACGCGCGACACGAAGGCCGCACCAAGGGTAACCACGGGCAAGCCTCCGCGTCAGGCTGATCTGTCGAATTGCGCCGACCAATTGTGTCCGTCACATGACCTAGATCGCCATCGCCCTCCCAGTGCACCGGTCGACACCATCGGCAATGAGGGAAAGCGCTTGCCAGTTTTTGACGCAAAGGCGGCGATTCGTATCAAGGGAAATAGCCCTCTGCTGGACTAACTGACTGAAGACGCGAGAGACTGTCTCACCTCTCAAGCCGAGCCAATCGCCGATCTCGGTCCGCGTGAGCGGGAGACTCAGCGTCCCGCATGAAACTGGGTCAACACCGAATTGCAGGGCGAGATCCATAAGGACCGTGGCGATTCTTTGAACGGCCGTCTTGCCGCACAAGAGCGCGACATGCCGGTGGGAACGATCAAGGTTTTCGACGAGAGATTCGTGAATCATGCGGGCGTGCTTGCGAAGGTTGAGCACCTCGTACCGGCATTCTATGCGCACTTCGGATAAGCTAGGCCTACTGGGATGGACGAAGATACGGCCGGGACCATAGACGTCAACGACCTGCGCAATGCCGTTGGCCGTAAGCCGGCTATGCACAATGCATCCCTCGTGGATATGATAGACTGGTCCATCGGCGCGATCAGAAGCCGTGAGGATCGTGCCGATTGGGAAGATTTCCAATGCTGTCGCGGTTTTCCGCCGATTGTCCTCGATTGGCCGGGATACCACACGGCGTTCTGGGGATACCATCGAGTTCATCGTCGAAGACCTTCAGTGACAGCAAAGCCGCATTTGTTCCCAGGAAGCTGGAAACACCAGTCGGGCGAGTGGCGCCGATCTTCAAACATAGGAAGTGGACACGACGCCCGCTTCTTTGAGCCAGCGCAAGCACTCCCGAGTTTTCGCCGGAAAAGGTCATCTGCCGCCTGATTGAAGTCGCCTTTCAGATTGTCGGTCGGGAGTGCATGCCTTACGGAACCTGTTGCAACTAACGGAACCCGGTGAAATTCCGGGACGGTCCCGCCGCTGTAACCAGATACGTGTGTGAGGAGGCATTGGCCGCCACTGTCCGCTTGCCGGATGGGAAGGTGCCTGCACCCGGTCAAGCTGGAAGTCAGAAGACGCGTTGCCACATCCTGAAACCGCCCGATGGCAAAGGGCGGGGCGATTGCTCATGCGAGCTTCGGTGTCACGTGGAGGACCCGTATGTCTGACCTAAGCAGCCTTTCGACAAGGCAACAATCCCTTGCACCCATAAAAGACCTCTCAGCCCTGCGCCGAATACTGCAGGACCTGCCGCCCGGAAACGAACACGCAGCTGGCGCGGCCGCGGCGCGAGAGGAGATATTGACCAAGCCACCGGGAAGTCTCGGCAGGCTCGAAGAGGTCGTCGCGTGGCTGGCCTGCTGGCAAGGACGCTATCCCCCGGTCATGGATGATCCGCAAGTGTGCGTATTCGCGGGCAATCACGGCGTGGCGGAAACCGGTGTGTCGGCCTATCCTCCGATAGTCACCGAGCAGATGGTGCAGAACTTCGAGCGCGGCGGAGCGGCTATCAATCAGTTGAGTGCCGAGCTGGGCGCCAAGGTGACCGTCGTGCCGCTCGATCTGGCTCGCCCCGTCAACAACTTCCTAAATGCCCCTGCCATGACCGAGGGCGAGTTCCTCGATGCATTCCAGTCCGGGATGCATGCGGTTCGACCGGGCGCCAGCGTGCTTTGCCCCGGCGAGATGGGCATCGGCAACACGACTGCTGCCTCGGCCATATGCTTCGCCCTTCTGGGCGGCGACCCGGCGAACTGGTGCGGGCGAGGATCCGGGATCTCGATCGGAACGGTAGAGCGCAAGGTCGAAGTCGTCTCTAAGGCCGTTAGACTGCATGGAAACGCCATAAGCGATGGGCTCGACGCCTTGCGCTTCCTGGGCGGACGCGAAATCGCCGCGATGGCCGGATCGATTGTCGCGGCGCGCCTGCTTGCCATACCCGTCATGCTCGATGGTTTCATCTGCTCGGCAGCCGCCCTCGCGCTTCACTGCAGCGGACCAGGAAGCCTGGCGCACTGCATGGTCGGTCACAGCTCGATGGAGCCCGGGCATCGGCGGCTTCTCGCCCATCTCGGATTGCGGCCGCTTCTCGATCTTGATTTGCGATTGGGCGAAGGAACCGGGGCAGTCTTGGCCACTCTCTTGGCAAGAGCGGCGCTGAGATGCCACCTCGGCATGGCTACATTCACCGAAGCCGGCGTGCATAACGGCATCGAGCGGTAACAGAACCCCTGCGGGACGCGAGAGCAATCGGGTAGCCGTCTCGCGTCCCCGTTTCGGATCAGCGGTGCCGAGGTTCGGGGCCAGCACTTCCGAGAACCCGAGGTGCGCTCGGCGTCATGGCTCCCCCTCCGACGATTCCTATCTGCTCTTCCCCACATACCCTTATCGGTCGATCTGCAGGGAGACCGAGGCGAAGCCGCTTGCGGGATAGACCGCACGCAATGGCTCCGTGCCCGTCAGGAGCGAAAACGGCCTGATCCTGCTCAGCAGTTCATCGATCATCACTCTCAACTGCATTCTCGCCAGGGCAGCACCCGGACAAATGTGGATGCCCGCGCCGTAAAGCAGGTTTGGCCCCTGGTCGCGCATGGGGCAATACCGGTCAGCAGCCTCGAAGGCCCGGGCGTCGCGATTGGCCGAAGTCCAGATCACCGTTATCCGTTCGCCGGCTTCGATCCGACTCCCACCGATCATCACGGGCCGCAGTGCCGTTCGCCGATTCGAAACCAACGGCCCGTGCAAGCGCAGGATTTCCTCGATTGCCGGTGAAAGGCCCGATCGGTCGAGGCGCAGCCCGGTCTGGATCTCGGGGGTCTCGGCAAGAAAATGCACGATGATGCCGACGCAGGCCGCAATCGTACCCAGTTCCCCCACCGTCCAGTTGCGCAGGATGCTGACGATTTCGCCGTGATCGAGCCGCTTGCCGTCTACCGTCTGGCGGACGAGGCTGGTGGTGATGTCGTCCGGCGCGGCGTCGCCGGCCTCTTCTCGCCATTTGAGCTGGGAGCGGATATGCCCGTCGAATTCGAGGGCGATGGCTGCCATGGCATCGGTATCGCGCGCAAGCGTGGCTTGGCGATTCTTGCGCACCCATTGAAGCAATGGCTCATGCAGCGACGCGGGCCAGCCGAGAAAACCGCACTGGATTCCGACGGCATACGGCTCGGCGAGACAGGTCATCGCTTCGAAGGAGGGGGCAGTCCCGAGCGCCTCGAGAAGATCGCCGGCGACCCGTCGACATTCAGGCTCGAAGGTTTCGACCCGTTCCCGGGTGAAATAGGGATCGATCATCCGTCGATAGACTGTATGTTGTGGAGGATCCATGCCGTTGGGCACCGATGGGTGCCGTGAAACGACATTGCTGAACGTTTCGTGATCGGTGAGCACCTGCAGAATATCGGCATGGCGGAAAAGGGACCAACCAAGATAGTCGCTGTAGGCGACCGGACAGGTTTCGCGCATGTGATCATACGCACGGATCTGGTCGATCTGGACCTCAGCGCTGCGGGGATCCCAGTCAGGGCAGCGCTCGCCCGAAGATGCGTCCACGACCGATTTCTTTCCATTTGCCGATATCATATGCTTTGGTTTCCCTTCCACGGATCAGCAGCTACAATGCGGCAGTTGAGAGCGGGGTCTTTGTCTCCACGCAAAGAACTCAAATCCCCGTTTCTGCAAAACCGACTGTCAGATTGACCGGAGAGACGGAATTGCCCAGCCAGATAAGACAGTTTGCGATCGCTGAAGTTAGAATAGGTCGAGCGAAGCCCTTTGGACCGGGAACAGCACGGTCGGCGATTGACAAACACCCGGTCACGGTTCCACTTCTGGCAACAGCACTGGGTCTAGTGGGTGACGAACAGGCGGATCTTCGCCACCACGGCGGCGCCGACAAGGCAATCCATGCCTATAGCGCGGCGCACTATCCCCAATGGGTGCGGGACCTTCCGGATGCCGCGGATCAATTCCGAACCGGCGGCTTCGGAGAAAACCTGGTGGTCGACGGCGCGACCGAGGCCGACCTATGTCTGGGAGATCGGTGGCGAGTTGGACAAGCACTGCTGGAAGTCTCCCAAGGCAGGCAGCCCTGCTGGAAGCTGAATATCCGCTTTGCGGTGCGCGACATGGCGCGTCGGGTGCAGGCAACCGGCCGCTCCGGTTGGTATTTCCGCGTGATAGAACCGGGCCAGATCAAAGCGCACGACCATGCTTCACTTGAGGAACGTTCCGCGCCCGACTGGCCTCTGACGCGGGTCAACGATTTATTCTACAAGGACAAGCTCAATCGCCCGGCCCTGGCCGCCTTCGCGGCCCTTTCCGGCCTCCCGGATAGCTGGCGCAATCTGGCAGAGCGCCGTCTGCAAAACGGTGAGGTGGAAGACTGGGGTTCCCGCCTGAATGGGCCGAAGGAAGCGATCTCCTGAACTCGAGAGACATGTTCCGAGAGGCGCATCGGTCTAGCGGTCACGGGCGAAGGAAGCTTACAGCGCAGGTGGCGCGAGTACCGTCGATGAAGCGGGGTGACGTGCGGGACCACCGTTTCCGCGGAACTGGCCCTATTGGTAACCAACACCCATCACGTAGTCCTGAAGCAATTTTTCCTCATGTTCAACGTCCTCAAGGAGAGACTGAAGCACGTCTCGCGCATTGGCCACGCCTATCGGCGCCAAGCGGTCATCCACGATCGGGACGTTCTTCAGACCACGCTTCCTGATCGCAAACCATACATCACTCAGAACGTCGTTCGATCGGCAAGACACGATCTCCGTCGACATCACCCTTGAGGCCGGCATCGAGCAACTGCATCCCGTGCAATGGCTGATGCGGTTGACAATGTCTGTCTTTGTAATGACGCCGATCGCCTTTCCGCCGTCATCGCAGACGACAACGAGATTGCAGCCAGGACTGCTCAGCAATTTTGCCGCGTCCATCAGCAATGCGTCTTCGGCCACGGTGGCGAGCCGTTCCCGCGCCACTCCAAGTATGTCCTCTACTCTCAAGACACCCTCCTTTCCGATAGCTTCCGCTTCTCCCTCAGGAAGCTCACGATATGGCCGGTTTATCCTTCCCTATCCCCGGGCGAAGCGCATCAGCAGATCGACCTGGAGGAAAAGAAGGATGAATGCAGTGTTCAGGCTCCAGGCCACGGTGAGCCACCTGACCATGGTGGCCCAGAAGGGAGACGCGTTGTCCGCGCAGCGCCAGATGGCGACGAGAATCCCCGGCGTATAGAGCGCAAAGGCAAGGATAACGGCTTGCTGAACCCAGATTTGGTCCAGGTACAGGGCAATCACATGCAGCATCGCGAGTTCGGCGCTGACGAAAACACCATAGATCCAGAAGACGGCGGCCAGGGACATCTCTCCCCGCCAGGCTCTAAGCTCGGGAACGAGATGGCGTTCAATGAAGAGTTCGCTGGCGGGTCCCAATCTCGGCATCTCTCTTGCTCAAACCTTATCTCGCCGAACCAGTGGTTCGGATGTTGTTGTCTGGCCCGGGCGACTTGATGACCATCGACCGGACCGGCGATCCGCCCCATCAGGCGTCTTACTTGTCACGCGCCCGGCTGGTATGGCCCGATCAGTAACGACCGCTAGCGGCGCGCTGTTCCGGCCTCTGTCACGACCAGATCCATCGGGATGTCATGCTTTTGCGGGTGAATTGTCGAAAGCTTCGCCGCACTATAGCTGACGCCGATGACCTTGGGCCTGGCCTGCATGGCAGCAAGCGTCCTGTCGAAGAAGCCGCCGCCATAGCCGAGCCTGTAACATCCATGATCGAAGCCAACGACCGGCGCGATCACCACATCCGGAATGCAGGATCGCTTTTCAGCCGGAAAGGGTATCCCCCAGACCCCTCGCGTCAGTGGCTGCCCGGCCTGCCACAAATGGAATTCCAAAGGCAGTCCTTTTTCCACCACGACGGGTAAAGCGGTACGGCCACCCCGTCTCATGACCTCCTGCATCAACGAACGAAGGTCAGGCTCCCCACGGAACGGCCAATAGGCGCTGACGACACGACCCTCGACATCTCCGATCTCGGCCAGGACACGGGCGGCGATCGCTTCTCCGGCTGCAGTGCGAACCTCGACGGGAACGGCAAGACGCTCCGCGATCAAGCGCTGACGCTCGCTCGTGCGCCAGCGCTTGATATTCGCCCAGGCCGTCATGTCCCGTGGATCGGCCAAGCCCGCGTAAACGGGGTCGATCTCGTGCAGAAAGCAGGCCGGTGAGGCGAAGGAGCGTGGATCATCGTCGTCGATCATTATGCGACCTCTGACAGGCTCTCTGCCGCCTGCAGGCCGACCTCGAGGCCCGCCAGAAGGTCATCGATGTGTTCCAGGCCGACCGAGAGCCGCAGGAGCCCGTCGCTGATGCCGGCGTTTGCCCGCGCCTCCGGCCCCATGTCGGCATGGGTCATGGTCGCCGGATGGGCGACCAGGCTCTCGACGCCGCCCAGAGATTCGGCCAGCGTAAAACCGCGCACCACGCCTACGAAGCGCTGCACGGCGGGGATCCCGCCGACAAGCTCGAAGCTCATCATCGCGCCGAAACCCGTCTGCTGACGGCTGGCGAGCACATGGTCCGGGTGATCGGCAAGTCCCGGATAGTGCACTCGGGCGACCGCGCGATGGCCTCGCAGCCGTTCTGCGACCGCCATGGCGTTGCGTTCCTGACCCGCCATTCGCGCAAAGAGGGTTCGAAGGCCCCGCAGCGTCAACCAGGAATCAAACGGTGACGCGATCGCACCGGTGACATTGGCCCAATGCTTGAGCTTCTTCGCCTCCTCCGGGTCGGCGGCGATGACGGCACCAGCAATCACGTCGAATGGCGTTGGGAATTTCGTCGTCGAATGCAGCACATAATCGGCGCCGAGTGACAAGGGTTGCTGCAAGGCGGGAGACAGGAAGGTGTTGTCGACAGCCACCCGGGCGCCTGCATTTCTCGCGAGCGTCGACAGCGCCGCGATATCGACAACCCGCAAGAGGGGGTTGCTGGGTGTCTCGATCAGCACCAGTGCCGGGTGGTCGCGGAGTTGCTGCCCGAAGACCTCCATGTCGGACTGGTTGACCAGCGCGAGCCGGATCTGGCCAAGCTCGGCCCGTGCCTTGAGGAGCCGCATCGTTCCGCCATAGCAGTCGTGCGGAGCGACAACCAGGCTGCCGACCGGGAGACGGCCAATGAGAAGATCAAGCGCCGCCATGCCGCTCGGTGTCATCACTGCACCCGCGCCACCTTCCAGTCTGGCGATCGCCTCCGCCACGAGGTCACGGGTGGGATTGCCGACCCGGCCATAATCGTAAGCGCGGGGCGCATCGAAACCGGCAAACTCGTAGGTGCTGGAAAGGTAGAGTGGCGGCGCGACCGCGCCAAAGGCGGTATCGCTGGCAACGCCATATGCCGCAGCGACGGTTTCCGGATGGAACTCAGCCGGCGTGCGCTCGGACATTCTTGCTGCTCCTCATGTTGCAGTCTCAAAAATGGCCGGATTGATTACCCGTGACAAATGAATTCTATTGCTGTTTATGCGCAATTTTATTGCGGTTATTTTCGCTGGACGGAAAAGCTTGGACCACGCGATCGCTCGAACATTCCTGGAAGTGGTGAAAGCCGGCAGCTTCGTCGGCGCCGCGGAGGCACTCAACATTTCGCAGACGGCGGTGAGTGCGCGCATCCGCGTCCTGGAGGAACAACTGGAGCGTCCCGTATTCGTGCGCAACAAGGCCGGTGCCAGGTTAACCCCGGCCGGCGAGAAATTCCTTCCCTTCGCCTCGAGCCTGGTTCGGGTCTGGGAAACGGCTCGCAATGTCGTGGCGCTTCCGCCCGGCCGATCCGTGCTGGTGAGCCTGGGCGCAGAACTCAGCCTGTGGAGCCCCCTGCTCTCCCGGTGGCTGCTCTGGATGCACCGCGAATGCCCGGAGATTGCGGTGCGCACCACGATCGACACCGGCGAACATCTGCTGGCGCTGATGCAGGAAGGCGGGCTCGACGCCGCCGTCATCTACGGCGCCCAGCGACGGCCTGGACTGGTCGCCGAACTTCTGTTCGAAGAGCGCCTGGTGCTCGCCCGAACGCCGGGGCAAACGGGCGCCAATGAAATCATCGGGATTGACTGGGGCGCCGATTTCGCCGCGAGCCTACGCACTGCCTATCCTGAAAGCGCAAGTCCGGCGGTCTCGATCGGCTATGGCCCCCTCGCCCTCGACTACGTCCTTGCAGTCGGCGGCGCCGGATACTTCCGGGAGGGCTTCATCCGGCCTTACCTGGAGGATGGCCGCTTGCAGATCGTGCCCAACAGCCCAACCTTCGCTTACCCCGCCTATCTGGTCTTGTCCGAGAAGACGGATCCGGCCCTTGTTCTGCGCCTGCGGGAAAGCTTGCGCGCGGCCGCAGCTGGATCACGTTAGGACGGATCGGACAACAGCTCGGCAAGAACGACAGCCTGGTTGAGCTTCCGGTCTCGCGCGCCGTAGAGCAAGGTGACGGTTCTGGTTGCGCTCCGTTCTCTCAGGTCGTTGACGGCCGCGTTGCCTTTCAGCTCCAGAAGGTAGCGCTCCCTGAACTGCGCCCATCGCTCTGGCTTGTGGGCGAACCATCGGCGCAGTTCCGTCGACGGAGCGACATCCTTCATCCATTCATCCAATCTGGCCTGCTCTTTCGTACAGCCGCGCGGCCAGACGCGATCGACGAGAATGCGGTCGCCATCGTCCGCTTGGGGATCGTCATAGATACGCTTGATCCGCACAGGCATTGTCTAGCCTCCCTGGCTTACCGTGCAACCGAGGTTCGAAAGTAACCCGTCCTGCAGGCCGTAGATCCAGCCGTGAATGGACACCTCCTTGCCCGAGGCCCAGGCCGCCTGCAAAGTCGGGGTTCGGGCAAGGCGCTCCACCTGTGCGGCAACCGATGCCTCGCAGAGACGATCGAGTTCCGGCTCGCTCCAGCATTCGCGGCACTCAAACCGACTGCGCGCCAATTCACGGATTGGTTGCAGCCAATGGTCTATCAGCCCGAAGGACCGACCGCTGACCGCAGCCCGAATACCGCCGCAGCCATAGTGCCCGCACACGATGATGTGCTTCACGCCCAGCTGGTGCACCGCATATTCGACCACGGAAAGCATGTTGAGATCAGTCGGGTGAACGAGGTTGGCAACGTTGCGATGCACGAACACTTCCCCCGGCTCCAGCCCCGCGATCACATTGGCCGGCACACGGCTGTCGGAGCAGCCGATCCAAAGATATTCGGGCTCCTGCAAGGTTGCCAGGCGCTCGAAATAGTCTGCTTTTTCGGCCTTGCGCTCGCTGGACCAGGCCTTGTTCCGGGTGAAAAGCTCCTCGATCATGGCTATCTCCGCTTCCTGGGGTTCTGCAGGCCTCTCGATCAATAGTTGGCTGTTGTCAACTCAACGGTCTGTCACAGCACCGGCAATGAGCCCTCGCCGGACGCCTTCTCCCGGCAATTTGGCCCTCGGTGAGGGCCTGCGACATTTTTGCATCTTCACGCACTGCAATCGTCGGCGCAAAGTGGTATTCAGAATACCTCTTTGATAGAGGCCAGTCCCATTTGCAAGGATTCCATGCGAATGACGCTTCACACCGACTATGCGTTGCGAATGCTGTCTACACGGCAACGCGACCGGACGGGGTTTGCACGGTCAGCGACGTCGCTGAGGCTTATCAGTTGCCTCGCAATCACCTTCTCAAGGTGGCCCAGACCTTGCGTGACCTCGGCTTCGTCGAAACGACCCGCGGCCGGGCGGGCGGTATCCGATTGGCGAAGTCACCAGAGGCGATTGGCGTGGGCGCACTGGTCCGCGCGACCGAGGAGGAGTTCTCGCTCGCCGAATGCATGCAGGCTCAAGGTCGGCCCTGCGCCATTTCGCCGGCCTGCCATCTCAAGGGCATGCTGCACGAGGCACTCGCTGCCTTCCTGGCGGTCCTCGACAAATACACGCTCGCCGACCTCGTGAAGAACCGCGCCGTCCTCGGCTCGTTTCTCGGGATCGGCGCTACCGCCAAGCTGGAAGAAGGGACACAACCATGGTGACAGGATTGACCCTGGCCGAGCGTCAGCTAGCGCTCGTTGTATTGGGCGTACTGGCGGTGGCCGGGCTTGCGATGGCGGTTGCCGGCCGCGGCGATCCGCTGGCCGTACACGGCTACATCGTGTTTTTCTTCAGCCTGGGGCTCGGCTTTTTCGTGCTTTCGGCCGTCTTTGCACCGGAACCGCCGGAAAGTCGCCATTCCGAATACTATGACGACCCGACGCGCGTCGGTATCATCCTGGCGCTCGCATGGGCTGTCGTCGGCATGTTTGTCGGGGTGTGGGTGGCATCATTGCTGGCCTGGCCGGAACTGACCTTCGTGGACTCGGCCTGGGCAAGCTTCGGACGGCTCCGGCCGGTCCACACCAGTGGAGTGATCTTCGGCTTCGGCGGCAATGCACTGATCGCTACGTCGTTCCATGTTCTCCAGCGCACCTGTCGCGCCCGGCTTCCGGATCAGTTCAGTCCATGGTTCGTGCTGATCGGCTACAACCTCTTCTGCCTCGTCGCCGCCACCGGCTACCTGATGGGCATGACGCAGTCCAAGGAGTATGCCGAGCCGGAATGGTATGCCGACATCTGGCTGGTGGTCGTGTGGGTGGTCTATTTCGTAACCTACATCCGCACGCTCCAGCGGCGCAAGGAGCCGCATATATACGTCGCCAACTGGTACTATCTGGCCTTCATTCTCGTTGTTGCCGTGCTTCACATCGTCAACAACCTTGCCATGCCCGTTACACTGGGTCACGCCAAGAGCTACTCGCTGTTTGCCGGCGTTCAGGATGCCATGACGCAGTGGTGGTATGGCCACAATGCCGTCGCCTTCTTCCTGACGGCAGGTTTCCTCGGCATGATGTACTACTACCTGCCAAAGCGCGCCGAGCGGCCGATCTTTTCCTATCGCCTCTCCATCATCAGCTTCTGGGGCATCACATTCATGTACATGTGGGCCGGTGCGCACCACCTGCACTACACTGCCCTGCCACAATGGGTGCAGACACTCGGAATGACCTTCTCCATCGTGTTGCTGGTTCCCTCCTGGGCATCAGCCGGGAATGCGCTCGCCACCCTCAACGGCGCCTGGCACCGGGTGCGCGACGACGCGACACTGCGCTTCATGATGGTCGCCGCCGTGTTCTACGGGCTTTCCACCTTCGAGGGCTCGTTCATGGCGATCCGTGCCGTCAACTCCCTCTCCCACTATACCGACTGGACCGTCGGCCACGTCCATGCCGGAGCCCTCGGCTGGGTCGCCATGATCACCTTCGGCTCGTTCTACGCCCTGGTGCCGTGGATGTGGAAACAGGAGCGCATGTATTCGCCCAAGCTCGTCGAGCTGCACTTCTGGCTCGCACTGGCCGGGACCGTCGTCTATGTCTTCGCCATGTGGAATTCCGGCGTCATCCAGGGTCTCATGTGGCGCACCTATAACGACAGCGGAACACTCGCCTATTCGTTCATCGACAGCCTGGTCGCCATGCACCCCTACTACATCGCCCGCGCTTTCGGAGGTCTGCTTTTCCTCACAGGCGCGGTCGTCTGCTCCTTCAATGTCGCCATGACAATCCGCATGGCCCGCAAGGCGCGCAAGGCAGAAATCGGTGACGATGTGCCTCTCGCTGGCCGGGCCGGCGCGGTTCAGGCAGGAGAGTGACCATGAAGGAATTCTTCCATCGCAAGATCGAACGCAATGCCATCGGCTTCGTGCTGGCGATCATCGGCGTGGCATCCATCGGCGGCTTCGTCGAGATCGCGCCTCTGTTCACAATCCACGAGACAGTCGAGGACGCGCCCGACATGCGTCTCTATACGCCGCTGGAGCTGGCCGGTCGCAATCTCTACATCCGCGAGGGTTGCTACGCCTGCCATTCGCAGATGATCCGCACGCTCCGCGACGAGGTCGAGCGCTACGGCCCGTTCTCGCTCGCGGTGGAATCGAAATACGACCACCCGATGCTGTGGGGCTCCAAACGTACGGGACCCGACCTCGCTCGCCTCGGCGGCAAGTATTCCGACGCCTGGCATGTCGCCCATCTCGTCAATCCGCGTGACGTCGTGCCGGAATCGGTCATGCCGCGCTATGGATGGCTGAAGAAGAATGCGCTCCGGATCGACGATCTTGGCGAGCACCTCGCGGCGCAACGCGCCGTCGGCGTCCCCTATACGGACGTGATGATCGAAAACGCAACCGCTGACGCCCGAGGCCAGGCGGCACCGGACAGCCCCGAATCATCCGGCGTCACGGAGCGTTATGGCGAGGCAACCAATGTGCGCGCCTTCGACGGAAATCAGGGTGCGCTGACCGAGATGGACGCGCTGGTTGCCTATCTGCAGGTCGTCGGCCAGCTGACGCAAGCTGCTCGACAGGAAACCCCAGCGAAGGAGGACTGACGTGGAGATCGACCACAACAGTGTCGTCGCCATTGCCAAGAGCTGGGGGCTGTTCTACCTCGTCGCAATGGCGCTCGGCGTCGTGATCTATGCGCTCTGGCCCGGTAACCGAAAGCGCTTCGACCGCGCAAAGACAAGCATTCTCGACAAAGATGATCGGCCGGGAGATTGAGCATGGCCCAGGAAAGACACGATCCCGCCACAGGACGCAGCACCACCGGACACGAGTGGAACGGCATCGAGGAGCTTGAAACGCCGATCCCGCGGGTGGTGCTATTCTTCCTTGCCGTCACCACGCTGATTGCGATCGGCTACTGGATCCTCATGCCGGCCTGGCCCATTGGCGTGACCTATACCAAAGGCCTGCTGGGCATCGACCAGCGCATCATCGTGACGAAACAGGTCGAGGAGGCGGCGGCCGCCCGGGCTTCCTGGACCGACCGCATTGCCGAGACGAGCCTCGATGAAATCGCCGCCGATCCGGACCTGATGCAGCATGTCCGCGAGGCGGGCCGCACGCTCTTCATAGACAATTGCGCTGCCTGTCACGGCACGCGAGGCACCGGTGGCCCCAGATTCCCGAACCTTGCAGCCAAGGCCTGGCTTTGGGGCGGAGAGCCCGAAACGATCCTCGAGACGATCCGCGTCGGCATCAACTCCACCCATGCGGAGACGCGTGTCTCGCAGATGATGGCCTTCGGCCGGGACGGGACACTCGAGCGCGAGCAGGTCCGCTCCGTCGCGGCTTATGTCCGCTCTCTTTCCGACCTGCCGATGAGCGCCGACCACGAGGCCCTGATCGAAGCCGGCAAGGAGATCTTTTCGGCCAATTGCGCGGCCTGCCACGGCGAGGACGCAACCGGCAGCACGGATATGGGCGCACCGAACCTCACCGACGAAACCTGGATCTATGGCAGCGACGCGCAGACCGTCTTCGCCACCATCTATTCCGGGCGACAAGGCCTGATGCCGAACTGGGAAGGACGACTCTCACAGGTCGATATGAAACTGCTGGCACTTTATGTCGGCACGCTCGGAGAGGACGCCAAGTGAGTACCACGATGGAAAAGACCGACTTGCAGAAACCCCTCAACTGGCGGGTCGTGTCATGGCTGCTTGCCGGCATGGGCCTGCTCGCCGTCATCGGGGCGAATGTCCATCTCGTTAGCGTCGCGACGGGCAGCCAACCCGAATGCGTGGATCATTTGAAGGCGGAAGGCCGCGACGGCACCTATCGTGCCGCGGCACCGTCCTGCTGAGAGGAGCAAGGTCACAATGAGCACGACCGAGAAATCCGGCGCCCCAGGCATGCCTCTTGCCGAACAGCGTCGACGTCACCTGCCCGCCAGCACGGCCTTCGGCTGGCTCTTAGCCGGTTGGCGCGACCTATGGCACAATCCGCTGCCGAGCCTGCTCTACGGGCTTGCCGTCTTCCTGCTCTCGCTCGCCATCATCTGGGGCCTCTTTCGCATTCAGCTCGACTATATCCTGTTTCCGGCACTCGCCGGCTTCATGGTGGTGGGCCCGCTGGTCGCCATCGGTCTCTATCGCAAGAGCCGGGACATAGAAGATGGGGTCCGGCCGAGCCTCTCGCGCATGATCCTAGTGAAGGCTGCATCCGGTCCACAGGTCTGGTACACGGGTGCGATCCTCTGCCTGCTGATGCTGGTCTGGATGCGTGCAGCGGTGATCATCTATGCGCTTTTTATGGGTTTGAGACCATTTCCAGGGCTGGACCGCATCGTGGCAATCCTCTTCACCACGACCGAGGGCTGGGGCATGATCATCGTCGGCACAGCGGTCGGCGGGCTCTTCGCCGCCTTCTCCTTCGCCGTCAGCACGTTTGCCATCCCGATGCTTCTTGCGGAAAAAACGGACGCCTTCACGGCCATGGGTACCAGTATCTCGCTCGTCTTCCGCAACCTGCGGGTCATGCTGGCCTGGGGTGCGATCGTGCTTGCACTGACCGTCATCGGCATCGTGACGGGGTTCCTCGGCCTCATCGTCATCTTCCCGCTGCTCGGCCACGGCACCTGGCACAGCTACAGGACGATCCGATGACCGGCGGGGGACGGATCACTCCGGGGTAATGCTCGGATCAAGGATTTGGGTCAGGGCTATTGTGACCGCTTACACCGCGCGCCTTCCACGATGGCAGGGAAACGTCGACGATCAGGCCCGGCCCTTCGGCGCGCTCCGAGAGCGCAAGGCTTCCGTGATGGCTTTCGACGATCGCCGCGACGATCGACAATCCCAGCCCGCTTCCGGAGGTGGCGCTGCCGCCGGCCCGGACGAAGCGATTCAGCACCCGTGCGCGCAGCTCCGGTGGAATGCCAGGCCCCGAATCCTCGACGCGCAGGAGCAAATTCCCCTCGCCCCTTGCGAGGCGAACAGTCACCCAGGCCCCCTCGGGGATGTAACGCAACGCGTTGTCGACGAGGTTGCGCAACATCGCCGCGAGGAGATCGGCATTGCCGCCGACCCTTGCATCGAGGCCCGGCTCCACCTCCAGCCCCAGATCGATATTGCGCGCGACCGCCTGCGGCGCCATGAGTGCAATCGTCTCGCGTGCGAGCTCCGCCATATCGACCGGCTGGGCCTCTTCTTCTATGGCGTCATGCTCGACCCTTGCCAGCGCCAGGAGTTGTTCGACGATGCGGGTGCCACGCTCGACGCCGATAAGGACATCCGAGATCGCCTGATCGCGTTCCGCCGTATCCTTGGCGTGACTTGCCACCTGCGCATGCGCGCGTATCGCCGCAAGCGGCGTGCGCAGTTCATGCGCGGCGTCCGCGGCAAAGCGGCGGTCCCGTTCGCGGGCAAGCGCGATCCGCTCGAAGAGGCTGTTGAGCGCGCCCACCAGCGGCAGAACCTCGGTCGGCGCAGATTGCGGACTGAGTGGCGAAAGATCTGCCGGCGACCGCTGCTTCACGCCAGCCGTCAGTCGCTCAAGAGGTCCAAGCCCCCATCTCACCAGACCCCAGATGAGGGCGGCGAGCAGCGGTGCGGCAATCCATACAGGATGGAGCATATGGGCAGCGACGCGCGCGGCAAAACTCGTGCGCACCTCCTGTCGGACAGCCACCTCGACCCGGGTGCCGGCACCGTTCGACGCGCCATAGACGCGCCAGCCCTCGCCCCCGTCGATGACATCGCTATATCCGGCCCGCCATTCCGCCACCGAAGGATTGCCCCCCCCTGAGCTTCCGTTTACCGCGGCCGGGGTGAAGATGCGGTAGGAAAGACGCTGATCCGGCTGGCGTTCCCGCAACAGGTCGGCAAGCAGCGCATCCGCCGGCAGTTGTCCCACGAGCCCGAGTATTATCTCGGCAGATTGCTGCAGGTGTTCGTCGGTCACCTCGTCAATCAGGCTTCGCGTATCGAAATAGGTAAAATAGGCTGTCGCGAGCCAGGCCGTAACCATGCTTCCGCAGAGCGACAGGACGAGTCGGCGGCGCAGCGAACCGGTCATGGCTGAGCCGGTACGATGTAACCCACACCGCGCAGGGTTCGGATGACATCCGGAAATAGCTTGCGGCGCAGGTTGTGCACATGGACTTCGACGGCATTGCTGTCGATTTCCTCACCCCAGCCATAGAGTTGTTCCTCCAACTGGCTTCGGCTCAGCACCCGTCCGGCGTGCATCATCAAGCCCTGCAGCACGGCGAATTCACGGTTCGAAAGGGTAACAGGCGCTCCGTCCAGCGTTACGCTATGGGCGGCAGGATCAAGGTGACACGACCATGGTGAGGACCGGTATGGCTCCACCCTGGAACGACGCAGCAGCGCCCGCAGCCGAGCCTGCAATTCCTCCAGATCGAACGGCTTGATCATGTAATCGTCGCTTCCTGCATCGAGACCCGATACGCGCTCGGCGATCGTGTCACGTGCGGTCAGCACCAGAACCGGCGTCTTGTCTCCCGCGGCACGCCTGTGCTTCAAGAGGCTGATCCCGTCCATGCCGGGCAGTCCGAGGTCCAGCACGACCGCATCATAGGTCGTGGTGGCAAGCGCGGAATCGGCATCTTCGCCATCACGCACCCAATCCACCGCAAAGCCCGACTGGCCAAGTCCCGCAACCAGGCCACGACCCAACAATGTGTCGTCCTCGACCAGCAAAAGTCTCATGTCACCCGCCCATCGATATTCTTGGGAACTCAGCGGATGCCCGCCCGACGAAGTTCGGCGGGCAGGCCTTGTCGCAGTCTGGCATCTCCGGTCAGCGGGAACAATCCCGTGCTCACTGCCGATCTATTCGATCGGCTGCCAGTTGGCGTGTTCGAAATGCGCGCCGTAGGCATTCAGCGCTTCCACGACCAGAACCGCACCCCGGCGCGGATCAGCCTCGCCCTCGAGTTCCGATACCCCATCGAGCATGTGGCCCAGCACGATGTGGAACTGCTCGTCCACCTCCGGCGTCAGCTTGCAGTTTTCCACCATGAAGTCGACCTGCGCCTGGATTTCCCCTGCAAGCGCCTTGTAGTCCGCCGAGGGCAGCGTGCCGTCGTGGATCGAGGAAAGCCGCGGGGCGAGCGCGCTGCGGATGGCGTTCATGCCTTTCAGCATGTTTTCATCGCCTTGCCATTTCGCCTGGCCATTGAGCCTCAGTTCGATTGCGGCACCCTGGTGCCCTTCATGGCTTGTCGTCTCTGCCCAGGAGACACCGGTCGAGAGACCAAGACCGAGGACGAGAACAGGCAAAATCAGGCTTCTACGGATGTACATTTTCGTCATTCCCTTTCAAGACGAGAGGAGTTTCTCTTCGCCAGCTGGGATTAGCCTCCCCAGCTTATGGCTCGCTTAAGTGCCGAAAGAAAATTGAACAGCAAGATCGACGATACGCCCTCGACGCAGGAGCGTAGACCACAATTGATGCCTCACCCGCTTTGGGCAATCCAAACGCCCAACGATCAATTCGCGATGACCGCACAGGAGTCTCAGGCTTGTGAGCGTGGTTGCAGCTCTCCTTCGGTCGGTCCATAAGACGCGAAACGTGCCAACAGTGCCACTGCATACTCAATTTGAATTTCGGCAATCACGCCGTGTGGCTAATCGAAGGCGGGGGCTGAGTATACTGATTCGCAGACACAGTCCTATTCCGGCCTGCTTCTTTTGCTCTATATAGGGCATCATCGGCAAGCCGAATGCAGCTCGCTGGTGTG
Source organism: Rhizobium sp. (assembly GCA_020621905.1). GTDB lineage: Bacteria > Pseudomonadota > Alphaproteobacteria > Rhizobiales > Rhizobiaceae > Allorhizobium. Next base: position 26,112 of record JAHRYZ010000003.1, read on the forward strand.
ACCGTTTCAGGATCCCGGGCAGACCAATTGAGACGGTAACAAGAACGCGCTCGCTGGCATCCGTTTCGATCGACAAGGACTCAACAATTGTGCGGATGCGTTCCGCCATCGCCATTGCCCCCGCCCCACTCGTATCGGGTAGGATCGCTGCGAACTCTTCGCCTCCATAACGAGCGATCGTATCGCCGGGTCGCATAGCGTTGGCTACGGCACCCGCCACCAATTTCAAAACATGATCACCTGCCTGATGACCATAGGTATCGTTGACGGATTTGAAGAAATCGATATCGATTAACAGTAGCGAGACCGGCGTTTTGTCACGGTCTGCTGATAAGCACACTGCGGACAAACGTTCATCGAATGCCGCGCGGTTCAACACACCGGTCAATCCATCATGTGTCGAACGCCGATCTAGTTCTTGATATAACTCCTGCAACTTCTTCGTGGAAGTGTTCAACACCTCGCCAAGCCGCCCCAGCTCGTCGTCCTTGTTGCGCAGAATGACCCTGTAAGAGAGGTTCTTTCGTCCGATATTATCGGCAGCAACGGTCAATCTTCCTATGGATTCAAGTACCGAGCGGGACAAAACAATAATAACTGCAGTTAGCACCAGAAAGCCAAGCAAGGCATAACTTAATATATGATAGAATGCTTTGCCCGCAATTGCCCTTCCAGCGTTTATACGCCATTGTAGTTCCAAAATAGACAGTTGACGAAACTGAGCGACTAACGCGTTGACGTTTGCGATGTCAGTATGCGCCAAGGAATAGGCGTCAATCGCGTTCCGTGTGCCGGCATCTTGCCGGAACAGAGCGTCGAGGGAAGCACGGGATTGGCGCCAAGCAGCAACTAGTTCGTCAGCCAGTCTGTCAGCGGACGGCGTAGCGGGATGGTCCTTTGCTTGTGCGTCGAAAAATATCCTGAAGTTCTCGGAAACTTCAGCTATAGTCGGCTCTGGCTTCTCGACCCCCCAGGTATCAAGGCCGAGCGCGTGTGTAGTCGCAATAGCTTCGATCTGATAAAGCAAATCCTGAGCGACAAAGATCGGCGACATCCTCGCCGTAATCGCTGTTATGCTGCTTTCATAGGATTGAACCAAGGTGCGTCCTGAGACGATCGCGATAACACCCATCAGAACCAAGCCGGATATGGCGAAGGCAAATGAAAACCGAAACCGTGTCTTGATTGAGAAATGAAATGGCGAGCTTATCGCCGGCCACACTTTCCCGAACGACGAAGCTCCAAAAGAACTCGAAGCTACGCGGCACCGAGCCTTATGGATGGCAAATACAAAGCTAGGGATTCTCGTCAATTCGCTCTCGCCGGCTGTTTTTCATCAGGCAAAGCTATAACGATGAGATCCTAAAATTCGCTTTGCATGATTGAATGATATCTAATGGATGAGCGCGGTGGATATGCAACCGGGAGCACCAGAGGCTCACTGGATGGCCAGCTTGTCGCCGGCATCGGCGTTAGATTGGCTACCGCCCTACACTGTCCGACGCGTTCTCGAGGCAATTTCGCCTTTAAAGGCTCCACATTGTCGGGACGAACTGCTTTGGAAGCCGATTCGTGCCGTGTTGCCATTCAATTCTGCATGATTATCAGTTGCCAGCAGCGTCTTCTTCATATGCAGCCCCCTTTCTGACACGTCCAATGTCCCGCACCTCCACGACCGCCGTGACGAAGAGGAAACCTACGGGCCGGGCCGTAATGGCAGACCTGCAGGCTCAAGGTTCGATACGTCGACTGAGCACGTGAGCATGCAGTGCCTCCGCGCATTCTGGACCCAGATCGGCGCTTCGAAGCGGTCGGATTGGATATTGTTGCAACAATCGGCATTCGCGGGCCTCCGTCCCCTTGAAAAAAGGCGGCAACCAGATTAGATAGTAATTACTCACTATCTCTCGGAGTCTCATGATGATCTCGCGATCAGCCTATCTTTCAGCAGAGGAGCGACGGGAGGCCACGGTGGAAACCGTCCTCGATCTCGCTGCGGAACAGAATCCCACAGACATTACAACTGGGGCAATTGCAAAGCGCATGGGTGTGACGCAAGGGGCCCTGTTTCGGCACTTCCCTTCCAAAGACGCCATTCTCCAAGCCGTTATGGAGTGGGTTTCGGAGCGTTTACTTACACGCATAGATCGGGCGATTTCCACGAAAACCTCCCCGCTCGATGCCCTCGAAGCTGCATTCATGGCGCATATCGAATTCATATCGGAACATCCGGGCGTCCCTCGGATGCTGTTCGGAGAATTGCAGCGCGCCGAACAGACCGTGGCCAAACGAATGGCACAGACATTGATCCAGTGCTACGGCGAACGCCTCGGCCGTCTCATTGCGGAGGGCAAAGAAAGCGGTGAGCTCACGCCCTCTTTGGAAGAGAAAACTGCTGTCACACTGTTTGTCGGCATGACCCAAGGCTTGGTCATGCAATCCCTCCTCGCCGGCGACGTGAAACGCATCCGCACGAGCGCGCCGGCCGTTTTTGCGCTTTATCGGCGTTCCATCGAGGTGGCAAAATGATCCACAGTTCGCCGTCCGACCCATCACCGATGAAATCCCTCGAAGCCATGTTTATGGCTGATGTCGCCTATGTCGCGGGCCATCCTAACATTCCCCGCATCTTGCTCGGTACACTGGCGACCAAGGAGAAGTCCGCGCTAAAGCTGATGCTCGAGGCCTTTGTTCGGCGATACGAGCGGCGTATCTCCTGTTTGATCGAAGAGGCGCAACAATGCGGCGAAGTCCGAGCCACAGTGGACAAGGAAGGTGCTGCCCGCCTGTTTATTGCAGCAATCCAGCACTTGGTCTTCAGGGCGCTGGTCGCGGATGAATTAAGCAAGATTCGCGAGGCAGCTCCTGCTGCTTTCACATCATATCGCCGATGCCTGGAGGCAATTCAATGAAACTTCCTTCTTTACAACGCCGCAGCTTGATGCTGATCGCGATTGTGATCCCGATTGTCGCCCTGTTCGGCTACGTGGTCCTGCGATCGGGGCCACTGGCGCCAGTCACTGTGATGACTGCTAGCGTCGAAGCCCGGTCCATATCGCCCGCATTGTTTGGTATCGGCACTGTTGAAGCTCGCTTCTCCTACAAGATTGGCCCGACCATCGCCGGCCGCGTCGGCAAAGTATATGTCGATGTGGGCGACAGGGTGCGCGCTGGTCAGGTTCTGGCGGAACTAAACCCTGTAGATCTCGATGATCGCATTGCAGCCTTAGATGCGGCGACTCGCCACGCCGAAGAGTCAATAAAAGCAGCCAAAGCTGAGTTGGAAGATGCCTTGGTGCGCAAAGATTACGCCGATGCGCAGGCCAAACGCTATGACCAACTTTGGAAGAATCACACTGTCAGCGAAATGGCCGTGGAAACTAAACGACAAGACAGTGAGGTAGCACTTGCCGCAGTCTCTGCCGCACAGTCAAATCTCGCGGCCGCACAACAGAACCTGCAACGCAATCGCGCCGATCGTGACGGCCTAATCAAGCAGCGGGAGGACTTAGTACTGCACGCGCCGGTCGACGGGGTGATTGCTGCACGCAACGCGGAACCTGGGACAACCGTAGTCGCCGGTGAGGCGATCATAGAGATGATCGACCCCAAAGAACTCTGGATCAATGCCCGGTTCGATCAGATAGCATCAAATGGCCTGCGCACAGGGCTTTCCGCTCGCATCTCGCTCCGGTCGCATGGCGACATATCTGCTCCAGGACAAGTGTCGCGCGTGGAGGTCCTCGCAGATTCCCTGACTGAAGAGAATTTGGCGAAGGTGGGATTCGACGCTCTGCCCGAGCCTCTTCCTCCGATCGGAGAGCTGGCCGAAGTAACGATTGCACTGCCAGGGCTTTCCGCAACGCCCACGATCCCGAATGCCGCTATCCAAAGTGTTGCTGGAAAGACAGGGGTTTGGAAAGTCGAAGAGGGAAAAGCCCGCTTCACCGCCGTTGAATTAGGGGCTTCGGACCTGGACGGGATCGTCCAAGTTACAAAAGGCCTCCAGACTGGTGATGAAATTGTGGTTCATAGCGCATCCCGACTGACAGGCACGAGTCGTATTCAGATCACGGACAATCCTGCGGAGCTTATCAAATGATTAGCCTAGCAGGACGCGATATCCTCCATTCATGGGGCAAATTTGTCTTCACCGGCGTCGGGCTCGGACTGTTGATCGGTGTCACTTTCACCATGGCGGGCGTCTATCGGGGCATGGTCGATGACGGCAAGGTGCTGCTCGACAACAGCGGCGCCGACATGTGGGTCGTCCAGCAGAATACGCTGGAGCCATATGCAGAATCCTCAAGCATCAATGATGATATCTACCGGATGATCCTGACGACTCCCGGCGTCGAACAAGTTGCGAATGTAACCTATCTGACAATGCAGGTCCGAAAAGGAAACACTGACGTTCGGGCGATGGTGGTCGGTATCGCGCCGGGTAATGTCGTGACACCCGGCTGGCCGCCATTTCTTGCTGCCGGGCGTCAGATCACGCGCGGCCATTATGAAGCCGTGGCCGATGCCGCAACCGGCTTTGCGCTCGGAGACACCATCGTTATCCGGCGAAATCACTACACCGTCGTTGGCCTCACCCGACGCGCAGTATCGTCGAGCGGCGATCCAATGGTCTTCATTCCGCTGAAGGACGGGCAGGAAGCGCAGTTCGTCAAGGACAACGATTCCATTGTTCGACAGCGTCGTCGCACCGGCGAGAACCCCGAATTCAACCGGCCGGGAGTTCCTGGTCTGTTGGATGCCGTCATCGCCTCACAAAACAGTAATCCTTATGTGAACGCTGTTCTGGTGCGTATCAAGCCCGGTTACGAACCGGAGCGCATCGCATCCGACATCGCCAAGTGGAAACGACTGACGGTCTATACGCGCTCGCAGATGGAGGAAATTCTGATCGGCAAGCTGATTGCGACCTCTGCCAAACAAATAGGCATGTTCCTCGCCATCCTGGCCATCGTTAGTGCAGCCATCGTCGCGTTCATCATCTACACGCTCACGATGGACAAGATACGTGAGATTGCCGTGCTGAAACTGATCGGCACACGCAATCGCACCATCGCCTCCATGATCTTGCAACAGGCGATTGTGCTCGGGCTAATCGGATTTGTCGTCGGCAAGATCACGGCAACCTTTGCGGCGCCACTGTTCCCGAAGTTCGTTCTGCTTCTGACCGAAGATACGATGACTGGGCTTGTTGCAGTTGTGATCATATGCGCGCTGGCGAGCGTGGTGGCTATCCGTGTGGCGCTCAAAATCGACCCCGCTGAAGCGATTGGAGGTTGAGATGGCTAGTGGTGGAATTCTCATCGAAGGGCTCAGGAAGCGGTATGGTAATGGCGATACCGCAGTCGATGCTCTCAAAGACATCAATATGCGGGTCGCCCCAGGCGAAGTGGTCGGTCTTATCGGCCCATCGGGCTCAGGCAAGAGCACGTTGCTTAAGGCGTTGGGGGCGGTTATTGATCCCAGCGCAGGACACATGACCCTCGGCGATGGGGTGATCTATCACGATGGCTGGAAGATCCCTGACCTTCGCGCTTTGCGGCGCGACAAGATCGGATTCGTCTTCCAGGCACCGTACCTCATACCGTTTCTCGATGTGACCGATAACGTAGCATTGCTGCCAATGCTGGCGGGCGTCCCCAACAGCGAATCGCGCCAGCGCGCGCGTGATCTCCTAAAAGCTCTTGATGTCGAACATCGCGCCGCTGCCATGCCTTCCCAGCTTTCCGGCGGCGAGCAGCAACGCGTTGCAATCGCGCGCGGGCTCATCAACCGCCCGCCGGTTATCCTGGCCGACGAACCGACCGCACCGCTCGACAGCGTGCGTGCCCTGAACGTCATCCGCATCCTGAACGACATGGCCGTCAGGTTCGGAACTGCAATCATCGTCGTTACCCATGATGAGAAGATTATTCCGACCTTCAAGCGCATCTACCACATCAGAGATGGCGTGACTCACGAAGAGGCGGGAGAGGGTCGTGGTTTTGATTAATTTCGGTGCAATCATGACGAAACAGGAAGGCGTGTACGTTGTTTCCACGCTGCGATCGTGGTTTTTGCTGTTCGTTGTAGCAGGATTGGGTGGGTGTGCCGCGCGGCCCGGTGTGGATGCTTTAGTTGTTAGGCAAAGTCCTATTGGATCGTATCAGACCGTCACAGTGGTCACAGCGACTGATCGTCAGCGCGACATCACCGGCGTGGGATATACCGCCAGGCGGTCAGCAACACTGCAATTCGAGCGCTTCACGGTTGCAGCTCCAGAAAAACCGAATGATCGAAGAAACGATAGCCGTGAGCTAATGCCAATTAGGCCAAAAAAATACGTAGTAACAAGACGCGAACCGGTTGCTACCAAGGGCATGAACGCAAACAAGAATACGCTGATATATGTGCATGGATACAACTATACGTTCCAGGAGTCGCTTTTTCAATTATCGAGCGTTGTCGCAGACGGAAGACTGACGGAGGTGCCGATCCTTTTCAGTTGGCCATCTGACGGCACCGTTACGGGATATATTGCAGATAAAGACGCCGCCACATTTGCCCGTGACGATCTTGTTCAATTGCTTGAGACTTTGAAGAAACAGAACCCAGAGGGTAATGTTACCCTATTTGGTCACAGTATGGGGGCATGGATTGTTGTCGAGGCGCTACGTCAACTTAAGCTCTCAAACCGGGATGATGTATTACGTCATGTGGACCAAGTGGTCTTGGCAGCACCGGATATCGACGTTGATCTCTTCAAGCAGCAATCAATACAATTGGACGCTTGAACAAGCCCATCTCGTGCTCAGCGCTACAGATGATCGTGCACTCACCATTTCAAGTCGTATTGGCGCAAAAGGCCCGAATAGGGATGGTGAACCAAAATGATCCTGCGGTCCAGGAGTTGATTACTGACGGCGCAATCAAGATTGTTGATTTATCGGCATTGCCAGCTCCCGACAGAACAAATCACAATCGCTTCATTCGATTGGTAAATGTTCTTTCCGATACAGAAAGAAAAAGTAGATTTCTATTAGCGCTTAGGTAGCGTTACGTTCTTGCATGAAATTTTCCCAATCTAGAGTTGATCGATATATCGCTGGAAGCATGTTTTGTCTTTTTCAAAACATATTAATCGCTACCCACTGATCACGGCTTAGGATATATGCATGAGGCGTACAGAAAGTGGTCGTGAAACCTAAACGTTACTTCGACGCCCCGAATACAAACTAGGATTTTACGATGGTATCCATTCGCGTAACCCCCTCGCCGCTCTTTTTGTCAGGCTGCGTGACCGGTCCCGATCACACGTCACCGCAGATGCCCCTTCCGGATAAATTTGCGGAAGGCGGAAAGAAGAGCAATGGCGAAGTCGCCATGGCCGCCTGGTGGACCGCCTTCAACGACCGACGCCTTAACGGGCTTGTGGAACAGGGCATTAACCAAAATCTCGACGTCCTGCAAGCGCTTGAGCGCATCGCCGCTGCCGAGGCGAATGTCGTCGTTGCCGGAGCCGGCGGTTTGCCCTCGTCGAACCTGTCGGGCGACGAATCCCTCACAAAAACGGGCGGCACCGGCGACTACGTCACCCGCACCACCGATACGACATCGACAGCGAGTGGCGGCCTGGGCGTATCCTGGCTGCTGGATCTGTTCGGTCAATACCGGCGCGCCAAGGAAGGGGCCACGGCTTCACTCGGTGCGGCCTATGCCAGCGCCGACGTTGCCAAGTTAACTTATCTCTCGGACCTTGTCACCTCCTACATCAATGCGCGCTACTACCAGGAACGCATTGCCATCGCCCGCAAGAACCTGGCTTCGCGGCGCGAGACGCTGGATCTGACCAAATTACAGTTGGAGGGAGGTGACGCATCGCGTCTCGACGTCGTGCAGTCGGAAGGTCTCGTCAATTCGACGCTCGCTGACCTGCCGGGCCTCGAAACGAGCTTTCGTCAGTCGGCACACCACATCGCAACCCTACTGGGCCTGCCGGCTTCCGCGCTCATTGCCGACCTGCAGAAGGGAGCCCCCCAACCGATCGCGCGGCGTAGCGTCAATGCCGGTGTTCCAGCCGACCTCATACGCAACCGCCCGGACATCCGCAAGGCAGAACGCGAGCTCGCAGCCGCCGTTGCCGAAATTGGCGTCGCCGAGGCACAGCTCTATCCGTCGATCACGCTGGGCGGCTCGATTTCTCCGTCCTGGATCTCGACGAAATCGCTGGCCGGCAGCGTCACCTCCTGGTCCTTCGGCCCGAGCCTGACCCTGCCGATCCTCGACGGCGGGCGCCTGAAGGCCAATGTCGACATCGCCGAATCCTCCGCGCGTGGCGCCTATCTCGCTTGGAAGGCGGCCGTGCTGAATGCGGTTGAGGAGGTCGAGAACGCACTCGCCGCGGTCAATCGAGACAGCCAGACGGTCAGCGCCCTGACAGCGACTGTCCACTCCTATGAGGAAGCGTTGGCGCTCTCGACGGCAAGCTACAAGGAGGGCGCGTCCTCGATACTTGACGTGCTCGACGCGCAGCGTTCGGTCTCGACCTCGCAGGCGAGCCTTGCCCAGGCAGTCCAGCAAATGGCGGCCGATTACGTTGCGCTCAACGTCGCCATCGGCGGCGGTTACGCCTTCGAGAAGAATGCCGGTCTTTAACAACAACAGACGTTGAAACGCAAGAAGCCCGGCGATCAGAGATGATCCACGAGTTTCCTGCCGATCGGAGTGAACCCTCGGTATTGATTCACAGCCACGCAGAAGCATGGCGTGCAACATCGCCGTTACCGCCATCGAGCCCTTCGACGAATTGGAGCGCATCCCAAAGCGGACGGCAAATCGCGGTTTCCACATCCTGCGTCGTTGCGCCACGATAGGCCATGGATATTTCCGCCTCGATCGGACGAAAACCGGGAAATGTCTCCCGCTTCAAGGCCGGAAAAGAAAACAAGCCAGCGGCGATGAAAAGCAAAAGCAACAGGTTCGAGGCTGTCGGATGCGCTGTAAACCAGCGGATCATGACTGCACCTCAATCGGCAAAAGATTGGCGTCGGGAATTGCCGGTGTGACGTCATCAAGTACCAGACGGTCACCCGCTGCCAGACCTTCGGCAATCACGGCAAGTCCATCCTGCCTGAAAGCTTCGGTGACCGGGCGTAATTCGAGTTGATCATCAGAATTGGCGAGATAGACCTGATCGCCGTGCAGCGCAGTTTCCGGCATAACCAGCGAGCCGCGAATTATCTGGCCAGTCAAGGTGACCTCGACGAGCATGTTGGGCAACAGTGGCGTACGTAAAGGCGGATTGGATCACCATAAGGATCCTCTACTGTAACCACGACGGGGACCGTCCGTGCCCTTGCATCAAGTGCACCCTCTACGCGGGTCACAGTTGCAGGCCAGGTTTGCGTTGGGTCGGACACCAACCGCACCTCAGCTGCTATGCGGCTGGACGGGCCGTTGCGAATTGCCGCTAGGGTATCCTCGACCGGCTCTGTCCGTGAAGAAGTCGCCGAAAGACGTCAAAGGGCAATTGCGCCACGACTTCAACCCGGGCCACGCCGTCCGCCTTCACCAGCGTCTGGCCGACATTGACATATTGGAACCGCTCTGCAGTCACCGAAGTTATCCGCACATCATAGGGGGTCATGATGGAAGTATGGTCCAGGTCCCGCTGATTGCGGACCAGGGCAGCTTTGGTGCGGGCGGCCTGCGCCGCCAGCGCGGCGCGGAGCGATCAGAGCCAGTGTGTTTTTCAACTCGACGACATTGCGCTGTGCAAGAAGGGTAGCACGCTCGGCCTCATCAACGCGGGTCTGCCCCATCACGCCTTTGTTAGAAGGTCGCGGTTGCGCACAAGTTCGCCTTCCGACAGAGCCAGCCGCGCTTCTTCCAGAGCCAGGATACGGCGAGTGTTTTCTGCTTCGGCATCGATCTGCGCCGCCTCGGCTTCAAAGGCGGCCAGATCTGCCTCCGCCTGAACTATCGCCAACCGATAATCGGCCGGATCGATTTCAAGCACCTTGGTACCGCCGGCGATCAGTTTTCCACTTTCCAGGTCAGAGTGACGCCAGATGACCTGACCCTTTACCTCAGAAACCGGGGCCCAGGTTTCCGCCGCGTACGCGTTACCCCAGCCACGCGCCACCTGTGCGATATCCACAGGCTCAAGTAAAGAGGTGCGCACTGCACGCCCAACAATCGGCTCATCGGAGCGTGCCGGTCCTTCGGCCCCGCTGATGAAGATGGCGGCAACTACGATCCCCAGCACAATGGGTAGCAGAAACAAAATACGGAACTGCGGCGCAAGATCGGCTTCCTCTTCATCAAGGTCTTGGACACCAAGGGTACAACGGAACAGCAACCGTGAGATACACAGACAAGCGAAATAGAGTGTTCCGCTTCATCGTTTTGCGGTGCTTGCCCAGGCCGCGAGGCTCCAGAAGCCGAAGCGCACTATCAGCGCACCCAAGGTCCGCGTCTCCCACTCCTGGCCAGCGGCAATAATTGCAAGAAACAGCGCAAACAGTCCGCCCAACGCCAGGGCCAGTATGATAGCAAGCTTCTTGCCCACATGGTGACCGAGAAAGATGCCAATACCGGCTGCAATATAGACCGGCCCTGACAGGAAATTGAACCAGAGCACCAAGGGCACGAATTGCCCAGCCGCCACGCGGGCCGCGTCTGGACCAAAAAGCACCATGCCGCCTGACCAGAGTGTCAACAAGCCAAAGGCAACGGCCAGCACCCCCAATAACCGATTACGTATCATTCACGGTTCCTCCCTTTTTATGTCCATCGTAGCAGTCCATAGGTTTCTGGCGCGCCAGCACCAGACCTTGGCGGAACGGCCGCCCCTCCCCGAGCGCTTCCAAGGTCTCTCGACCCCAGATACCTTGACCCGTTCCGCTACGGGACCAAAGCGAACCACTGCTCAGGATCGAGATACGGCACTGCAGGTATCCGCAACGGACGGCGATAAGGATTGTGGTCGCGATCCGAGTACCCACCAACCTTGCGCCAGGCCTCGTCGGCGGTCATTGCTGCACGCGCAGAATTTGACCTTCAGAGTTGCGGTAGCTGCCATCTTCGAGCGCCTCGAAACTGGTGCAGGTTTTACCGCGCTTTGGTCCATCAACCATGGTCATGCACAGGCCATCTTCGGCATAGGCCCAAGTGCCAGAGCCGGAAATGAAGCCGGCTTTCATGTTGACACTGCCATCAACATTGTAGCGTAGGCGCGCTGTCATGCCGAGACGCACTGTTGTCAGATCCTTGCCAATGATCTGCTGGGCGATCTGCTCTCTCGATAGAGTTGCAGCAAAGGCCGATTGGCTGATCAGGACGCTAGCTGCGAAAACGGCGGGACGAAGAAATCTAGGAGTGTGACGCATGACGTGTGCCCTTGTTGCGAGGAGTGCGATTCTTCTAAAATGTAATAGATTACTCACTTTGTAAAGCGCTCCGAATGCAATAAATTATGCATTAATATCAATATCATTTCAGTTTCAGAGAAGACATTTACACCTTACAAAGCGCGTGTTACAAAGTGATCAATCACTTTTTTTGAGGTTCTAATGATTTTACACACCAAGCACCTGTCTGCCGAGGACCGGCGTAGTGAGGCTGTCGAGGCGGTGATCGACCATGCCGCCATCACAATCCCGAAAAATCTTCCGCCTGTGCACGTATGAAGCTAACCCAGAGTGCCTTGTTTCGGCATTTTTCGACCAAAGATGCAATCTGGCTAGGGGTGATGGAGTGGGTATCCGACCGGCTCTTGTCGCGGATCGACAAGCTGGCGGGAGCGGAGCCTGATCCGCTGTTGGCACTCGAGGCGATGTTCCTGGGGCACATTGAGTTCGTGGCCGACCACCCTGGTGTGCCGCGCATGATGATGGGTCAATTGCAGCGCGCCGGGATGAATCCGGCCAAGCAGATGGCGCAGACCTTGATGCAGAACTATGCCACGCGGTTGCGCCGCCTCCTCGCGGCGGCCCGCGGCAATGGCGCCCTGCCTTCGGACCTCGATGAAGCAGCCGCAGCAACGCTGTTTCTCGGCATGATCCAAGGTCTGGTAGTGCAATCATTGATGCATGGTGACAGCGCGCGGATGCGCGCGGATGCGCCAAGGGTCTTTGCAATCTATCGCGCGGGCCTGTTGCAGGGTCGGGCCAGAATGGAGGAAGGCGCATGAAGTTGACCGTTCTTGGGGCGGCGCGCGAAGTGACCGGCTCGTGCTATCTGGTCGAAACCAGCTCAGTGCGGTTCCTGGTTGATTGCGGAATGTTGCAGGGCGGGCGTGAGGCGGACTCGCGCAACCGCCAGCCTTTTGCTTTCGATCCGGCAACCCTGGATTTCGTACTCCTGACCCATGCACATATCGACCACAGCGGGATGTTGCCAAAACTCACGAAAGACGGGTTCCGCGGACCGATCCTCACCACCGCAGCCACCGCCAATCTGCTGGAGGTGATGTTGCGCGACAGCGCCCATATCCAGGAGGCCGACGCGGCACGAGCAGCACGCGGGCAGCACAGTAGGACTCGGGCGCGGCTTGCCCCGACCGCCCCAATTTACGTAATGCACGATGCAGAAGCCTGCCTGAAGCAAGTGCGCCCGATACCCTATGATAAAAAGATTTTTCCACACCCCGATTTGGCATGCACGTTCCGCGATGCCGGGCATATTCTCGGATCCGCCATTCTCGAACTCTGGATCAAGGAAGCGGGAAAATCCACGAAGTTGGTCTTCAGCGGCGATCTGGGTCAACCCGGGCGGGCGATCTTGCGCGACCCGACGCCGATTGGCGATGCCGACATCCTGGTAATGGAATCAACCTATGGGGACCGCATGCATCGCGATCAGACCGCGACGCTCGACGAAATGGTCACGATCATCACTGAAACCCGCAGGCGTGGCGGCAATATCATCATGCCTGCCTTTGCGGTCGGCCGCACCCAGGAGGTTCTCTATCACCTGCATTGCTTGGCGCGGCAGGGAAGATTGCACGACCTGAACATATTTGTCGATTCGCCGATGGCCGATCGCGCTACGCAGATCACCGCAGAGCATCTGGATCTGTTCGACAAACAGGCCGCACGCTTGGAATGGCACAATACCGGTGTGGGTCTGCAAATGCATTTTACCGCGAGCGCCGAGGAATCGAAGGCCCTCAACCAGATCCGGTCGGGTGCGATCATCATTTCAGCCAGTGGCATGTGCAATGCCGGTCGCATCCGACATCATTTGCGCTGGAATCTGCCGCGCCGGGAATGCGCGGTGGTGATCACTGGCTTTCAGGCGCAGGGAACACTTGGGCGGCGTCTCGTGGATGGTGCGCGGAAGGTGCGCATCTTTGGCGAGGACATCGCGGTGCGCGCCTCGGTGCATACCCTAAACGGCTTCTCCGCCCATGCCGATCAGCCAGCGCTACTAGGCTGGGCTACAGGGTTTCAAAAACCGCCCGCACAGGTTTACATTACCCATGGTGAGACTACTGCCGCCGAAGCGCTTGCCAAACGCCTACGTGCGGAACTGGGTTGGAATGTCACAGTTCCCGCAGTTGGCATGATACAGGAATGGGCGCCCGCCGAATTAGACGAGGCTCGGCAATGAGCGGGCCATCAGATCGGGTCACGCTCATTTCAGAGATCCTAGCCAGCCCATCGTACCGGCTGGCCGAGGAAGATGCCGATTTGCTGGGCGCCGACGACCTGCGCCCCCTGCGCCTGCAGCTTGAGCTGCTCAAGCCCGAACGCGTCCTGCGCCGAAACGGCATCCGTTCGACCGTGGTGGTGTTCGGCAGCGCTCGCATCGCCCAATGCGAAACCACGCCAGACACGGCACGGGCCCGCCGTCAGGCGCGCTATCTTGATGAGGCGCGGCGCTTTGCGGCATTGGTCTCACGGCGCTTTCAGCAGGAAGGGCGGTGCGATTTTGTCGTCGTCACAGGCGGCGGCCCCGGCATCATGGAGGCGGCAAATCGTGGCGCATGGGAGGTCGGCGGTCGCTCTATCGGACTGAACATTACTCTGCCACACGAACAAGCGCCCAATCCATTTATCACCCCCGAACTAGCGTTCCGGTTTCGCTATTTCGCGATCCGCAAGATGCATTTTGCAGTGAGGGCCAAGGGAATGGTTGCCTTTCCCGGCGGATTTGGCACGCTCGATGAGTTATTCGAGCTATTGACCCTGGTACAGACGGGAAAGATGACGCCGATCCCAATCGTGCTGGTCGGGGCCTCTTTCTGGCGACAGGCAATCAATTTTGACTTCCTGATCGAGGAAGGCATGATTGCTGCGGCTGACGCGGCGCTATTTACGCTTGTCGAAACCGCTGAAGAGGCAGTCGCTGCCTTGCAGGACTTCTACCATGGCAGCCCCCCGGACTAATAGGCCCACTGCATTGGAAATGATCCGCCCCATTCGGGCGACTAGGAGAGAAGACCGATGTCACGCAAGATTTCCATAGCTATTGTCCTCGGCGTATTGGTCGGCCTGCTGGGGTTCGGTGCTTGGACGGTGCTGCTCAAGCCTTCGGGCTTACCGCCCGAGGGTTTCGCACGTGGCAACGGCCGGATTGAGGCGGATCTTGTCGACATATCGCCGCGGTTAGCCGGACGAGTGGCAGAAATCACAGTGCATGAAGGCGATCTGGTTGCCGCAGGTGATGTATTGGTGGTGATGGATACTGCCGAGTTGCGCGCGCAGCTAGCCCGCGCGGATGCAGCGGTGGCCAGCGCCGAGGCGGCCGTTGGGGTCGCTGCCGCGCATGTTGCTGAGGCCCGCGCTCGGCTGGCGCTCGCACAAAGTCAGCAATCTCGCGCGGAAACGCTAAGCGTTCGCAACGTAGTCTCGCGAGAGGACCTCGATATCCGTCGCACCGAAACGCAGCTGGCCGAGGCGGCGCTGACTGCGGCCGAAGCCACGCAGCGTGCGCAGGAGCGCAGCGTCGAGGCCGAATCCGCCGCACGTGCTGAGATTGCTGCACGTATCGCCGATTCCACCCTTTACGCAGGTGGCCCCGCGCGGGTGCTCTATCGGTTGGCACAAGGCGGCGAGATCGTCGGCAGCGGGGGTAAGGTTCTTACGCTTGTCAGCCTCGAGAATGTCTACATGGAATTCTTCCTGCCCGCCGATGAAGCGCCCCGGTTGCGCGTCGGCGACGATGGACGCAACGTCGCCGAATCATCCGTGTCGATTACGGCAAGGTTATCTTCATCACCGCAAGCTCAGTTCACGCCCAAGCAGGTCGAGACCCTGACTGAACGCGAGAGCCTGATGTTCCGTGTCCGGGTACGCATCCCGCCCGAGCTGGTGGCGGCGCGGATTGATCAGGTCAAGACCGGTGTGCGCGGTGTGGCCTGGGTGCGTTTAGCACTCGACGACGGAAGCCTTCCAGAATGGCCTGAAGGACTGACGCCGCCGTTGGCCCCTGTTTCGCCAGCGGCCGGCCCGAACCCGGTCCTGCCATGACCGATACACCCGAACCCATCGCCCGCCTTGAGCATGTCCGTCACCGGTTCGGCAAGGTTGCGGCACTGGACGATGTCACACTCTCGCTACCCGCGGGACGGATGATTGGACTGATCGGCCCAGACGGGGTCGGCAAATCGACACTCATGGGCCTGGTGGCGGGGGCCAAACGTTTGCAGGAGGGCACGGTTGTGACCCTGGGCGGCAGCATGGGCGATGCACGTCACCGCGCCTCTGTGGGCGGGCGCATTGCCTATATGCCACAGGGGCTGGGGCGCAACCTCTATCATGACCTGTCGTTGCGCGAGAACCTGGAGTTCTTCGGCAAGCTTTTCGGGCTCAATCGGTTCGAGCGAGCCGTGCGCATGGTGAGTCTGACCTTCGCGACAGGGCTTCACCCCTTTCTCGACCGACTGGCGGGAAAACTGTCGGGCGGCATGAAGCAGAAGCTGGGACTGTGTTCAGCACTGATCCATGACCCGGATTTCCTGCTGTTGGACGAACCCACGACGGGGGTTGATCCTTTGTCACGCCGCCAGTTCTGGGATCTGATCGACGCGATCCGCAATGATCGACCAGGGATGAGCGTCCTGGTTTCAACAGCATATATGGAAGAAGCGGCGCGTTTCGATCATCTGGTGGCAATGAACGCCGGGCACGTACTGGCTGAGGCTAGTCCACGTGATCTGATGACGCAAACTGCGACCGACTCGGTTGGTGCGGCCTTCGTCGCGCTGTTGCGGGCCAATGCAGAAAAGACGAATCCAGTCGAGGCGGCGGTGGAGGCTCCCACCCCGACTGAGGCGATCGCCACGCCTCAGACGGAGGCCAGCGAAGACCCGGCCATTCGGGCGCGTGGCCTTACCAAACGCTTTGGTGATTTTACGGCGGTGGAGAATGTCAGTTTTGACATCGCGCGCGGCGAAATCTTCGGCTTTCTCGGATCCAACGGCTGCGGCAAGACCACGACGATGAAAATGCTGACCGGCCTTTTGCCGGCCTCCGAGGGTGAGGCCTGGATCTTCGGTCGCCCGGTTGATGCGCAGAATCCACAAGCACGCCGGCGAGTCGGCTTTATGTCGCAGGCGTTTTCACTATATGGCGAACTGAGCGTGCGTGAAAACCTGATGCTGCATGCGCGTCTGTTTCATCTAGGGCGGGTGAGGACGGATCAACGCTTGGCCGACCTGGTGCCGCGTTTCGGACTTGAGCCTATCTCGACCAGCGCGCCGATGCGCTGCCTCTGGGTCTGCGTCAGCGGCTTTCACTGGCTGTGGCGGTAATCCACGCGCCCGAAATCCTGATTCTGGACGAACCGACCTCAGGCGTTGATCCGCAGGCGCGCGATGACTTCTGGAGGCTGCTGCTGGATTTGTCGCGCCAGGATCGGGTGACGATCTTCATCTCGACCCATTTCATGGACGAGGCGATGCGTTGCGACCGAATCTCGTTGATGCACGCAGGCAAGGTTCTGGTCACCGACCGCCCCAGCGACATCATGCTGGCGCGCGATGCCGCGACGTTGGAGGAGGCCTTCATTGCGTTTATCTCAGCCGAGATACCGCCCGAACCCGCAAGCGCTGCGGCACTGGTTGTCGCATCGGACAATGTCGGCGACACCTCCAGCTTCAGCCTTCGCCGCCTTTTCGCCTATACAACGCGGGAGGCAATGCAGGTCCGGCGAGACCCGGTCCGGCTGGCCTTCGCCTTTCTGGGCAGCGCTCTGCTGCTCTTGATAATGTCCTTCGGCATCTCGCAGGAGGTGCGCAACATCCCCTTTGCCGCCCTTGATCAGGACCGCAGCCCTGAAAGTCGTGCCTATCTCTCAACCTTCGAGGATTCAATCTGGTTCCAGACCCATGCGCCGATCCTCGATCCGGCGGCGATGGAACAACGCCTGACCAGCGGCGAGTTGTCACTCGCACTGCAGATACCGCCCGGTTTTGGGGCCGACCTGCGGCGCGGAAGCAAGGTCGAGGTAGCGGCAATGATCGACGGTGCCGATACCTCGCGCGCGGGCACGGTGGAAAGCTATGTCTCAGGCGCCCATACAACGGCTCTGGGAGATGCAGGGGCTATGCTGGCTCTGGACATGCTGAGCCCCACGACAACGCCGGTTCAACTAACGCCGCGCTTTCGCTACAATCCAACGATGGCGAGTTTGCCCTCGACCGGCCCTTCGATCCCGCCGCTCCTTCTCTTGTTGTTCCCGGCGATCTTGATGGCGGTCAGCGTGGCGCGCGAAAAAGAGATCGGCACAATCACCAACTTCTACGTCACTCCTACCGGGCGGACCGAGTTCCTAATCGGAAAGCAGCTGGTCTACATCGGCATCACGCTGATGAATTTCGCAATTTTAACGGCGCTGGTGGTCCTGGTCCTCGGAGTGCCCTTGCGCGGCGATCCACTGGTGCTTTTGCTGGCATCCTTTGTCTATGCGGTCGCGGCAACTGGCTTTGGCCTGCTTGTCTCTATGATGTCGGCAACGCAGGTCACGGCGGTCTTTGCCAGCACCGTCCTGTCGGTGATGCCGACGCTGCAGTTTTCCGGGATGATGACACCGGTTTCATCTCTGGAAGGCCGGCACGGATATTGGGCAGCTTCTGGCCGACAACGGTATATGGCCGTCAGCGTCGGCACATATACCAAGGGACTAGGCCTGATCGATCTTAGCGCAGCGCTGATGCGTCTGGCGGTGTTCGGCCCTGTCTTCACCGGTCTTGCGATCCTCACTTTGCGCAAGCAGGAGCGGTGACATGCAGCGAATTGAGAACGTTTTCTGGCTAGTTGGCAAGGAATTGAAAAGCGTGCTGGGTGACCCGGTGATGGTGATCCTCATTCTGTGGTCCTTTGTCGTCGCCGTGATGCTCGAGGCGAGCGGTGCCGGCGACACGGTGAAGAACGCTGCCATCGCCATCGTGGACGAAGACCACTCGCCATTGACGCGACAGATTACAGAGGCGCTGATGCCGCCGTGGTTTCAGACGCCCGTCGCTATGGCCCCCGATCAGGCCGAGGCGGCTTTGGACCGGGGCGAAATCATGTTTGCTCTGGCTTTTCCGCCATATTTCGCCGCCGATACCATTGCGGGAAAGGCGCCGGTCGCCCAGCTTCTCGTCGATGCCACCGCAGTGTCCCAGGCCCAGCTCGGCACCGATTATATCCGCAGCATCGTGCAGGCCGAAGCTCTTGCTTTTGTGTCGGACAGCACCAAGGTGCCGGCGCCGCAGTTACAGCTGGAGCTGCGCCGTGCATTCAACCCTAATGGTAACCCGGTCTGGTTCAAGGCGATGTCCTCGCTCTTGAACCAGTTATCGCTCTTGACCATCGCGCTGACTGGGGCGGCGATGCTGCGCGAGCGCGAACACGGCACTATTGAGCATTTGATGGTGATGCCACTGACTCCAGTCGAGGTGGCGTTGTCGAAGGTCCTGGCTACGATGCTGGTTGTATTGGCCGCTTTCATTGGCTCCCTGTTGGTCGTGGTCCAGGGGTTATTGCAGGTACCGGTTGCGGGATCGGTGCCGCTGCTGGTGGCGGGGGCCGCAGTTTACCTTTGGGCCGCCGCAGCGATCGGGATGCTTCTGGGCACATTGGCGCGCAGCATGGCACAATTCGCGCTACTGGTAATCATGGTCATCATCCCGGTTATCATGCTGTCGGGCGGAATGGGGGCCGTCGAAAGCCAGCCCGATCTGGTGCAGAAGCTGACTTTGGCGCTGCCCTCTCGTCATTTTCTGGCCTTCGCCAAAGCGGTGGCTTTTCGCGGTGCTGGGCTGACCATAGTCTGGCCACAGCTTGCGCTAATGGCGGGATTGGGGATCGCATTCTTCGGGGCAAGCCTTACCCTGTTTCGTCGCTCGATGAGCCTGAGCGGTTGAAAACCTCTTGTCCCAACAAAAAGGAGATCACTCGTGAAGAGTATTCCCACAGGTTTCGCGCTTACGCGAACGTCGGCAGCTTCCAAGCATCGACCCATAAGAAACTGCTGGGCGAACATGAGACCAGCTCTGACAGATGGAGAAGTCCCAATGTCCCTGAAGAAATCGTAACATGACTGATCCGCGGGGACCGGTGGAAGAGCACGATCGCACTCGGTAGTCGCCGCCATCCGATGCTGAAAGACACCGGATCAGGCTTGCTGGGCCTTGATATACATCAAGCCACTCCTGCAACGTGGCAATTAAGAATATATCAGCCAAAGTCAGACGACGGGCTGACGCTGGGACCGCATGATGCTCCATCTTTCATGACGCTTGGTTCTGTCGCGAAAGGCATCGCATACCATCATTAAATTCTTCAACTGAAGGAACGCCGACATGGTTACTGCGAACGTTGCAACTCCCTCTTCCGCGACTGAAAAACGATCCGGCACGCTCGGCCTGTTGCCGCTTGTGGCTCTTGTCGTTGGCTCGATGATTGGCGGTGGCGTATTTAGCCTGCCGCAGAACATGGCCAAGGGGGCTTCTCCGGGGGCCGTCATCATCGGCTGGCTGATCACAGGCATCGGCA
>JAHRYZ010000411.1 GCA_020621905.1 Rhizobium sp.
GCCTGGGCGCCAATGGCGGCGCGGCGATGATTTGAGGACTTCACCATGAACGACAGCGTATTCTGGGCGGAACAGACCTGGCCCGAGGCGGCCGCGAAGGTGGCCGGCGGCGCTCCGATATTCCTGCCGCTCGGCGCGACCGAGCAGCACGGCCATCACATGGCACTCAATGTCGACGTCGTCCTGCCAACCTCCATATGTGAAACGGTCGCAAGAGCCGTCGGCGGGCTCGTTCTGCCCACCATCCCCTATGGCAACCGATCGCAGCCGAAGACCGGCGGCGGTTCGGCCTTCGGCGGCACGATCAATCTGACGGCCCATACGTTTTCGCTCGTGGTGCGCGACGTGCTGTGCGAGCTCTACCGGCAGAAGGTCCGGCAGATCGTGGTGGTCAACGGCCATTACGAGAACATCTGGCCCGCGGTCGAAGGCATCGAGCTGGCGCTGGATGCGATCGGCCGCGACCGCTCAGACGGGCTGACGATCCTCAGGCTCGACCACTGGGATCTTGTCCAGCCGTCGACGATCGATCGCATCTTCCCGGACGGCTATCCCGGCATCGAACTCGAACATGCCAGCGTGATCGAGACGTGCATGATGCTGGCGCTGCGCCCGGAACTGGTCGATCTCGATCGATCGCTGCATGACGGGCCGGCGAAGTTCAAGCCCTATGATCGCTATCCCGTTCCGCTGGCCGACGTGCCGCCCTCCGGCGTGCTGTCCATGACCACGGGATCGCAGGCGGAAAAAGGCAATTGGCTGCTGACCGATGTGGTCAGCCGCATGACGCAGATCGTTCGAGACGAATTCAGCATTGGAGGCCATCATGATCAACGCTAAGCATCAGCCGGTGGACGCCGCCGAGGTTCCGCGCTTTGCCGGTCAGGCGACGTTCATGCGGCTTCCGGCCGTGCCGTCCGCCGAGGGGCTCGACATCGCCCTGGTTGGCATTCCCTGGGACGGCGGCACCACGAACCGGGCCGGCGCCCGCCACGGACCGCGCGAGATCCGCAGCCAGTCCAGCCTGATGCGCAAGGTGCATCACGTTTCCAAGATCGCGCCCTTCAGCCTCGCCAATATCGCCGACGTCGGCGATCTCTCCGTCAATCCGATCGACCTGATGGACGCGCTGAAGCGGATCGAGGAAGGTATTGCCAGTATCATCGCGGTCGGCGCCATTCCGCTTTCCGCCGGTGGCGACCATCTGACGACGCTGCCGGTGCTGCGCGCGGTAGCCCGGCACCGGCCGGTCGGCCTCATTCATTTCGATGCCCATTCCGACACCAATGACAGCTATTTCGGCGGCAATCGCTATACGCATGGCACGCCGTTCCGGCGCGCCATCGAGGAAGGGCTGCTCGATCCCAAGCGCATGGTCCAGATCGGCATTCGCGGTTCGATCTACGAGACCGACGAGCATGCCTGGGCGGTCGAGCAGGGCATCCGCATCATCTACATGGAAGAGTTTACCCGACGCGGCGCGGCCGAGGTGATCGCCGAAGCAAAGGCGATCGTCGGTTCGGCGCCGACCTATGTGACCTTCGACATCGACAGTATCGATCCGTCCATGGCGCCCGGCACAGGCACGCCGGAAGTTGGCGGCTTCACCACGCGCGAGGCGCAGCAGATGATCCGCCTGCTGGAAGGCGTCGATATCGTCGGTGCCGACGTCGTCGAGGTAGCGCCTCCGTTTGATCTCGCCGGCATGACGGCGATCGCCGGCGCAACAATGATGTTCGAACTGCTGTGCGTGATCGCGGCGAAATTTCAGGCGTGACACCGGGTGGCGCCTGTGGGACGATCGGGACATTCCGGCGCTGTCGCGCATGGTCGACAAGATCCACGAGGGTGGGGCGCTCGCCGGCATCGAGCTTGCCTGCACCGTCATGCTATTGGAGATTGTGCCGGCGCAGCAGCTCGTGGACACGATGCTGGCGACGGGATTTGGGCTTGCCCGCATTTGCGAAGGCTTCATCGGCAACCGCATCCTCAAGCGTTACCACGCGTGCCGCGGGCCAGGATATCCCCGAGACCCTGGGCGATATTCTGGTCAGTGCCCGCCGCAAGGGCCAGAAGACCGGCGGTGGCTGGTATGACTATGAGGCCGGCGATCGCCGGCCCCTTCCTTCGGACGAGGTTGCCAACCTTCTCGGTGCCCTGATGCAGCCCGACCGGAAAAATCCGCTCCATTGGCCGACCAGAGCGTGCGGGGCGGCGGTCTAGCTCACGAGCCAATTGTCCTTATAGAAGCG
>JAHRYZ010000412.1 GCA_020621905.1 Rhizobium sp.
CAGCAGCGAACAGGATGTATGGCGCACGAAGACCGTCAGCAGCCCCTCGTCCGCAGCCTCGGCCGCGAGGAACGCCACCGCCTCATGGGTGAACTCGTAGAGCCCCTGCCCTTCGGTCCGAATCTCTAGCCGCCGCAAGGCCATGCGCTCCTCCCTCTTGCTCGGCCGGCACGTCGTCCGGCAGTTTCTATATGGGCCAGATCCGAGCGCGGTCACCGCGGACGGCCAGGCCGTAGCCGGTCGTGGCGCTGCCCCCGGCACCTGCCGGCCGCACGGCCGACCGCTGCGGCCAAGACCGCTTCGCCGCCGGGGCACCGGTGTATAACATGGCCGCGGCCTTTGCGTGCCGCACGCAACGCGTTAATCTTCTGCCAACCCCGCAAGGAAGAGGAGACACCATGTCGAACGACCGAGACCTGCTCGACACCCTGGCCGGCCAGGAAGACGCCCTGGTCTTCAAGGCCTTCAACGAAATCACCGCGATCGAGGTGGGCGAGCACCTGCTGCGCTCCGCGCGCGCCGGCGACCTGCCGGTGGTGATCAACATCCGCACGGCCGACCGCGTGCTGTTCCATGCCGCCCTGCCCGGCTCCTCGCCGGACAATGACGAATGGGCGCGCCGCAAGAGCAATGTCACGCTGCGCTTCCACCGGTCCTCGATGCGCGTCGGCGAAAACTACCGGCTGAAGGGCCGCGAAGTCTGCGTCGAACTGGGTCTCGATCCGATCGACTATGCAAGCCATGGCGGCAGTTTTCCCGTGCGCGTCGCCGGGACCGGCGTGGTTGCCGCCATCACCGTTTCGGGGCTGACCTCCGAGGACGATCACGGCCTGATCGTGCGGGTGCTGGAAGACTATCTTTCGGAAGAACAATAGGCTGCCGAAGGCCGGATGAGCGTCAAAGCGCGCTCGACAGGTAGAGGCTGAGCCGGGTCAGGTGATCGTCTTCCGCTTCGAAGACCAGGACGCAGGGCAGTGAAAACCGCGCGCCCTCACCCGATCCGGACGTGCCCGCGCTATCGGTGCCGCCGATCGTGCCGTCATAGGCGCCGCGCAGGCCGGCCTCGTCGGCCATGGCGACGCCATTGGCGAAACGCGCGTCGTGACGCAGCAGATAGGCCGACAGTGTGTCGCGGATCGAGGCGAAGCCGATCACCCGCTGGCCGTCAGGCATGTCGAGCACCGCATCGGCATCGAACAGAGCTTCGAGGGCGGCAAAATCGCGCTGGTTGAGCGCCTCGATGGCGCGCGACATCTGTTGTCGGATGGGCATGGACAGATTCTCCGCTGAACTGGTCCTCATGCACTTAGGGCAGCAGACGCGCCTCGGCAATGGCGCGTCTAGGGGTGGCGTGCGGCGGCCGCAGGCTGCTTCGCGCCGTCTCGCTCACCGCCTGGGTGAGCGGCCTGAGGGCCGTGGCGACCGAACGGCTCCAGTGCCAGTAGAGCGGCACGTCATAGGCTGCATCGGCCAGCAGCGGCACAAGCCGCCCCGCGGCGATCGCCTCCGAAACCAGCCCTTCCGGATTGAGCCCCCAGCCGACACCGGCAAGCGTCGCATCGACGAAAGCCTGCGAGGAGGGTAGCCAGTGGGTCGGCGGCACGATGCCCTCGCCGACATGTGCCTCGATCCAGCGGGCCTGCAGCATGTCCTTGGTGTTGAAGGTCAAGGCCGGCGCCCGCGAAAGGGTCTGCGCCGTCACCCCGTCGGCAAACCAACGAGCGACGAAGTCCGGGCTCGCCGTCGCGAGGTAGCGAAGCGCGCCGAGCGGCCGGCAGTCGCATCCCTGCACCGGCGCGTCGGAACCGCTGACCGCCGCACGCACCTCGCCGCGGCGCAGCCATTCGGCGCTGTGTTCCTGGTCGTCGAGCACCAGATCGAACAGGCAATCCGGCACGGCCGCCATCGCCGCGACGAACCAGGTCGCCAGGCTGTCGGCATTCACGGCAATGCGGATGGTGGGCATTCGGCCGTCCAGCGCCCCGCGGCCGAGCTCCAGGGTCAGCGTGCGCTCGAGCAGCGCCACCTCATCCGCATGCCGCGCCAGCCGCAGCCCCGCTTCGGTGCCCTTGCACGGCTGGCCACGGATGACGAGCACGGCGCCGACGCGTTCCTCGAGCAGCTTGACGCGCTGCGAGATGGCAGACGGCGTGACGCCGACCTGCCGGGCGGCGCGCTCGAAGCTGCCCGTCCGCACCACGGAGGCCAGCGCATCCAGAAGCGCATAATCGAGCATGTTAAGCAC
>JAHRYZ010000413.1 GCA_020621905.1 Rhizobium sp.
TCACCGAGCGCAGCCAGACCTTCGTATTCAACGGGATCGGGGCGCGGCCGGTCGTGTCGCTCAATCGTGGCTTCTCCGCACCGGTGAACCTGCACTTCGCCCAGACCAAGGAAGACCTCGCCCATATCGCCCGCCACGACAGCGACCTCTTCGCCCGCTGGCAGGCCATCACCGATCTGGCCCTTCCGAACCTGACGGCGGCGGCCAAGGCAGCCGGCGCCGGCAAGCCGGTCGAATGCGACGCCGCCCTTTGCGACGCCCTGCTGGCGATCGCCGCCGACGACGGCCTTGAGCCGGCCTTCCGCGCCCAGGCCCTGGCGCTGCCGAGCGAATCCGACATCGCCCGTGAACTGGGCGCCAACAACGATCCCGACGCGATCCACCAGGGCCGCCAGGCAATCCTGTCCGCCATCGCCAAGGCAGGGGCCGCAACCTTCCGCAGCCTCTATGACGGGCTCGCCGCATCGACGCCGTTCAGCCCGGACGCCGCCGGCGCCGGTCGCCGGGCGCTGCGCAATGCCGCTCTCGGCTTCCTGGCGCTGAGCGAGAACAGCCCGGCCGGTGCGGCGGAAGCCTTTGCCAAGGCCGACAACATGACAGACCTGTCGCAGGCCCTGACCGTGCTGGCGCACCGCTTCCCGGACGCGGCCGAGACCCATGGGGCGCTCGCCGCCTTCGAAAGCCGCTTCGCCGAAAATGCGCTGGTGCTCGACAAGTGGTTCTCGATCCAGGCGACCATCCCGGGCGAAAGCGCGCTGGAGCGCGTCATGCGCCTGATGCAGAACCCACATTTCACCGCATCGAACCCGAACCGGGTGCGTGCGCTGATCGGCACCTTCGCCTTTGCCAACGCGACCGGTTTCAACCGGCCGGACGGCAAGGCCTATCACTTCTTCGCGGAAGAAATCCTGTCGATCGACAAGCGCAATCCGCAGCTCGCCGCCCGCCTGCTGACGGCGCTGCGCTCCTGGCGCCTGCTCGAGCCGGTTCGCGCCGATCAGGCCCGCGAGGCTCTGATGACCATCGAACGGGCGCCTTCGCTGTCGTCCGACGTCGCCGACATCGTCGAGCGGATGCTGAAAGGCTGATTATCGAGGATTTGCCTCCCGGAAACGGTGGTCACCGGTTCGGGAGGCAGGCACCCTGGGGTCGAACTGATCCGCCAGGTACGGAGATTGCGGATCGCACCGGACGTCAGCCCGAACGGGACGTCCCGGCCTGCGGCACGATCGGTTGGCGCTGGCGCGGCGGGCTGGCCTCGTCCGTGTCCTCCGCCTCGACGGCGTCCTCGTCTTCGGCCTGTTGCTCTTCGCCATCCGGATTGTCGATGTACCACTGCGCGTCAAGCTCGGCGCTGTTGAGCAGGTCCTCGTAGCACAGCGTCATCTCGCGATCGTCGGCGCTCCAGAAGGCGTTGGCGACCCCGCACTCAGTCGCCGTCAGCTTGATCCCGTCCTTGAGCTTGTAGCTGCCGGAGAAGGCGGCAGCGACCATTTCCATGACGCCCGCCGTCTTGATGATCTCACGGAAATAGGCGAGCTGCGGGTTCTTGGTCGGCGCATAGGTGATCGTGAACGCCGTCTTGTCGCTCTTGCTTGCCTCGTGCGGCTTCAACACCTTCTCCCAGCTTTGCAGCTGGCTCTGGTATTCGCCGAGGCATTCCTCCGCACGGTATTCGGGATAGTCGATGGACTGGGCGAAATCCTGGAAACGCTCCTTGTCCTTGCCGACCATCAGGCAGACGGTCGCATAGGCGCGCTGCTCGTCCAGCCCGTGGCTGTCCCAGAACGCGATGTCGTCCGCTTGATCCTCTTTCGCGCCGGCGGACAGGAACCAGATATTGGCCCAGTCCTCGACGGCACTGTTGAAGTCCTCGTCCTCGGCTTCGAGCAGGAGCAGCACGGCAAGCCCGTCGACCGCGTCCTCCTCCTTGCCCAGCACGGGGAGCGAAAACTCGGAGACCAGCATGTGGCCGGCCTCATGAAAGACCGTGGCGATGGCGTTGTTGAGCGCGAACTGGTCGGCCTCGGTGGCCTGTTCTTCCGTGAGTTCGTCATAGAGCTCGGGCGGTGCGGGCTCCACGGCCCGTGCCGGGGCCGTTGTCATGAGGGAAGCGAGCGTGGCAGCCGCCGACGCTGCCCAGAATGATGACCGGCGGGGCGATCTCGAACGCATGGAAAAG
>JAHRYZ010000414.1 GCA_020621905.1 Rhizobium sp.
GCTGCGAAACCTACTTCCTGACTTCTGCAGATCCATGTCTGGTCAGGTTACCGGCAGAAATGTCGGCAGGCGAAAACTCCACGGTTGACAGATCGACCGTGCAATTCGCATTCTGGCATCTGTGAGCACTTTCAGGCTGAGTGGACACGCCTGGCCGCAAGAAAATGCTTCCAGAACCGTCCTCAGTCAGTTCGTTGCTCGAAGTGTATGCATTGCTGCCGACGCATCCGAGCAGGATTTGACGGTGCTGACGCCTGAGGCATAATTTCGCTGCCTCGTCCTGCAGGACGCAATCCCAAGGAGTGTTGGAAATGTCGACCAAAGCGCCCAACCCTGTTGACAAATATGTCGGCAGTCGAGTGCGCATGCGCCGCATCATGCTCGGCATGAGCCAGGAGAAGCTCGGCGAAGCATTGGGCCTCACATTCCAGCAGGTTCAGAAATACGAGAAGGGCACCAACCGTGTCGGAGCAAGCCGCATTCAGCAGATCTCCGAAATACTTCAGGTGCCGGTCTCGTTCCTGTTCGATGGAGGACCCAGCGGCATCGCGAGCGCCGGAAGCTTCAGCGAAGGGACCTCGCCGGCCTACGTTTCCGATTTCCTGGCGACCTCCGAGGGTCTGGCGTTAACCCGGGCGTTCACGCGGATCACCGACGCCAAGCTTCGGCGCAGCATCGTCGAACTGGTCGAACAGATCGCCACGCGCGAAGCGCCCGACAAGCGCTGAGCTCCGATTGGCGGATTCCGTTGCGGACGAAAACGGGCTAGCGTTCGCCGGACCATTTTCATTGATCCGCACCCTGTGACGAGCGCCATGCCGACGACCGCCAATCCTTTCGATTCGAAAACCATCCTCGACGGCATCCGCCGCTGGGTCGAAATCGAGACGCCGACGGAAGCGCCCGAACAGGTCAACAGGCTGGCGAGCATGGTCGTGGAGGGCTATCGCGATTTGCCTGTCACCATCGAGCGCATCGCAGGGCATTCCGGCTGCGGCGATCACATCCTCGCGCGGTCGTCATGGGGCCAGCAGGAGCCGGGAATCCTGGTGCTGAGCCATCTCGATACGGTCCATCCCATCGGATTCATCGAGCGTCTGCCGTTCAGAATCGAGGGCGACAGCGCCTTCGGTCCCGGCATCTATGACATGAAGGGCGGCGCTTACCTCGCCTATCACGCGTTCCGGCAGCTTTGCGCTGATGGGGCGCGTCCGCCGCTTGGCGTGACCCAACTCTATGTTTCCGATGAAGAGATCGGCAGTCCGACCTCGCGCGCGCTGATCGAGGCCGAGGGACGCAAGGCGAAATACGTGCTGGTCACCGAGCCTGCCCGCGACGGCGGAAAAATCGTTACCGGACGCAAGGGCGTCGCGCGGTTCGATATCCTCGTCAAAGGCGTCCCGGCCCATGCCGGCACGAGGCCCGAGGACGGCCGCAGCGCGATCCGCGAACTCGCCAATATCATTCAAACCCTGGAAGCCATGAACGATCCGAAACGCGGCGTGACCGTCAACGTCGGCGTCGTCAGAGGCGGCACCAGGCCGAACGTCATTGCGGAAGAGGCCTATGCCGAGGTTGATCTTCGCGTTCCGACATCGGCGGATGCCGACGATCTCGTTCCCCGAATCCTCGACCTGAAATCGCAAACCGAAGGAGTGAGCGTCAAGGTGACAGGCGAATTGAACCGTCCGCCCTACGAGAAAGGCAATGCCGGCGCCGCACTTTACGAACACGCCAGGACACTGGCCGCGGAAATCGGCTTCGATCTGGTCGACACCTTCACCGGCGGCGGATCCGACGGCAATTTCACGGCGCCGCATACGGCGACGCTGGACGGCCTGGGCGTCGATGGCCAGGGCGCGCATACCCATTACGAGCAGATGTACATTTCGTCGATCGAGCCGAGGACGCGGCTCTTGCATCGGCTGTATCAGACGCTGCGATGAGCGTCCCGCCCCGAGATCCCAACAACCGCGACGGGAATGGCGACGTGTCTCCTGACGAAGGCATCGCGGCGCACCCGCACGGCTCGTTCTTCGGGCGGCGCAAGGGCCACAAGCTTCGGTCGCACCAGGCCGATCTGATCGAGCACTTGCTGCCCCGCCTTGCGCTCGACATCACCGGTCCGAGCCCGGCCAGCCTCTCTGAGCTGTTCGACCCGCCGGCGAATGATGTCAGGCT
>JAHRYZ010000415.1 GCA_020621905.1 Rhizobium sp.
GTTGAAATCGCCGGCTGACGGCCATCACGGTACTTCATTTTCAGGAGGAGCGCGCCCGCGCGCGAAGTTGGCCGCGTCTGTTTGAAGGGTGCATCCATCGAAAGCGACAAGAACGTCCGTCCGGATCAGAAGCGAAATTGCCGCATCAGGATCGGTGCCGCTTGATCTCTCATTCCCAGAACCAAGGAATAACGCCGTGAGCAAGGCTTCTTTGTCTACCGTCAGTCCTCCGACGGGAATGTTCGGCTTCTTCCAATCGCCGCATCAACACCAGATCATGATCGGCTTTGCGGTCGTGCTGGCGCTGCTGCTGTACTCGGTTCTGTCGTATCGGGGCCCCGTCAAGGTGGCGGAGGGTTCCGGGACGTTCAACCAGCGCGTCAAGGTGGTCAGCATCGTACGCGATGTCGATTACGGCTTCTCGATACCGCCGTTTCGTGCGCGAATTCTCACTGTCGGGCGACGAAAATCTGATCGCCGAAGCGCGCAAGCGCCAGGAGACGCTCGCCAACGGCGTCAAGCAGGGACTCGACGAGATCAGGAATCCCGAACGCCGCGCCAAAATGGCCGAGATCAGCGGGCAGTTCCAGCAATACGCCAGGAGTTTCGACAAGCTCGTCCTGCTGAAGCAGGGGCAGAACAAGCTGACCAGGGAGACGCTCGATCCGATCGGCGCGAAGTCGCTCGCCATGCTCGAAGAGCTGCAGGCCCAGGCGATCAAGGCAGGCAATCCGAACAACGTGATTCTGGGCGGCGAAGCCGTCAAGCAGTTGCTGCTGGCGCGCCTCAACGTCAACAAGCTGCTCGGCCGCCACGAGCAGAGCTCCGCGGAGGCTGCGGAAAAGGCACTCGCGGCGCTCAAGACGGCGATGACCGCGTTCGGTTCGGGCATTGTCAACGACGACGCTCGCAGGCTGTTCGCCGAAGCCAGCGGCAATATCGACAAATATGCCGATGCCTATCTCAAGGCCGCCAGGGACGCGCATGAGGTCGACATTCTCGCCAATGGCTCGATGGCGAAGGAAGCGCAGGCGCTGGCTGCCGCGGCGGAAGACGTCAGGCAATCCGGCGTCGCCGAGAAGCCAGATCGAGCATGAAACGATAGATCTGATCGCATCGGCCGAATCCCTGATCGTCGCGCTTGCGATCGGCAGCCTCGTGCTCGGCATCCTGCTCGCATGGCTGATCGGACGCGCAATTTCGAAGCCGGTCGTCGGCCTGTGCGCCGGCATGCGCGAACTCGCCGACGGCAATTTCGATGTCGTGCTGCCCGGTCTCGGCCGCGGCGATGAAGTCGGCGACATGGCGCAGGCGGTGGAGACCTTCAAGGTAAAGGCCGAAGAGAAGGCCCGCGCCGAAGCCGAAGCCAAGGCTCAGCAAGACCGGATCGCGGCGCAACAGCGCAAGGCCGACATGATCAGGCTGGCGGATACGTTCGAAGCCGCCGTAGGCGAGATCGTCGAGACCGTGTCGTCAGCCGCGACCGAGCTTGAGGCCTCCGCCTCGACGCTCACCACGACGGCGGAACGCGCCCAGGAGGTCACCACCATGGTCGCGGCGGCCTCCGAAGAAGCCTCCACCAACGTCCAGTCGGTCGCTTCGGCAACCGAGGAGCTGACGTCATCCGTCAACGAGATCAGCCGGCAGGTGCAGGAGTCGGCGCGGATAGCCAGCGATGCGGTCGATCAGGCGCGCAAGACCAACGATCGCGTCGCCGAGCTGTCGAAAGCCGCGGGACGAATCGGTGATGTGATCGAGTTGATCAACACCATCGCCGGGACAAACCAACCTGCTGGCGTTGAACGCCACCATCGAAGCCGCCCGCGCGGGTGAGGCCGGCCGTGGCTTTGCGGTGGTGGCCTCCGAGGTGAAGGCGCTTGCCGAGCAGACCGCGAAGGCCACCGGCGAGATCGGCCAGCAGATCAGCGGCATCCAGACGGCAACGCAGGAGTCGGTCGGCGCGATCAGGGAGATCAGCGGCACCATCGAACGGCTTTCCGAGATCTCCTCGACGATTGCGGCCGCGGTGGAAGAGCAGGGCGCGGCGACGCAGGAAATCTCCCGCAACGTGCAGCAGGCGGCCCACGGCACCCAGCAGGTCTCGTCCAACATCACCGACGTCCAGCGCGGCGCCAGCGAGACCGGTTCGGCGTCCGCCCAGGTGCTCTCGGCGGCCCA
>JAHRYZ010000416.1 GCA_020621905.1 Rhizobium sp.
ATCGATGTGCTCGGTGCCGACGGACACTTGATGCAGTGATGCAATGGCGATGACGGAAGGAAGCGGCAAGGCGAAGCGGGCAGGATCCGGGATGTCGCGCGAAGCCTTGGCCGACCCGCCGGAACGGACGTCAGGGCTGGAGTACCCCGATGCTTTCTGATCTCTTCGAACACAATGTCCGCTGGGCGTCGGCGAAATGCGCCGAGGACCCGCATTATTTCGACAGGCTGTCGGCATTGCAGCGACCGGAATATCTCTGGATCGGCTGCTCCGACAGCCGGGTTCCCGCCAATGTCATCACCGGGCTTGAGCCGGGCGAGGTCTTCGTCCATCGCAACGTCGCCAACCTCGTCCACCGGGCGGACCTCAACCTGCTGTCGGTGGTGGAATTTGCCGTGGAGACCCTCGAGGTCAAGCACATCATCGTCTGCGGGCACTATGGCTGCGGCGGGATCCGCGCCGCCATGGATGGGCAGCGGCACGGCATCATCGATCACTGGCTGCAGCCGATCCGCGACGTGGCGGAAGCGAACTGCGCGGAGCTATCGAGGATTGACGAGACGGAAGAGAAGCTGAATCGGCTCTGCGAACTGACGGTCGCCTCGCAGGTGGCCAGTCTGTCGCAGACACCGATCCTGCAATCAGCCTGGAAGGGGGGGCGTCCGCTCACGATCCACGGCTGGATCTATGGCCTGAAGGATGGTCTGCTCCGCGACCTTAAATGCGATTGCGACAGAAGTGTCGCTGCGTTTCGATGCGACGAGGCGAACGCGCCGGGCTTTGCGCGAGATGGAAAGGTGCCCCATGCCTGTCATGCCTAGAGCCGCCTGCAACTGCGACCTTCAACCGGCCGGCTCCGACCTGATGTCGGTGGAGAGGGCTATCGAAATCGCGGTCGGCATGGCAAGGCCGATCACCGGGGCGCAAGAGGTCGCCCTCCCGTTCGCCCGTGGCCGGATACTCGCGGCGGATCTGCATGCGCCGCGGGCCATGCCGGCTTTCGACAATTCCGCCATGGACGGCTTTGCCGTGCGGCTTCAGGATATTCGGGGAACGGGGCCGTGGCGATTGCCGGTCGTAGGCACAATCGCGGCCGGCGCTGCCCTGGGGCTGGCCGGAGTTGCTGTCGACGCGGCCTTGCGTATCTTCACCGGCGCGCCGGTTCACGCTCTCTACGATGCCGTGGTGATGCAGGAAAACTGCGACGATCAGGGCGAGCATGTATGGATTTTTACCCGCCCGGCGATGGGCGAGAACATACGTCGCGCAGGCGAGGACATTGGCGCCGGCGCCCTTCTCGTAAGGCAGGGCACGATTATCGAGGCGCGCCATATCGGGTTGCTCGCGGGCAATGGCCATGCTTCGATCCAGGTGAGGCGCCGACCACGGATCGCGGTGCTGTCCACCGGCGATGAACTCGTCGATGCGGGCAGCGGCAGCGCAAGCATCCATGACGCCAATCGGCCCATGCTGCTTGCATTGTGCGAAGGGCTCGGTGCGGAGGTGACGGATCTCGGTATCTGTGCCGACGATCTCGGCGCCATGACCAGGCTGCTGCGCGCGAACGCGACGCAATTCGACATGATCCTCACCTCGGGCGCGGCTTCGGTCGGAGGCCGGGACTTCGTTCGGCCGGCCCTTCACGCGGCCGGCGGATCGGTGGAGGCCTGCCGGGTGGCCCTGAAGCCCGGAAAGCCGGTCTTTTTCGGCCGGCTCGGCGATGCCTTGCTGACCGGGCTGCCCGGCAATCCGCTGTCGGCCTATACGGGATTCCAGCTCTTTGTCGCCCGGCAGATCGCCGCGATGCTGGGCTTTTCGCGAGGTGAAATGTCGGTCGAGAAGGCAGTGGCCGGCTTCGGCTGGAAGCGGAAGGCAGGTCGCGCGGAATATCTGCCGGCGCGTATCGTCGCGCATGATGCTTCCGGCCGCCCGATCGTCGAGCGCCTCGGCCACGGCGGCTCCGCCTCGTTGATGCCGCTTTCCCAGGCCGACGGCGTCGCCGTTCTCGATGCGTCGTCAATCGAAGGCGCATGCGGTACGCCCATTCCCTGGTTCCCCTTTTGCAGGCGCGAATTCGCATGGAGGAGCATATGACCGATTTCGCTATACCGCTCCAAGCCGCCATTCGGGTCGAAAAGGACCGGCCGGTCGACGATATCTTCGGGGCGGTGG
>JAHRYZ010000417.1 GCA_020621905.1 Rhizobium sp.
CTGCACGGCGCGTACGATCCCTTCCTGGCCGAGCGCCGCGAGCGCGCTTCGCACCGTGTGACGGTTGACCCCGAACTGCTCGGCAAGCTGCGTCTCGGGCGGCACCATGCCCGTCGCGTCAAAGTCCCCTTGCGCAATGGAGGCACGGATGCGGTCGGCAATCTGCCGCCACAGCGCCACGCCCTTTTGTCGTTCCATCGATTTCTGCTCAGTCATGTCACACGCTTGTCACGCCCGATTGCTAGCCATAGAGTAACTTGTATGGTTGTCTATATTACTAGACATTTTGAGGCCTGACAATGGAAGCTAGACGGGAAAACGCAGAAATCCAGAAGCCCGAGCGCAAGCGTGTCGTGGACCTGCTGGCGCGCACCGAAATCCAGGACCTGACCCGCGTGTGGGACGGCCTGCCGCAACAGCCCGAGATGCAGATGCTGCGCGGGCCGGAGATCGGGCTCGTCATGGTGCGCGGACGGATCGGCGGCGGCGGCGCGCCCTTCAACCTTGGCGAAGCCACGGTGAGCCGGGCGACCGTGCGGCTGGACAATGGCCTGGTGGGGCATGGCCATGTGCTCGGCGCCAATCTCAAGCGCGCCAAACTCGCGGCCGTCTTCGACGCGCTCTGGCAGGACCCGGCGCATCGCCCCCTGATCGAGGCGCAGCTCCTGCAGCCGGTTGCGGCACGGATTGCCGAAGAGAAGCGGAAGAAATCGGAAGAAGTGGCCGCGACACGCGTCGACTTCTTCACCATGGTGCGGGGAGAGGACTGATGAACCCGAAGATCGAAGCCCTGACCGGCGGTTTCGCCGAACCCGTGCGTCACGCCCAGAGCGTGTTCCGCATGATGATGGACTGCCTGTCGCGGCCAGGAACAATCCAGTCCATCCTGCCGGAAGTCGAACCGCCGAAGCCGTTGGGCGTCGCCGCCGGTGCGATCGCGCTGACGCTCCTTGACCACGACACTCCGGTCTGGCTGACGCCCGGCCTTGCCAAGTCGGCAGTGGCGGAGTGGATCGGCTTCCACACCGGCGCCCCGTTCACCCGGGAGAAATCGGAAGCACGCTTTGCCTTCGCCGAGGCCGGCGCGGCGTTCTCCTCCTTCGGCCTTTTCGCCACCGGCACCCAGGAATATCCCGACCGCTCGACGACCATCGTGCTGGAGGTGACGAGCCTCGAAAAGGGGCAGGCTCTCACACTCTCCGGTCCCGGCATCCGGCACAGCGCGACCATCGCACCGCTCGGCCTGCCCGAGATGTTTCTCAGGCAATGGGCCGACAATCGCGCCCATTTTCCGCGCGGCGTCGACGTCGTGCTGACGGCCGGGCACCAGATGCTCGGCCTGCCGCGCACCTGCAAGATCACGCCCAAGGAGGTTTGAGACCATGTATGTTGCCGTCAAGGGCGGGGAAGCCGCCATCGACAATGCACATCGACTGCTGGCCGACCGTCGGCGCGGCGACCGTTCGTTGCCGGCGCTGACCATCGACCAGATCGTCGAACAACTCGGCCTCGCCGTCGATCGCGTCATGGCGGAAGCCTCGCTGTTCGACCGGGCGCTGGCAGCGCTCGCCGTCAAGCAGGCGCGCGGCGACATGATCGAGGCGATCTTCCTGCTGCGCGCCTATCGCACCACCCTGCCGCGTTTCGGCTATAGCGTGCCGCTCGACACCGGCCGCATGCAGATCGACCGGCGGATTTCGGCGACCTACAAGGACCTGCCCGGCGGCCAGCTGCTGGGGCCGACCTTCGACTATACCCACCGTCTGCTCGACACGTCGCTGCTCGAAGACGGCGCGGTTGCCCAGCCGGCACATAAGGAGCCGCTCGGCGAGGCGGTGATGCGCGTCTCCGAGATTCTGGCCGAGGAAGGCTTGATCGAGGCGGACGGCGACATGCCCGAGGATCACCTCGCCGGCGACATCACCCGCGAGCCGATTGAGTTTCCGATGGAACGTGACACGCGGCTGCAGGCGCTTGCCCGCGGCGACGAGGGTTTTCTGCTGGCGCTCGCCTATTCGACCCAGCGCGGCTATGGCCGGACCCATCCCTTCGTCGGCGAAATCCGCATCGGCGAAGTCGAAGTGGAACTGGAGGTTGCGGAACTCGGGTTTGCCGTGTCTCTCGGCGACATCCGCGTCACCGAAT
>JAHRYZ010000418.1 GCA_020621905.1 Rhizobium sp.
TGCTGGTCGGCGCCTGGCTCGCCCTCAACCTCTATGACAGCCCGACGGGCCGGGCGCTTCGGGCGCTGCATGGTTCGGAGATCGCCGCCAGCACGGTCGGCGTCGACGTGCCCCGGCTAAAGCTGCAGGCCTTCGTTATCTCGGCGGTGTATGCCTCGGTGTCCGGTTCGCTGCTGGCCCTGCAGAACAAGTTCATCACGCCGGATGTCGCGGGCTACATGCACTCGATCGAGCTTGTCACCATGGCCGTGCTCGGTGGCGCCGGCTCGGTGCTGGGCGCGATCCTCGGCGCCGGCATTCTCACCCTCCTCCCGCAGGTGCTCACCGTGTTTGCCGAATACGAGCAAGTCATGCTCGGGCTGGTGATGATGCTGGTCATGATCTTCCTGCGCGAAGGCCTGCTGCCGTCGCTGCTGCGTCAATTTACCGGGAGGGGAGCATGAGCCTTCTCAGCGTCGAGGGATTGGGAATTGCCTTCGGCGGCCTGAAGGCCGTCGACAATGTCAGCTTTTCCGTCAATCCCGGAGAAATCGTCTCCGTCATCGGGCCGAACGGTGCCGGCAAGACCACCCTGTTCAACATGATCTCGGGCGTCTACATGCCGAAATCGGGCAAGGTGCGACTGAACGGCGAAGAGGTGACCGGCTTCTCGCCGCATCTTCTCGCCCGCCGCGGCATGTCGCGCACCTTCCAGAACCTGCAGATCTTCCAGAACATGACGGTGCTGGAAAACGCCATTGCCGGCTTCCATCTGCGGGAAAAGGGCTCGGTATTCGCCGACCTGCTCGGGCTGCCGGCGTCGCGCCGGCGCTCCAGGGAGGCGCAAGCCGGGGCACGCGAACTGCTGGCCCGCGTGGGCCTTGCCAACGCCGCCGAACTCGAAGCCGGCAACCTCTCCTATGGCGCGCTGAAGCGGCTGGAGATCGCCCGGGCCCTTGCCCTCGACACCAAGGTCCTGCTGCTCGACGAGCCGGCTGCCGGCTGCAACGCCGTCGAGACCGAGGAGATCGACCACCTGATCGCCGAGGTGGCGGCCTCCGGCGTCGCCATCCTTCTGGTCGAGCACGACATGAAGATGGTGATGCGCATCTCCAACCACATCGTCGTCCTCGATCATGGGGTGAAGATCGCCGAGGGCGACCCCGCCGCCGTCGCGCGCAATCCGGATGTCATCGCGGCCTATCTCGGAACCCAGGCACAGGAGGCGTCCCATGCTCACAGTTGAGGGCCTGCGGTCGCGCTACGGCCGCATCGAAGCGCTGCACGGCATCGACCTGCACATCGATTCCGGCGAGATCGTCACCATCGTCGGTGCCAATGGCGCCGGCAAGACGACGCTGCTGCGCTGCCTGTCCGGTCTGCGGCCGATCAGCGCCGGCCAGATCATCTTCCGCGGCGAGGCGCTGGCCACCACGCCCGCCTACAAGCGGCTGAGACGCGGCCTTGCCCAGTCTCCCGAAGGCCGGCAGATCTTCACCAACCTGACGGTGGAGGAAAACCTGCGCCTCGGCGCCTTCCTCTTCACCGACGACCGGGTCGACCGGGACATGGAAAACGCCTTCCAGATGTTCCCGATCCTCAAGGAGAAGCGCAACCTCGCCGCCGGCGGCCTGTCGGGCGGCCAGCAACAGATGCTGGCGATCGCCCGCGCGCTGATGGGGCGCCCCTCCTGCCTGCTGCTCGACGAGCCCTCGATGGGGCTGGCGCCCATTCTCGTCCAGCAGATCTTCGACGTGGTGAAGAGCATGCGCGATCTCAAGGTCACCGTGCTGCTGGTCGAGCAGAACGCCTTCGGTGCCCTGTCGGTCGCCGACCGCGGCTATGTCATGGAAACCGGCAAGATCACCATGGAAGGACCGGCCGGCGAATTGCTCGCCGATCCCCGCATTCGAGAAGCCTATCTGGGAATCTGATCATTCATGTCCGTCGTCACCATCGCCCGTGAGGGTAACATCGCCGTCGTCACGATCGACAACCCGCCCGTCAACGCTTTGAGCCAGGCCGTGCGCCAGGGTCTCGTCGATGCGGCGAGCGCGCTGGACGGCGATCCCGAGGTCTCGGCCGTGGCGCTGGTCTGCACCGGGCGCACCTTCATCGCCGGCGCCGACGTCAGCGAATTCGACAAGC
>JAHRYZ010000419.1 GCA_020621905.1 Rhizobium sp.
ATCGACGCCGGATGTCGGCTCATCGAGAATGAGAATTTCGGGCTCGTGGATCAGGGCCACGGCCAACTGCAGGCGCTGACGCACGCCAAGTGGCAGCCCTTCCGGCAATTCCCCGGCCACCCCGGTAAGATCGAAACGCTCGAGCAATGCACGGATACGAACCTCTGCTTTGCTCCTTGGAACGTGGAACAAATTGGCGTGCAAATCGAGGTTTTGACGAACGCTCAGCTCCGAATAGAGTGAGAACGATTGGGACATGTAGCCAACGCGGCGCCGCGTATCGATGTCGTTCGCATCAACCTCATGCCCGAACAGCTTGGCGCGACCTTCGGTCGGCTCCAGCAAGCCAGTCAACATCTTCATCGTTGTGGTCTTGCCGCAACCGTTCGAACCGAGGAAGCCGAATATCTCTCCGATCTCGATCTTCACCGTGACGTGATCGACGGCGGTAAAATCCCCGAACCGCATCGTCAAACCCTCAGCCTCGATTGCTGCCGGGCCATCGTGCAAAACGCGGGGAGGCAGGACGACGGCTCTGTGTCCGGCCCGCTTCTCCTCCGGCAGGAGTGCAATGAAGGCTGCTTCCAGAGTGCTGCACTGAGTGCGGCGTTTGAGCTCCTGCGAAGTCCCTGTCGCCAACACCCGACCGTCATCCATGGCAATCAGATGATCGAACCGTTCCGCCTCCTCCATGTATGCGGTTGCGGTGATGACACTCATGGTGTGGCGCCGCTCGCGAATGCGATCGATTAATTCCCAGAATTGTTTTCGGGACAGAGGATCAACGCCGGTCGTTGGCTCGTCAAGGATAAGCAGATCGGGGTCGTGTATGAGAGAGCAGCATAGCGAAAGCTTCTGCTTCATACCGCCTGACAATTTCCCGGCTGGCCGATCGGCAAAAGGATGGAGACCGG
The DNA here is from genome assembly GCA_020621905.1 of Rhizobium sp. Classification (GTDB taxonomy): domain Bacteria; phylum Pseudomonadota; class Alphaproteobacteria; order Rhizobiales; family Rhizobiaceae; genus Allorhizobium. Next base: position 915 of record JAHRYZ010000419.1, read on the forward strand.
TGCTGCGCAGCAGATCGTCGATACGCCAGGCGCGCTCCTCCGCCGACTGCCCGAACAGCCGACCGAAGAAATCGACGTTTTCCACAACGGAAAGCGTGGGATAGAGATTACGGCCTAATCCCTGCGGCATGTAGGCGATGCGGGCACAGACGGCATCACGATGGGCGCGGTCAGCCATCTCGCCACCTAAGACATGGACGGCTCCGCCTTGAATCTTGCGCACGCCGGCGATGAGGCCAAGCAACGTCGATTTTCCTACCCCGTCCGGACCAATCAGACCCACCATGTCGCCAGCTGGAACATCAACCGACACAGCGTTGAGCGCGGCAACCGCACCATATTTGTGCGTCACAGATCTTACCGCCGCGACAGGTGTACCGACGTCCATCATTGCGGCGCATCCACCTGTGTGGGTGGCAGATTTACTTTCAGGTGATTGGGCCATTGGGTATCGTGCAGGACTTTCACATATGCGACGCCCGGCACGCCCGCCTTGACCCTCTGCGAATAGCGTTGGAGGATCTCGGGCGGAATACGCACCTTCACTCTGAACATCAATTTTTCGCGCTCGCTTTTGGTTTCCACATATTTCGGCGTAAACTGCGCATCAGCAGCGACGAATGAGACACTTGCCGGTACGACGTACTGAGGCATCGCGTCGGCGACGATTCTGGCCTCGGCGCCCAGCTGCAGCTGTCCAACCTCCTTGGTCGGCAGAAAGATAGTCATGTAGACGTCGGTCAGGTCGAGAAGCGTAAGCACCTTGCCGCCGGCACCCAGAACCTCGCCTGGCTGGGCTAACCGATACTGAATTCGCCCGCTGCGCGGTGCTGCGAGAACGTAGTCTTTCAGATTCTGCTTGATACGCTCGACCCTGGCGACCGCCGCTTCGATAGCCGCTTTCGCCTGTCCTATCCCTGCATTGGCGGAATTGACGCCAGCCTGCGCCGTCGCCTGCGCCGCCTGGCGCTGCTCGAACTTCTCCCGAGGCGTGTAACCCTTGTCTACAAGTTGCTGGGAGCGCTGCAGGTCCTGTTCGGCTAGGACTAGTTCGCTTTTTCTCTGCGCCAAGAGCGCAATGGCCTGATCCAATTGTTGCTCGCTTTGACGGGCGGCGGCTTCTGCCTCATGGAGCTGGGCCTCGAGTTCCGCGGTGTCCATGAGAACGAGAACCTGGCCAGCCTTAACGGAATCACCCTCTCTGACC
>JAHRYZ010000420.1 GCA_020621905.1 Rhizobium sp.
TGAATCGCGGCACTTCGTCGCCGCCAGAGAACAACTGCCCGTTGACGTAGGGGAAGTCTTCGGCCCACCGGGGAATCTTGGCTGCTGCCCGGTCCTCGCGCTTGGTGTTCATGGCGCGGAACAGCATGGCGATAACCTCGTGCGTGTTCGACGAGTCCCTGGCACTCATCTGCGCGACGGTTTCGGTGAATCGGCCCCTGCCGACGAAGATGTCAGTGTCCTCGGCGAAGAAGCAGAAGATCAGCCGCGCCATGAGCTTGTTCATGTCGTGGCGGCGCTCCGCCGTGCCCCATTCAGGGTTGTCTTTCAGCAGTTCGACGTACAGACGGTTCAGGCGGCTGGTGGCCCGAATGTCGAAGGCGTTTTCACTGATCTGGCGGACGGTGCTGATGCCCGCCAGCGGCAGGAAGAAGCCGAAGTGGTCCGGGAAGTCCTTGAAGGCGCAGGCAACGGTCTCGCCGCTGGTCAGGTCTTCGGCCTCGAAGTCCACGCCGTCGGTGGCGAGGATGAACTTCGCCTTGGCCTTGACCGTCGCCGGGCTGGCCTTGAGGGCGGCCAGCGTATGGGTCACCCGCCCGGCGTCGCAGGTCAGGATGTGGATGTTGCTGGTCTGAAGAACGCCGCCCAGGTCGGACTTGTTCGACGCCCCCGCACGCAGGCGCTTGATGGTCGTCGCCTTGTTGCCGAAGGCTTCAAGGAATGCATAGGGGAACTCCGCGGGGTCAAAGGGCTGCTCCGCAAGGTCGGTGATGGCTTGTTCGATCTCGACCGCATTCATGGGCGTGCATCCCCCGCTCGGGGCGAGGCCGCCTGGTTGCTATCGTTTTTCGGGGCGCTCATGTCTTGTCCTGCGTTTTCTCGGCGATCTGCGCGGCAATCCAGCGATCCAACTCGCTGCGACGAAACCGCCAGGTCCCTCCGAGCTTGAAGGCTGGAATCTCGCCCTTCTGAGCTAAGCGATAGACCGTTCTTTTCCCGGCTTTGAGGTAGGCCGCGACTTCCTCCAGCGTCAGGATCTCGCTCTCGACTTCACTCATCTGAAAACCATCTGGTTTGGTCTTTCGTGACTTTGGATTGCCAAGTTTGCCCAATTCTACCAAAGGGTGATAGGCGCTAGCCAACAAGAAATCCACAGGGCGTTGCGCGAATGTCGGCCAGCGCGACCAACAAATCCGGTCATGCCGTAGTTCCCATTCCCTGCGGCGCAAAGCGAGAGCGCGCCACAGCATCTGGCCATCCGCTTCAACGGGGAATGGCACGATGGGACAGACCAACCGCCGCACATCCGCATGGCCGGCGCTTGCCGTGCTGTTGGCTCTGTCGTTCTCGGCGCTGCAGCCTGCCGTCGCCGCCGACGGCGTCGCCATGGAGCGTGAGCAGCTCGCCGCGCTCGCGCGCCAGCTCGACCTGATCGATCGGCTCGCCGAGCACGCCACCAGCACCGCGCCGCAGGAACGCGCCCGCTATCACTTCGACTACGCCCGGCTGCGGGCAGACCTGAAGCGCGTTCGCGCCGGCCTGCAGGACTACCTCGTGCCCCAGCGCGCCCAGCCGCGCGATCCCGTCCCGCTGGCCGGCGATTACGTCCGCCGCGACCGCGCCGACGACGAGGAGCCGTCGCCATGACGCCCTCTGCCGATCAGGTCGCCGCCTTCCAGGCCAACGGCGGCTTTGCGCCTTCGGCCGTCTCTGCCGTGGTGCTCGCTTTCGTGTTCGCAGTGTTGCTGCTGTGGGGCGTGTGGGCCATGCGCACCGCCTACGTCGGCTGGGCCGAGCACCGCATCACCGAACGTCAGTTCCTCGCCGTCGTCGTGCGCTTCGTGGCGATGTACCTGGTGCTGACTTTCTTTCTCCTCTCCTGACCGTCACGAAAGGCCATACGCCATGAACATGCCGCCGACATCCCATCGCATTCCGTCCCGCATCGCCGCACCGCTGCTGCCGCTGGCGCTCGCGGGCCTGCCGCTGTCGGCTTTCGCGCAGGGCCTGCCGACCATGGAAGACCCATCACGCGGCCAGGGCAGCGGCATCCTGCAGACCTTGCAGAACTACGGCTACGACATCGTGCTGCTGATCGCGCTGCTCGTGGTCGCCTC
>JAHRYZ010000421.1 GCA_020621905.1 Rhizobium sp.
AATAGGTGCCGTCCTTCTGGATGTTGGCGTGCACCCGCTCGTTGATGTAGCGCGACTGGTAGTCGTCGGCATATTCGTCCGGCCAGTCGCAGACGAGGTAGTAGTTCAGCGCCGGGCGGCATTTGGCGCAGCCGCAGGAGGTCTTCCACTCCAGTTCCTGCATCACCGCCGGGATGGTCTTCAGCCCCTTGGCCTTGATCAGGCGGCGTACGTCGTCATGGCCAAGCTCGGTGCAGGTACACATGGGCGTAACCGCGGCGGGATTGTACTTGTCGCCGAGCGTCAACGCCATCAGCTGCTCGACCAGCCCGGTGCAGCTGCCACAGGAGGCAGACGCCTTGGTGTGGGCGCGGACGTCATCGAGCGAGGTCAGGCCCTTGGCCGTGATCGCGCCGGTGATCTTGCCCTTGCAGACGCCGTTGCAGCCGCAGATTTCCGCATCATCCGGCAAGGCTGCAACGGCCGCCATAGGGTCCAGCGGGCTACCCCCCTGATAGGCCTGGCCGAAGATCAGGGTGTCGCGCATCGCGGAGATGTCGGTGCCCTTCTTCTTCAGGTCGTTGAACCAGGCGCCGTCGGCGGTTTCACCATAGAGCACCGTGCCGATGATGCGGTTGTCCCTGATGACGAGGCGCTTGTAGACGCCGGCCGTCGCATCGCGCAGCACGATTTCCTGGCGGTCGTCGCCGTCGGCGAACTCGCCGAGCGAATAGAGCTCGATGCCGGTGACCTTGAGCTTGGTCGGCGTGTCGGAATGGACGAAGGCGGGTGTGCGGTCGCCGGAGAGATGCGATGCGGCGATCCGTGCCATTTCGTAGAGCGGGGCGACGAGGCCGTAGACCATGCCGCCAACTTCGGCGCATTCGCCGAGCGCCAGGATGTCTCCGTCGGAAGTCTGCATGCCGGCATCGACGACGATGCCGCGGTTGACGGCGAGACCCGCATCGCGGGCGAGCCCGACATTCGGGCGGATGCCGACGGCCATCACCACCAGCGTCGCCGGGATGATCCGGCCGTCGTCGAGTTCGACGCCCTCGACCCTGCCGTCGCCGACGATCGCCTTGGTGTTGGCCTTGCAGATCACCTTGATGCCGCGCTCCTCCACGGCCTTCTGCAGCAGGTAGCCGGCGGCCGGATCGAGCTGGCGCTCCATCAGGGTCGGCATGACGTGCAGCACCGTCACGTCCATGCCGCGCTGGGCAAGGCCGGCGGCGGCTTCGAGACCGAGCAGGCCACCGCCGATGACCACCGCCCTGTCGCGGGACTGGGCGGCCAGAAGCATGGCCTGCACATCGTCGAGGTCGCGATAGGTGATGACCCCAGCCAAGTCATTGCCCGGGACGGGAATGATGAAGGGCACGGAGCCCGTCGCGATCACCAGCTTGTCATAGCTCTCCGTCACGCCGTGATCGGAGGTGACGGTCTTCTTCTCGCGGTCGATCGCGACGATCCTGTGGCCCTTGTAGAGCATGATGCCGTGGTCGACATACCAGCCGTCGCCGTGGATGACGATCTGCTCGTAGGTCTTTTCGCCCGAAAGGACCGGCGAGAGCATGATGCGGTCATAGTTGACGCGCGGTTCGGCGTTGAAGATCGTCACGTCGTAGAGGCCGGGGGCCTTTTCGAACAGTTCCTCCAGCATGCGGCCGGGGGCCATGCCGTTGCCGATGATGACGAGTTTTTCTGCCATGGTTCTTACTCCGCGGCTTCGACGAAGCGGTGACGTTCGTAGAGGAACTTCAGCACGGCTTCGCGGGATTTGAGATAGGTGCGGTCGGAGGCGAGCGCGATGCGGTCGCGCGGCCGCGGGATCGGAACGTCCAGCACTTCGCCGATTCTGGCGGCGGGGCCGTTGGTCATCATGACGATGCGATCGGAGAGCAGCACCGCCTCGTCCACGTCATGGGTGATCATGATCATGGTATTGCCGAGGCGGGCGTGGATTTCCATCACCGCATCCTGCAGATGGGCGCGGGTCAGGGCATCGAGCGCGCCGAAGGGCTCGTCGAGCAGCAGGATTTTTGGCTCCATGGCCAAGGCGCGAGCGATGCCGACGCGCTGCTTCATGCCGCCGGAGATCTCTGCCGGGCGCTTG
>JAHRYZ010000004.1 GCA_020621905.1 Rhizobium sp.
CGGCCTTTGCCGCGCGCGGTTTCCTGCCGCCGACTGGCGCGTGGCCGACATGCGGAGCCTCGCGCTCGGGCGGACCTTCGATGCCCTTCTCGCCTGGCACAGCTTTTTCCATCTGACGCCCGACGAGCAGCGGGCGATGTTTCCCGTCTTCGCCGCCCATGCGGCAAACGGCGCCATGCTGATGTTCACCTCGGGCCCGGCCGAGGGCGTGGCGATGGGCACCTTCGAGGGCGAGCCCCTCTATCACGCGAGCCTTGACCCTGAGGAATACCGGCGGCTTCTTCGGGAGAACGGTTTCGCCGTCGTCGACCACGTTGCCGACGATCCGGATTGCGGCGGCGCGACCATCTGGCTGGCCCGCAAGGACTGAGCGGGACGCCGGTCACCTGCAAATACGGAAAGAGCCCGTCGGATTGCTCCGGCGGGCTCTTCTTTGCCTTGTAGGGCAGGGATGTGGACGGCGATTGCCTCAGGCGGCGACGGCCACGCCGCGGCGGGCGTCGAGCGAATAGGCGCCCGGGCCGAAGGTGGCGAGCAGGATGTAGGCGCCGGCCAGGGTGATGTTCTTCATCATCATGATCTGGTTCAGCACGGTCAGCCAGCCGTTTGCGGCAGCCGGGAAGTCCGGAACGTTGATCGCCGAGCCGTGGAAGACGACGCCGGTGAACACGCAGAAGAGGGCGAGCAGCCAGCCGGTGATCTTGGTCTGGAAGCCGACGAGCACGAAGAGACCGGCGACCAGTTCGAACAGGCCGGCGAGGTAGGCGAGCGCGGTGGCCGCAGGCAGGCCGGCGCCGGTGATCATGCCGGCGGTGCCGGCCGGATCGATCAGCTTGCCGAAGCCGGAATAGATGAAGATGAAGGAGAGGAGGATGCGGGCGATAAGGATGATGGCGTTGTTGCTGCTGGACATGCGAGGCTCCTGGGCGCGGCCCGGCTATGGCCGGCGCTGCTGGTTGAATTTCCTGGAGCGGTTGTCTCACCTCTTCGCCATCGGCGATAGATAGACGATCCTTGACTAATCGTTCAATAAAAGGAAACGATCAGTCTTTGCAGCCGCCGGCCTCCCTGCACGAGGCGAGGGACGGCAGGCATTGTTGGATGACGTCAGGAAAGGGCGCGCAGGTGCGTTGAAGCGGCCAGCTTGAAGCGCGGAAAGACGAACATGCCGAGCATGCTGCCGGCGCTCGATTGCTCAAGCCCGTCGGATTCGCCGACGCAGAAGACCGGCTGGCGATGGCCGTTGGGCAGCCCGATGGTCGTCGAATAGCAAAAGTGCGAGGACGACGTCGCAGCCTGTTCGAACAGTTCGAGAATATGGGCGCGATCATTCGGGTCGTAGCAGCGCATCATGCTGAGCAATCCGCATTCAGGCGTGTTCAGCCCATGCAGCAAGGTTGCCCGCTCGCCGAGCCTGATGACCCCATTCGACAGGTCGCCGACCCAGCCCTCCGAAACGGTGAACCGGGCGAAGGCGCCGCCTTCTCCCTCCTCAGGCTCGGGAAATCCCGTGCCGAACGATACTGCAAGACTGGCTCTGGCAATCTTAAACAAGGCTGTCCCCAGGCATGTGCCGATTTACGCGCTATTGTTCTCGGATCAGTTTCAATTCCGGCCGCAGCAAGGCGCGCCCGTCGTCTTCATCTGCCTTCGCGCTTCTCTCGCTTTCAAGCCCGCGACAAGCGCGCCATCAGCAAAAGGACGTGAAGTATTATCAACTAATCATAAACGCATGCTGTAGATTAGGCGCTTCGCGCATAGGTTACAAGCACCCCATCCCCCGCCGATGTCCGGCCAGTCGACCATTTACCAATGGTGGTGCCACCCCCGTAGCGATCACCTTGGCATTTCAATCATCAGCCGAAGCGTTATAAATATTTCACGCAGTCCGCAATGCGATTTTTCGCGTTCGCGAGTATTTTTTAAATAACGCGAATATCGACGCGATGGTCGCATCCGCCCCTAGCGACCTAGGGGCATCTTTGCAGATAGCACGGTTCTCGAAATGCGAGAATGCTTCATTTTCATCTGTGGGTTCAGATTTTTGAGTGCGATATGCAGCCTATGCGGAAAATTTCGGTGACCGCGCACTCTGGCGGCCCCGCCGACGGAGACGGGCAAGAGGAAGATTCGAAGACGCCGGGATAAATCGGAGGTTTCATTATCACCTCCGAATGTGAATACCAACGCATAGCCGGAAGTGACGTGCAGTTGCATGAGGCGTCGCTTGTATTCGATGCCGCCTCGGGTCTCGGTGGGCTGATCGGCGATGCCCTGACCTTAAGACAGAAAAAAGGGCGATCCGATGACCGCCCTTTCGTATGACTGAACCGGTTGGATCAGTGCGACAGGCTTTCGCCTATCACATCATGTCCATGCCGCCCATTCCGCCCATGCCGCCCGGCATGACGCCGGCCGATTCCTTCTTCGGAAGTTCGGCGATCATGGCTTCGGTGGTGACCAGCAGGCCGGCAACCGAGGCTGCGTCCTGCAGGGCGGTGCGAACGACCTTGACCGGGTCGACGATACCCATGGCGATCATGTCGCCGTATTCGCCGGTCTGGGCGTTGTAACCCCAGTTGTCCTGATCCTTTTCGAGGATCTTGCCGACGACGATGGAAGCTTCGTCACCAGCGTTCTCGGCGATCTGGCGGCAAGGCGACTGGAGGGCGCGGCGAACGATGTTGATGCCGGCTTCCTGGTCCTGGTTGACGCCCTTGACGGTGATCTTGACCGACGAACGCAGCAGAGCCACGCCGCCGCCCGGTACGATGCCTTCTGAACGGCCGCACGGGTCGCGTTGAGCGCGTCGTCGATGCGGTCCTTCTTTTCCTTGACTTCGATTTCCGTCGAACCGCCGACGCGGATCACGGCAACGCCGCCGGCGAGCTTGGCAAGACGTTCCTGCAGCTTTTCGCGGTCGTAGTCAGAGGTGGTTTCTTCGATCTGGGCCTTGATCTGGGAAACGCGGCCTTCGATGTCCGACTTCTGGCCGGCACCGTCGACGATCGTGGTGTTTTCCTTGGTGATCGAGACCTTCTTGGCGCGGCCGAGCATGTCGAGGGTGACATTTTCGAGCTTGATGCCGAGATCTTCGGAGATCACGGTGCCGCCGGTGAGGATGGCGATGTCTTCCAGCATGGCCTTGCGGCGATCGCCGAAGCCCGGAGCCTTGACGGCAGCGATCTTCAGGCCGCCACGCAGCTTGTTGACGACGAGCGTTGCAAGAGCTTCGCCTTCGACGTCTTCAGCGATGATGACCAGCGGCTTGCCCGACTGAACGACGGCTTCGAGAACCGGCAGCATAGCCTGGAGGTTCGAGAGCTTCTTTTCGTGCAGGAGGATGTAGGCGTCGTCGAGATCGGCGACCATCTTTTCCGGGTTGGTGACGAAGTAGGGCGACAGGTAGCCGCGGTCGAACTGCATGCCTTCGACGACTTCGAGTTCGGTTTCGGCGGTCTTGGCTTCTTCGACTGTGATGACGCCTTCGTTGCCGACCTTCTGCATCGCTTCAGCGATCTGCAGGCCGATGGAGGTTTCGCCGTTGGCGGAAATCGTGCCGACCTGGGCAACTTCTTCCGAGGTGTTGATCTTCTTGGCCTTGGCCTGGAGATCCTTCACGACTTCGGAAACGGCCAGATCGATGCCGCGCTTCAGGTCCATCGGGTTCATGCCGGCTGCAACGGCCTTGGCGCCTTCGCGAACGATGGCCTGGGCCAGAACGGTCGCGGTCGTGGTGCCGTCGCCGGCGATGTCGTTGGTCTTCGAAGCAACTTCGCGGACCATCTGGGCGCCCATGTTCTCGAACTTGTCTTCGAGTTCGATTTCCTTGGCGACCGAAACGCCGTCCTTGGTGATGCGCGGAGCGCCGAAGGACTTGTCGATGATCACGTTGCGGCCCTTCGGACCGAGCGTTACCTTCACGGCGTCAGCGAGAATATCGACGCCGCGCAGCATCTTTTCGCGCGCAGTACGGCCGAACTTGATTTCTTTAGGTGCCATTTTCAAAACTCCCGGGCATCAGCCCATTGGTGAATTGGTGATTTGGGAAGAGGTGACCGGCTCAATCAGCCGATGACGCCCATGATGTCGGCTTCCTTCATGATCAGAAGGTCTACGCCGTCGAGCTTGACTTCGGTGCCGGACCACTTGCCGAACAGGACGCGGTCGCCGACCTTGACGTCGAGCGGAACGATCTTGCCGTGGTCGTCGCGGACGCCCGAACCGACAGCGATGATTTCGCCTTCAGCCGGCTTTTCCTTGGCGGTATCGGGAATGATGATGCCGCCCTTGGTCTTTTCTTCGGACTCGACGCGCTTGACTACAACGCGGTCGTGAAGCGGACGGAAATTGGTGCTTGCCATTGTCTAATCCCTCGATCAAATGACATGGGCAGGTCCTCAGGGGACCCGCGTGGATATTGTTAGCACTCCCCTCTGGCGAGTGCTAGCGAGCTGGAGATAAGGACGGCCCGTGATCGAGTCAAGCGCGGCCGCGAAAAAAGATCGCCATTCCTGACGGATGGCGATCATGTCGGCGAGGGTGCTGGCAGTCAGTGGATCAAAGGCTCTTTGTTGACCTCTCGACCGGAAGAAAAACGCCGAAAACGCCCGTTATGCCCCGCTCCGCCATGAATGCCGCCGGATCGAAACCCGACTTGGCATAGAAGGCGCCGACGGCGGATTTTGCCGCGTCCAGCGCCTGGCGGTCGCGCCACTCGACGATGGTGACGATCTTAACCATGTCGCCATTTTCACCCGCCGACAGTACCACGCGATTGTAGAGGCAGCCGGGCAGGGTGTCGAAATAGCCGTGAATGATGGCCAGCCGGTCCTCGAAGGCGGACTGGTGCACGCGGGGGCAGGCAAACGTGTCTATCCTGAAGATGCTGGAAGGGGATCGCGCGCCATGGCCGGTGGGCGGTCGTGTCGAACTGATGCTGCACTGTCGCGTTCATCCGGGAGTTCCTTTGCTGGTTGTCGATGGACGCCTGACAATGTAGAACCTCAACAATGGTTGAGATCAAGAGCAAGGATTTGGAAAATGCGGCTCGCAGGGGCGCGATCGCGTCGCTGAGTGTCGGCGAGGTGGCGGAACGCGCCGGCGTGGCGGTTTCGGCCCTGCATTTCTATGAGCGCGAGGGGCTGATCCGCAGCTGGCGCAGCGCCGGCAACCAGCGGCGTTATCCGCGCGGCGTGCTGCGCCGGGTTGCCCTGATCAAGACCGCGCAGCGCCTGGGTCTGCCGCTGGCGCGGATCGCCGAGGCGCTGGCGGAACTGCCCGTCGACCGTCCGCCGACCGCTGCCGACTGGAAGCGTCTGTCTGCCTCATGGCGCGAGGAGCTCAATGCGCGGATCGCGACGATGGAAGCGCTGCGCGACCAGCTCGACACCTGCATCGGCTGCGGCTGCCTGTCCCTCGGTGCCTGTCCCCTTCGCAATCCTGACGACGAGTTGCGCAGCACCGGCGGCGGGCCGCGTCTTTTGCCATAGGCGACCCCGCTCCTTGCCATCAACCGCGCACGGTGCGCCGCGACAATTGACAGCGATGATCAAATTTGCGAAATTTCCGGCCATGGAGTTCGCGAAAGCTCCATGAGGCGCCATGCCGCAGTTTCGCATCCGTCCAGAGCACAATTGCGGAGCAAAAACATGGCATCCTTTGGCGCAATTTCCGCCGACAAACTCTGTCGCCTTCTTGGTTCTTTTCAAACGCCGTTGATTGTCGACGTTCGCGACACTGACGACTTCGAGGCGCACCCCTATCTGATTCCTGGATCCTTTCACCGGAACTACCGCCACGTCGACGCATGGGCCGACGAAATACGTGCGGCTTCCGTGGTTGTCGTCTGCCAGAAGGGCAAGAAGCTGAGCGAAGGCGTCGCGGCCCATCTGCGGCTGCGCGCCATTTCGGCCGAAGTGCTGGAGGGGGGGATGGCCGCCTGGGCGGCAGCCGGAATGCCGCAGGTGCCGGCGGCGAGGCTCAATGGCGCGCAGGGCGGCTCTCTGTGGGTCACGCGGTCCCGTCCCAAGATCGACCGCATCGCCTGCCCCTGGTTGATAAGGCGCTTCGTCGATCCCTTTGCCCGCTTCCTGTTCGTGGCGTCGGCCGAAGTGGCGGCCGTTGCCGAACGTTTCGATGCCATTCCCTTCGACATCGAGGGGGTGTTCTGGAGCCATCGGGGAGAGCGCTGCACCTTCGACACCATGCTGGAGGAGTTTCGGCTGGAGACGCCGCCCCTTCTCGCCCTGGCGGAAATCATACGCGGCGCCGATACCAACAGGCTCGATCTCGCGCCCCAATCGGCCGGCTTGCTGGCGGCCTCGCTGGGCCTGTCCCGGCTCTATTCGTCGGATCTGCAGCAACTCGAGCAGGGGCTGCTGCTGTATGACGCCTACTACCGGTGGGCTCGCGACGCCATGGATGAAAAGCATGATTGGGTGGTACGCGGCGGAAGCAACGGCATATCATGACAGGCACCGTTGTCCAAGACCGTCCGGACGGGCAGACTGTTGCAGTGCCGACCTTCACCGAGTTCTTCATCGCATTCGCCCATATCGGCCTCCTGAGCTTTGGCGGCCCGGCGGCCCAGATCGCCCTGATGCACCGGATCTGCGTCGACGAGAAACGCTGGGTATCCGAGGACCGGTTCCTGCATGCATTGAATTTCTGCATGCTGCTGCCGGGCCCGGAAGCCCAGCAGCTCGCCACCTATATCGGTTGGCTGACGCACGGCGTGCGCGGCGGCATGGTCGCCGGCCTGCTCTTCGTCCTGCCGGGGCTCGCCGTCATTCTCGGCCTGTCGACGCTCTATGCCTATTATCACGACGTCGGCTGGGTCGCCGGTCTGTTCTTCGGACTGAAGGCAGCGATCCTGGCGATCGTCGTCGAGGCCGTGGTGCGCATCGGCCGCCGGGCGCTGAAGACGCGGTTCCATCGCCTCGTCGCGCTTTCCGCCTTCCTCGCTCTGTTCGTCTTCGCTCTGCCCTTTCCGCTCGTCGTGCTGATGGCCGGTTTCGCCGGCCTGGCCGAGGCGCGGATGGTTGCGCGGGACGGCTCAAGGCACGCCGCCGACCTTGTCGATCCGGCCCCTGCGGCGTCCCGACCGGTCGGGCGCTCGCTCGCCACGCTCGCCTTCTGGCTGGCGGTCTGGCAGGCGCCGCTGCTTCCGCTCTGGCTGTTCTCCGGCGAAAGCGGCCTCGGCGAGGTCTTCGCCTTCTTTTCCCGCATGGCGCTCGTCACCTTCGGCGGCGCCTATGCGGTTCTTGCCTATGTCGCGCAGGTGGCGGTCGACCAGTATCATTGGCTGAAACCCGGCGAGATGCTCGACGGCCTGGCGCTGGCCGAAACCACGCCCGGTCCGCTGGTGCTGGTGCTCTCCTATGTCGGCTTCCTCGCCGGCTTTCGCGATGCCGGCGGCCTGCCGCCTTTCCTCGGCGGTGTTCTGGGTGGCCTGCTCGCCGCCTGGGCGACCTTCGTGCCGAGCTTCGTCTGGATTTTTGCCGGCGCGCCCTATGTCGAGCGGTTGCGCGGCAATCGCATGATCACGGCAGCACTTTCCGCGATCACGGCGGCCGTCGTCGGCGTCATCCTTAACCTCGCCGTCTGGTTTGCCCTGCACGTGCTGTTCGCCGAGGTCGGGCGCTGGTCCATCTGGCCGGCAGCGGCGGAGGTCCCAGGTGGAGCAGCCCCCGCCTTCTCCGTCTCCCTGCCGATGCCGGACCCGGCGACGCTCGATCCGGCGGCTCTGGTCCTGGCTCTCCTGTCGGCGGCGATGATCTTCGTTCTGAAGCAGGGCATGGGCCGCACCCTCATGGCCGCCGCCGCTCTCGGTCTCCTCTATCGCCTGGCGATCTGAGCGCGCGCATCTCCGGCAAATTTCCGCCCGTGCCGGCAAAGGCCCTTGCCTTCCGGGCATTCCTTTGCGATGTCAGCCCTTGCATTTTTGTAGTCAGGAACAGCGAATGGCCGAGCGCATTTCCACCTTGAGCGATGTCACCGAACGTTACGACGTCATCCTTTGCGACGTCTGGGGCGTGCTGCACAACGGCATCGACGCCTTTCCGGCGGCCTCCGAGGTGCTGACGGCGGCACGCGCTGCCGGTCTGACCGTGGTCCTGATCACCAATTCGCCGCGCCGAGCGCAGGACGTCATCAACCAGCTGCGGATGATCGGCGTCGCCGACACGGCCTATGACCGGATCGTCACCTCGGGCGACGTGACCCGCACGCTGATTGCTGCCGGTCCGAAGAAGATCTTCTTCCTCGGTCCCGATCGCGACCTCAACCTGCTCGACGGCCTCGACGTCGTTCGCGTGCCCGCCGAGGAAGCCGAGGCCATCGTCTGTACCGGCTTTTTCGACGACGAGACCGAGACGCCGGAAGACTATCGCGATGTCCTGACCGCCTTTGCCGCCCGCCACGTGCCGCTGATCTGCGCCAACCCCGACCTCATCGTCGAGCGCGGCCATCGCATGATCCCCTGCGCCGGCGCGGTTGCCGCCTATTACGAGCAGCTCGGCGGCGCGACCCGCATCGCCGGCAAGCCGCACAGCCCGATCTACGAAGCCTCGCTCGTGGCTGCCGCCGAAGCCCACAAGGACCCGGTCGACAAGCGCCGCGTCCTGGCGATCGGCGACGGCATGCCGACCGACGTGCGCGGTGCGCTGGATGCCGGCTTGGACCTTCTCTATATCTCGGGCGGCATCCATGCGGCCGAATACACCGTCAACGGCAAGCCGGACGAGGCGATCCTCAATGCCTGGCTGAAGCGCGAGAATGCCGCGCCGCACTACTGGATGCAGAGGCTCGCCTGAGGCGAGGGCCGACATGATGAACTTGTCGCAAGCCACCCCCTCTGCCCTGCCGGGCATCTCCTCCTCAAGGGGAGATCGATCCGCGGTGGCGTCCCAAGCCCACCGGCCGCGACCCGTTCGGCATTTCATGCAAGACGTCGGCGCTCAGCCGATCTCCCCCGAGGAGGAGATGGCCGGCAGGCCAGAGGGGGGTAGCCGGACGTCTCTCGGTCCACTGTCTCGTGGAGGCAGATCATGACCGTCTTTCACCGCAACGAGAAGAAGAAGCCGCTGCCGGAAAAGCTCAAGGGCGGGGTGATCGCCATCGGCAATTTCGACGGCGTGCATCGCGGCCACCAGACCGTGCTCAACCGGGCGCTGGAACTGGCCAAGGGCCGCGGCGTTCCGGCCCTGGTGCTGACCTTCGAGCCGCATCCGCGCACCGTCTTCAATCCCGACAAGCCGGTGTTCCGGCTGTCCCCGGCGCCGGTTCGCGCCCAGGTGCTCGAGGCCATGGGTTTCCACTCGGTCATCGAATATCCCTTCGACCGTGAATTCGCCTCCCGCTCGGCCGAGGAATTCGTCCGCTCGATCCTGGTCGACTGGCTCGGCGCGACCGAGGTCGTGACCGGATTCGACTTCCATTTCGGCAAGGGCCGCGAGGGCGGTCCGGCCTTCCTGATGGAGGCCGGCAAGCGCAACGGTTTCGGCGTGACGCTGGTCGATGCCTTCCGCGACGAAGGTGCGGAGGTCGTTTCTTCAAGCCGCATCCGCCGCCTGCTCGCGGAGGGCAATGTGTCCGAGGCCGCCGGCCTGCTCGGCTATCGCTTCACTGTCGAGGCCGAGGTGATCAAGGGCAAGCAACTCGGCCGCACGCTGGGCTATCCGACGGCCAACATGGCGCTCGCCCCCGAGGCCGAGCTGAAGCCCGGCATCTACGCGGTGCGCCTGCGCCGCGCCGACGGCAGCCTGCACGACGGCGTCGCAAGCTTCGGCTATCGCCCGACGGTCATCGACAACGGCGCGCCGCTGCTGGAAACCTTCGTCTTCGATTTCTCGGGCGATCTCTATGGCGAGCACTGTCGTGTCTCCTTCTTCGGACACCTGCGCGATGAGCTGAAATTTGCCGGGCTGGAACCGCTGGTCGAACAGATCCGCAAGGACGAGGCAGAGGCGAGGGCGCTTCTCTCCGGCGTCAGGCCGCTTAGTGAACTGGACGCGAAGATCGCGTTTTGACGAGGCCCCGTTCCGCCGCCTTTGTTCGCCGCGCGGCTTCATCGCGCAAAAGCGTTTCCCTGCCGCATCGGGAAACATAACGCCATTGCTATATTTCCGGTGGTCGGCGCGGTAGATTGTGTCCCGCTCCCGCCTCCGCCAATGGCGGAGCATCCGCAGCCTTTCAGGAAGCCTTCATGACCGAATTCACCCCGCTTCTCTCCTTTTCCGGAGGCCTGCTCATCGGCCTTGCGGCTGTCCTGCTGATGGCGTTCTGGGGGCGGATTGCCGGCATGTCGGCCATCGTCATCGGCGTCTTTCCGCCGCTGGCCAGCGACTGGGCCTGGCGGGCGGCCTTTCTCGTCGGCGCTATCGGTGCCCCGGCGCTGCTGGCGCTCTCCGGTTACGAGGCGAGCTTTTCCGTGCCGATCCCGCTTTCGGCCCTGATCGTTGGCGGCCTGGTGACCGGCCTCGGCGTCACCTTCGGCTCGGGCTGCACCTCCGGCCACGGCGTGTGCGGCTTGGCGCGGCTCTCGCCGCGTTCGATCGCCGCCACGGCAAGCTTCATGGCCGGCGCCTTCGCCACCGTGTTCCTCGTCCGCCACGTCTTCTAGAAGGAGCCCCGACGATGAAATATCTGAGCGCAGTCGCCATCGGCGCGATCTTCGGCATCGGCATCGTGCTGGCCGGCATGGCCGATCCGGCCAAGGTGATGAACTTCTTCGACATCGCCGGCACCTGGGATCCGAGTCTCGCCTTCGTCATGGCGGGCGCGCTCTTGGTCACGGCGCCGGGCTATGTGCTGAGCCAGCGCAGCCGCAAGCGGCCGGTGTTCGACGAGGCTTTTCATATCCCGGCGAAGGGCCGCATCGACGCGCGGCTGATCGGCGGCTCGGTCCTGTTCGGCATCGGCTGGGGCATTGCCGGCTTCTGCCCCGGCGGCTCCATTCCGGCCCTCGGTCTTGGCCACCGCGAAGCCTACATCTTTCTCGCGGCGCTGGTGACGGGCATGCTGGTCGCTCGCTGGTTCCTGAGAGCGAATGTCTTCGGCCTCACCCGGCGCACTGCCTGATCATTTGCCGCGCCGCACCTCTTCCTTTTCGCGGCAAAACCCCTTAAACAACGCCCACAATGACCAGGGTTCGGCTGACCATATCCCTTCGAATTATGGGCCCGGCCTTCCGCGCGCTGTGAAAGCTGCCGGAGGGTCCGGGTTTTTGGCGTTTCTCCAGACGCTCTCCGTCACCGCGACTTTCAAGACCAATGCGCGACCCTAATCGGGCGCCCCTCGATGGCAAGATCATGACCGATACCAATGACAAAGTAGACTATTCGTCCACCCTCTACCTGCCCCAGACCGAGTTCCCGATGCGCGCCGGACTGCCGCAGAAGGAGCCGGAAATGGCGGCCAAGTGGAAGTCGATGGAGCTCTACAAGAAGCTTCGCGCCTCTGCCGCCGGCCGCGAGAAATTCGTCCTGCACGACGGCCCGCCCTACGCCAACGGCAACATCCATATCGGCCATGCGCTGAACAAGGTGCTGAAGGACGTCATCACCCGCTCGTTCCAGATGCGCGGCTATGACGCCAACTATGTGCCCGGCTGGGATTGCCACGGCCTGCCGATCGAATGGAAGATCGAGGAAGCCTACCGCGCCAAGGGTAAGGACAAGAACGAGGTTCCGGTCACGATTCCGCAAGGAATGCCGCGAATTCGCCCAAGGCTGGATCGACATCCAGTCGGAGGAATTCCGCCGTCTCGGCATCGAGGGCGATTTCGACCGTCCCTACACCACGATGAACTTCCACGCCGAAAGCCGCATCGCCGGCGAACTCCTGAAGCTCGCCATGTCCGGCCAGCTCTACCGCGGCTCCAAGCCGATCATGTGGTCGGTCGTCGAGCGCACGGCGCTGGCCGAAGCCGAGGTGGAGTATCACGAGGTCGAAAGCGACACGATCTGGGTGAAGTTCCCGGTTCGTGACTTGGACCGCACGAAGTACGCCGAACAGGTCGTCAAGATCGCGGCCATCCTGAAATCGCAAGGTGAGCCGTCTGAACCCGCGCATGTTGAGGCGGATCTCGAAGAACTGCTTTCATCGTCGGTCGTCATCTGGACCACCACGCCGTGGACCATCCCGGGCAACCGGGCGATCTCGTTCTCTTCGCGGATCGAATACGGTCTCTATGAGGTCGCCGAGGCAACCAACGACTTCGGTCCGCAGCCGGGCGAGAAGCTGGTCTTTGCGAAGCGCTTGGCGGAAGACTGCGCGGCGAAGGCCAAACTGACATTGAAGCTCTTGCGCGATGTGCCGGGAGCCGAACTGGCTTCGATCACCTGCGTCCACCCGCTCGCCGCGCTCGGCTACGACTTCCCCGTCCCCCTGCTCGACGGCGACCATGTCACCGACGACGCCGGTACCGGCTTCGTGCACACCGCGCCCGGCCACGGCCGCGAGGACTTTGACATCTGGATGCACCATGCCCGCGAACTCGAGGCGCGCGGCATCTCGTCGAAGATCCCCTTCACCGTGGACGATGCCGGTTTCTACACCGAGGATGCGCCGGGCTTCGGTCCGTCCGCCGAGGGCGGTGCTGCCCGTGTCATCGACGACAACGGCAAGAAGGGCGATGCCAACAAGCGCGTCATGGACGCCCTGATCGCCGCCAACAACCTGTTTGCCCGCGGCCGCGTCAAGCATGACTATCCGCATTCCTGGCGCTCCAAGAAGCCGGTCATCTTCCGCAACACGCCGCAATGGTTCGTCTACATGGACAAGGACCTCGGCGACGGCACGACGCTGCGCTCGCGCGCGCTCTCGGCCATCGATGACACGCGCTTCGTGCCCGCCGCCGGCCAGAACCGATTGCGCGCCATGATCGAAGGCCGTCCGGACTGGGTGCTGTCGCGTCAGCGCGCCTGGGGCGTGCCGATCTGCGTCTTCGCCGATGCCGCCGGCAATGTCCTGCAGGACGAAGAGGTCAACAGGCGCATCCTCGAAGCCTTCGAGAAGGAAGGCGCCGATGCCTGGTTCGCCGAAGGCGCCAAGGAGCGCTTCCTCGGCAATGCCCATGATGCCGAAAAGTGGCTGATGGTCACCGACATTCTCGACGTCTGGTTCGACTCAGGCTCGACCCATACGTTTACGCTGGAGGATCGCCCGGACCTGAAATGGCCGGCGGACGTCTATCTCGAAGGCTCCGACCAGCATCGCGGCTGGTTCCATTCCTCGCTGCTGGAAAGCTGCGCCACGCGGGGCCGTGCACCGTATGACGCCGTCGTCACCCATGGTTTCATCATGGACGAGAAGGGCGAGAAGATGTCGAAGTCCAAGGGCAACGTGACCGCGCCCCAGGACATCATGAAGGATGCCGGCGCCGACATCCTGCGCCTCTGGGTCATGTCGTCGGACTATGCGGAAGACCTGCGCGTCGGCAAGACCATCATCCAGACCAATATCGACGCCTACCGCAAGATCCGCAACACGATCCGATGGATGCTCGGCACGCTGGCCCACGACACCGGCGAGGAGATCGCCTATGCCGAGCTGCCGGAGCTCGAAAAGCTCATGCTGCATCGCCTGGCCGAACTCGACCAGCTGGTACGCAAGGCCTATGACGATTTCGACTTCAAGCGCATCACCCGCGCTTTGAACGATTTCGCCAATGTCGAGCTCTCCGCCTTCTACTTCGACATCCGCAAGGACGCGCTCTACTGCGATGCGCCGTCGAGCCTGAAGCGCCGTTCCGCGCTGTTCGTCATCCGCAAGCTGTTCGATTGCCTCGTCCTGTGGTTCGCGCCGATGATGCCGTTCACCACCGAGGAAGCACGGCTGTCGCGCGATCCGAGCGCCGAGTCGGTCCATCTCGAACAGTTCCCGGCAATCCCGGCCGAGTGGTCGAACAAGCGCTGGCCGAGAAGGGGAAAAAGGTCCGCACGGTTCGCCGTGCAGTCACCGGCGCGCTCGAAATCGAGCGCAAGGACAAGCGCATCGGGTCGTCTCTGGAAGCAGCCCCCGTCGTGCATGTCGGCGATCCCGAGCTGCTGGCGGCGCTGGACGGTCTCGACTTCGCCGAGATCTGCATCACCTCGGACATCATGGTCGTGGGTGGAGAAGGCCCGGCCGAGGCCTTCCGCCTCGATGACGGCACCAGGGTCGCGGTCGAGCCGAAGCCGGCCGAGGGCACCAAATGCGCCCGCTCCTGGAAGATCACCCGGGATGTCGGTTCCGATCCGGACTATCCGGACGTCTCGGCCCGTGATGCGGCGGCCCTGCGTGAATTGGCCGCCCGCCATTAACGAAATGTTACCGGATGATTTGCGCTTTCGGCGGTCATCCGGTAAATGTGCCTGAAATTGGCCGAATTCTTCGCTCAGGCGAAGAGAGAAGACATTCGGCGAAAGCATAAACAGCGGCGAGGCTCGAAGGCATTCATGAAATCGGCAGATTTGTTCAGAGTTGGCGTCGGTATGGCCGGCCTTTTGCTCGCATGCTCCGCATTGACCGGCTGCGTCGGCAGCCCGACCTACGGCACCGACAAGACCGCGATGGAACAATTGGTGGACGACGTCGGCTCGGCCGTGTCGATCGGCACCGATCCGAACAAGAACAAGGGTACGAAGTACAATCCGCGCCCGGCTCTTGTCATGCCGCCGGAAACAGCCAAGGCAGATCTGGTCGCGCCGCAACAGTCTCTGGCCGGCAAGGAAAATCCCGAATGGCTGGAAAGCCCGGAAGAGGCGCGTGAGCGTCTCGTCGCCGAGGCTGACGCCAATGCCGACAATCCGCGCTATCGCTCGCCGCTGCTCGCCGGCTACGGCAAGAACGGCACGATGACCGAGACCCAGAAATGGCAGGCCTTCCGCGAAGCGCGCCAGCAGCAGAAGGGCGCCTATCTCGACCAGCGCCGCTTCCTGTCCGATCCGCCGGCCGAATATCGCAAGGCCGACGAAACGGCCCTGACGGATCTCGGCGAACCGGAATCCAAGAAGGAAAAGCGCCGCAAGAAGATGGCCAAGGCCGCCAACCAGAACAGCCAGTGGTGGATGCCTTTCCAGTAAGCCTCTTCCGGCTTTTGTGATTTCACTGCCAGGGCAGGCCGGAAACGACCTGCCCTTTTGCTTGTCCGCATAGTCGAGGAGAACCGATGAACTTCGCCATTCGCAACGCCACGCCGGACGATGTCGGCACCATTCTGCGCTTCATCACCGAACTGGCGGTGTTCGAGAAGGCCGGGCATGAGGTCGAGGCGACCGAGGAGAGCCTGGCCGCATCGCTGTTCGGCCCGGATGCCGTGACGGGCGCGGCAATCCTCGAGGCCGACGGCGTGCCGGCCGGCTTTGCCGTGTGGTTCTACAATTATTCCACCTGGCAGGCGAAGAACGGCCTCTATCTCGAAGATCTCTATGTCTCGCCCGACTATCGCGGTTCCGGTGCCGGCAAGCTGTTGCTGAAGCATCTCGCCAGGACCGCCGTCGAAAAGGGCTGCGGCCGTTTCGAATGGAGCGTGCTCGACTGGAACGAGCCCGCCATCCGCGTCTATGACGCGATCGGCGCCGAGCCGCAGAACGAGTGGATCCGCTACCGCCTGTCCGGCGACAAGCTGAAGGAATTCGCGGCGGGTTGACTTCGCCCAATTCCGTCGATCCGCGCTTCCCGCCTTACGCTACGTTAACTCCAGATCGGCTAGCGTGCCGCCATGTTCGGCGTCAGCAAAAATACATGGATCAAGTCCGCGGTCGCGACGGCGGCCTCGGTGGTCCTTTCCGTCTCCATCGTCTTGGCTCTGGTGCCCCTGCTGGGCGGTCATCCGGACGGGCCGGGCTTCTGGATGAGCGCGCTTTGCCCGCTGGTGATCGGCGGGCCGGCCAGCCTGTGGCAGTTCCACCAGAAGGACGTCATCCTGCGCCAGCGCGACGAACTCGCCCGCATGCATGTCGAACTCGAGGACATGCATAGCGAGTTGAGACGACTGCATGAGGACCTGCGCTGCAAGGCGCGCGCGACGCGCGCTGACCGGAGGGCTCAACCGCGAGGCCCTGTTTGCCGCGCTTGCCTCGCAGGCTCCCGGCCATCATGGGGCCGCGGCCCTGCTGGTCGCCGATGCCGACCATTTCAAGCGCATCAACGACAGCTTCGGCCATCTCGTCGGCGACGAGGCGCTCCGCCGGATCGCGTCCTGCATCGCCGAGGCGACCACCGATGCCGATCTCTGGGGACGGATCGGCGGCGAGGAATTTGTCGTCTTCCTGCATCCGGCTGACGTGACACGGGCGCGCGCCGTCGCAGATGGCATCCGCCGCGCCGTGGCGGCTGTCGAACTCGTGGTCGCCGGCAGCCGGGTGCCGATCAGCGTCAGCATCGGCGCGGCGTCCGTCATCGATGCCTTTGACCCGGTCGACCTCTTCCGCCGCGCGGACGAATATCTCTACCGGGCGAAGGACGGCGGCCGCGATCGCATCGTCTTCGATGGCGCGGAGCTCGGCCCGCTCGCGGCTTGAGGCCCCTTCACCGCCTGTTCTGGAAGAAGTCTCGCAGCAATGTGGCGGATTCCGTTTCCCCGAGGCCGGAATAGACTTCCGGTGCATGATGGCAGGTCGGCTGGGTGTAGAAGCGCACGCCATTGTCCACCCCGCCGCCCTTCGGATCTTCCGCGCCGTAGTAGAGCCGGCGGATGCGGGCAAAGGAAATGGCGGCCGCGCACATGGTGCAGGGTTCGAGCGTGACATAGAGGTCGGCGCCCGAAAGCCGTTCGTCGCCGATGGCTTCGGCGGCGCGGCGGATCGCGAGAATCTCGGCATGGGCGGTGACGTCGTTCAGCGCCCGCGTCTCGTTTCCGGCGCTGGCGACGATCCGCCCATCCGCCACGACGACGGCGCCGATCGGCACCTCGCCGCGCTCGCCGGCCCTTTTCGCCTCCTCGAGCGCCGCAACCATGAATCCGTCCGTCTGCGCCACGTCCACAACTTTCCTCTTAACCAAGCCGCCCTGACCTGCTAGGACAGCCCAAACCACAGGCAAACAGCAAATGACATTCAAAGACAAGTCCAGGCGCCCCGGACCGAAAACGTCCGACCGCGGCGGCAAGCCGCTCACCCGTAAGCCGAGCACGGCAACCGACAAGCCTGCGCCCAAGGCAGCCAGGGCGCAGGCCTCGGTCGATGCCGAAGACGGCGTCAAGCCGGAGCGCATTTCCAAGCTGCTCGCACGCGCCGGCGTCGCTTCGCGGCGCGATATCGAGCGCATGGTCATGGAAGGCCGCGTAACCCTGAACGGCAAGGTCCTCGACACGCCGGTCGTCAACGCGACCTTTGCCGATGCGATCGAGGTCGACGGCCAGCCGATCCGCGGCATCGAGCGCACGCGCCTCTGGCTCTACCACAAGCCGGCCGGCCTGGTGACCACCAATGCCGATCCGGAAGGCCGCCCGACGGTCTTCGAAAACCTGCCGGAAGACCTGCCGCGCGTCATGTCCATCGGCCGCCTCGACATCAATACCGAAGGCCTGCTGCTGCTCACCAATGACGGCGGGCTCGCCCGTGTTCTGGAGCTGCCGACCACCGGCTGGCTGCGCCGCTACCGCGTGCGTGCCTATGGCGAGATCGACCAGCCGGCGCTCGACAAGCTGAAGGAAGGCATTGCCGTCGACGGCGTGCTCTACGGCGCGATCGACGCCACGCTCGACCGCAAGCAGGGCCACAATGTCTGGATCACCATGGGTCTTCGCGAAGGCAAGAACCGCGAGATCAAGAACGTGCTCGGCGCGCTCGGTCTCGAGGTCAACCGCCTGATCCGCATTTCCTACGGCCCGTTCCAGCTCGGCGACCTGCCCGAGGCCAAGGTGGTCGAGGTGCGCGGACGCATGCTGCGCGACCAGCTCGGCCCCCGCCTGATCGAGGAGGCCAAGGCCAATTTCGATGCGCCGATCTTCGATCACGGCGCAGGCGACGAGGAAGAGGAGGCCGCTCCCGCGAAGGCCCGGCCGGCGAAGTCCGAATGGGCACGCGAGGAAAAGCCGCGTGGCGAAGGCCGGCGTGAGGGCAAGCCCGAAGACCGCCGCGAACAGGCGCTCGGCCGTCTCGACACGCGCCGCGACGAACCGCGCGGCAAGCCGCAGGGCAAACGCGCCGGCGACGACCGCGGCAAGGGCGGCTTCGGCGAGAAGCGCGGCTTTGGCCCGCGTGCCGATCGTAGCGACAGCCGTGGTGATTTCGCCGACAAGCCGCGCCGCACGCCGGGTTCGTCGCGCACCGCCAATGTCTGGATGGCGCCCGGCGCCCGTCCTGTCTCGGAGAAGAAGGCCGGCGAGGCCGCCGCTGCGGAGAAGCGTCCGCCCCGTGCCCGACCCGACGGTTCCGTCGACAAGCGCTACGGCCGCAACAAGGACGGCAAGCCGACCAAGTCGCTCAACCGTTTCGATCCCGACCGCAAGGGCAAGTCCGACTACGGCCGTCCCGATCCGGGTCCGCGCGTGCTGGTCAGCCGCACCCGCGATGAAGAGGGCGAATGGATTCGCTCCGAGGAGCCCGTACGGGGCAAGGACGACGCGGGTTTTGGCGGAAAGCGCGATTTTGGCGGCCGTCCCGATCGTGGCGACCGTTCCGAGCGTCCGGCACGCACCGGCGACCGGCCCCGCAGCGACCGGCCCCGCAGCGACCGTCCGCGTGGCGATGGCCCGCGCGAGGGTCGTCCCTACGAGGCCCGTGCCCGTGACGACCGCCCGCGCGGCGACCGGCCCTTTGGCGACAAGCCGCGCGGCCCCCGCAGCGCTGACGACCGTCCCCGCGGCGATCGCCCGTTCGGTGACAAGCCGCGTGGCCCGCGCAGTACCGACAGCCGCCCGGCCGGTGACCGTCCGTATGGTGACAAGCCGCGCGCGCCTCGCAGCGCCGACAGCCGTCCGGCAGGCGACCGTCCGTTTGGCGACAAGCCGCGCGGACCCCGCAGCGACAGCCGCCCGGCAGGCGACCGTCCGTTCGGTGACAAGCCGAGGGGCAGCAAGCCCGTCGGTGGCAAGCCCGGCGGAAAGCCCGGTGGTCCGAAGCCGTTCTCCGGCAAGCCGCGGGGCGACCGTCCGGGCGGCGGCAAGCCCTCCGGTGGCCGTGGCCCGGCCAAGGGCAAGAGGTAAGGCGCGGTGCGGATCGTCGGCGGTGAATTTCGCGGCCGTGTCCTGGCCGCGCCGAAATCCAATGCGATCCGGCCCACCACGGACCGGACGCGCGAAAGCCTGTTCAACATCCTGGCGCACGCCCATCCGGGCGTGCTCGACGCCACCCGGGTCCTTGATCTCTTCGCCGGCACCGGCGCTGTCGGCATAGAGGCCCTGTCGCGCGGCGCCAAGTCTGCCCTGTTCGTCGAAAACAGCGTCGAAGGCCGCAGCCTGCTGTGGCAGAACATCGACGCCCTCGGCCTGCATGGCCGGGCCCGCATCCTGCGCCGCGACGCGACTGATCTCGGCCCTGCCTCCAACATCGAGCCGTTCCAGCTGGTGTTCGCCGACCCGCCCTATGGAAAGGGGCTGGGAGAAAAGGCGCTTTTCGCCGCCCATGCCGGCGGCTGGCTGGCGCCGGGGGCCATCGCCATTCTCGAGGAGCGGGCCGACGCCCAGGTCATCGTCGATCCCGTGTTCAAATTCATCGAGGAACGCAGCTTCGGCGACACGAAAATGTACTTCTTTTCCTATAGGCCTGCCTGACACGTCATTCAGGGAAAGTCCGCCATGCTAGATGAGAATGCTTTGACCGTCGCCGTGCCGCCCGTGCGGCCGGCAGGCGGGCCGTCGATCGGTCTGGCGCTCGGCGCCGGCGGGGCGCGGGGCTTCGCGCAGATCCCGGTGATCGAGGCATTCGACGAACTGGGCCTCAAGCCGGCAGTGATCGTCGGTTCTTCCATGGGCGCGATCCTGGGAGCGGGGATGGCGGCCGGCATGACCGGCAGGGAAATCCGCGACTACACGGTGGAAACCATCGGCCACCGCGGCTCGGTGGTCAGCCGGCTGTGGGGCCTGGGGCCGTCCACCATGCGCGATGCGCTGGGCGGCTTCAAGCTTGGCCAGTTCAACCTCGAGCGCATTCTCAAGGCGTTCCTTCCCAAGGAAATCCCGAGCGACTTTGCCGCGCTGAAGATCCCGTTCAAGGCGATCGCCACGGATTACTACGGCCAGTGCGAGGTGGTCTGCGACAGCGGCGATCTTTACGAAGCGCTGGCGGCTTCGGCGGCCATTCCGGCCCTCTTCATGCCGATCCACCGCGACGACCGGCTGATGGTCGATGGTGGCATCTTCAATCCAGTGCCCTATGATCACCTGAGCGGTCTGGCCGACATCATCGTCGGCGTCGACGTGATCGGCGGGCCGGACACGGCGGGCAGCTTCGTGCCGAACCGGATCGACAGCCTGCTCG
The DNA here is from genome assembly GCA_020621905.1 of Rhizobium sp. Lineage (GTDB taxonomy): Bacteria > Pseudomonadota > Alphaproteobacteria > Rhizobiales > Rhizobiaceae > Allorhizobium. The sequence goes on from JAHRYZ010000004.1 coordinate 20,409, forward strand.
GCGCAACCCAGCTGCTCATGCAGTCGAATGTCGCGCTGAAGATGAAACTCTGCCAGCCCGACATCTACCTGCGGCCCGAGGTGAACGCCTTTCGCGTTCTCGATCTGTTGAAGGCCCGCCAGATCATCGAGGTGAACGAGGTGATCAAGGACCAGTTCAAGCGCGACCTCGAGGCGAGGATGGAGGATTTCATCCGCCGCTGAGATCTTGGTCAGGCACCGTTGTCATCCGGCCCGACCGTCTCGGCTTCCAGCAGCCGCGCCGCACGCTTCGGCTTGACCAGCGGCTCGGGCCGGACGGGACGGTTGTGCAGCATGTGGCGACCGGCCTGCAGCCCCTCGGTGGCCTGGATCTTGAGTCGTTCCTCGTCGCGGCGGCGAATATCCTCGCCGATCGCATAGGCCTCGTCCTCGCTGACGCCGAGCGCCTCGATCGTGCGGCGCCCGAACAGCAGGCCGGATTCCAGCGTTTCGCGCAGTTCGTATTCGACATCGCGCTTTCTGAGCGAAATGCTGTGCACGCGGTCATAGGCGCGCACGAAAAGCCGGGTTTCGGGATATTCCGCCCGGATCATGTCGACGATCCGGTCGGTGATCTCACGCTTCTGGGTGCAGACGGCGACAATTTTCGCCCGTTCGATGCCGGCGGCGCGAAGCACGTCGAGCCGCGCGCCGTCGCCGAAATAGATGCGGAAGCCGAAGGCCGCAGCCTGTCGGATGCGGTCGGCCGAATCGTCGATGATCGTCACGTCGCGGCCGCTGGCGAGCAGGATCTGCGCGGATATCTGGGCGAAGCGGGAAAAGCCGATGATCAGCACGTCGGACCCGGCGCCCTCGAAGTCCTCCTCCATCTCCTCGCGTTCCGTTTCGCTGGTGAGGCGGCGGGTGATCAGCGAGCCGAAGGGCATCAGCGCCATGGAGAGCGTGACGATGGCGATCAGCAGCGACGAGGTGCTGGCACTGATCAGCCCCCCGACGGCGGCGGTGGTGAAGAGCACGAAGCCGAACTCGCCGCCCTGCGGCAGCAGCAGCGCGATGCGGATCGCATCGTCGTGGCCGGAGCCGGTCAACCGGCAGAGCCCGTAGAGGACGAGGGCCTTGATCGCCATCAGCGCGGGCACGGCAATCAGCACGACGGCCAGATTGTCCCAGATGACGTCGAGTTGCATCGAAAGCCCGACCGCCATGAAGAACAGCGCCAGCAGCAGGCCGCGGAACGGTTCGATGTCGGCCCCGAGTTCATGTCGATAGGACGATTCCGCCAGCATCACCCGACAGGAAGGCGCCCATGGCCATCGACAGGCCGGCCGCCTGCATCAGCATGGCCGACCCCATGACGACGAAGAGGGCCGCGGCGATCATCACCTCGCGCGCTCCGGTGCGGGCGATGACCTGGAACATCGGGGTCAACAGGAAACGCCCGGCCATGATCGTCGCTATGATCGCGGCGACCGAGACCGCGATGTCGATGAGGGCGGATTGCTGGTCGCCCTCGGTGTTGCCGCCAAGGATCGACACCATGGCGAGCAGCGGCACGATGGCGATGTCCTGAAGAAGCAGGATCGAAAAGGCGCGCTGGCCGTGCCGGCTGTTCACGTCGCCGTTGTCGTTGAGGATCTGCAGCGCGAAGGCGGTCGAGGACAGGGCAAGGCCGAAGCCGGCCACCATCGCGCCGCGCCAGTCGGCAAGGCCGGCCATGAGGCAGGCTGAGGTCAGCACGAGGCCGGTCAGCACCACCTGCGCCGTGCCGAGGCCGAATATGTCGTGGCGCATGTGCCACAGGCGCGTGGGCTTGAGTTCGAGCCCGATGATGAACAGCAGGAAGACCACGCCGAGCTCCGCCACGGCGAGGATGTCCTCCGTGCCGGTGATGAGATGGGCGATCGGGCCGATCATGACGCCGGCGGCCAGATAGCCGAGCACCGTGCCCAGCCCGAGCTTGCGGAAGACCGGCGCCGCGACGATAGCGCCGCCCAGCAACAGCAGCGTTTCCGCGAAAAGCGCCTCGGCTCCTGTCGACAATCGCATGCTCTCCTGTGTTTGTGATCGCTCTCAGGCCGGTGAATCGCGGCGGACCCTTGATGCCTTTCGTAATGCACAATAAATGGAGCGGGAATGAAAGGCCAAATCATGTCCAGCCAGATCGATTCCGCCAGCCTCCTCTCCCGCGCCGAGGAACTCGTCGCGCTCGCCCTGAAAGCCGGCGCCGACAGCGCCGACGCCGTGGTCCTGCGCTCCCGCTCGACCTCGGTCAGCGTGCGTCTCGGCAAGGTCGAGCAGACCGACGCCTCCGAAGGCGACGATTTCTCGCTGAGGGTCTTCATCGGCAAGCAGGTCGCCAGCGTCTCGGCCAATCCGGGCTTCGACCTCAAGGTGCTGGCCGAGCGCGCCGTCGCCATGGCGAAGGTCTCGCCGGAAGATCCCTATGCGGGCCTTGCCGACGCGTCCGATCTCGCCCGCTCGATGATCGATCTCGACCTGTTCGACCCGACGGAAGTGTCGAGCGACATGCTGCGCGAGGCCGCCCTTTCGATGGAAGCGGCAGCCCTCGGCGTCGAAGGCGTCAGCAATTCGGCCGGGGCCGGTGCGTCCGCCGGCATGGGCGGCATGGTGCTCGTCACCTCGCACGGCTTTTCCGGCAGCTACATGGCCTCCCGCTTCAGCCGGTCCGTCGGCGTGATTGCCGGCGAAGGCACGCGCATGGAGCGCGACCACGATTTCGACAGCCGCCTCTATTTCGCCGAACTCGATGCGCCGGAAGCCATCGGCCGCCGCGCCGGCGAGCGCGTGGTCAAGCGGATCAACCCGCGCCAGGTGCCGACGGACAAGGACGTGACCGTCGTGTTCGACCCGCGCGTTGCGCGCGGTTTCGTCGGCCACATTGCCGGCGCCATCAACGGCGCCTCGGTGGCCCGCAAGACATCCTTCCTGCGCGACCGCATGGGCGAACAGGTGCTCAAGGCCGGGCTGAACATCACCGACGATCCGCTGAAAGTGCGGGGCTCCGCCTCGCGTCCGTTCGACGGCGAGGGCGTGCGCGGCGAGAAGCTGACGATGATCGAGGACGGCGTGCTCACGCACTGGTTCCTCTCGTCTTCGGCAGCCCGCGAACTCGGGCTGCACACCAACGGCCGCGGCGCGCGCGGGGGAACCTCGGTTTCTCCCACCTCCACCAACCTTGCGCTCGAGCCCGGAACGATCTCGCCCGAGGATCTGATCCGCCAGGTCGGCAACGGCTTCTACGTGACCGAACTGATCGGCCAGGGCGTCGACATGATCACCGGCGAATACAGCCGCGGCGCCACCGGCTTCTGGATCGAGAACGGCGAACTGACCTATCCGGTTTCCGAGGTGACGATCGCCTCGAACCTCAAGGACATATTCATGCGGGTCACGCCGGCAAGCGACATCGACCGCAAGTTCGGCGTCGCCGCCCCGACGATCGCCATCGAGGGCATGACGCTTGCAGGGCGCTGACGGGCGGACGAACGAGACGGCGGGCCGAAAGAGGCAGGAATGACAGGCAGGACGACCATGGACTGGCAGGCGGACATGACACTGATCGCCACGGCCGCGCGCGAAGCGGGCGCAGTGGCGCTCAGCTATTTCGGCCAGTCGCCGGAAGTGTGGTGGAAGAACGAGGGCCATTCGCCGGTCAGTGCCGCCGACTATGCGGCCAACCGCTGCCTTGAGGAGAAACTGCGCAAGGCCCGCCCGCGCTATGGCTGGCTGTCGGAGGAAACCGACGACGATCCGGCGCGGCTCGCCTGCGATACGCTCTTCGTCGTCGATCCGATCGACGGCACGCGCGCCTTCATCAACGGCCGCAAGACCTGGTGCGTCAGCGTCGCGGTCGTGCATCATGGCAGGCCGGTGGCCGGCGTGCTGGTCGCGCCGGCGCTCGACGAGGAATTCGCGGCCTGCCTCGGCGGCCCCGCTCTGAAGAACGGCCAGCCGATCACGGTTGCCGCGCACCGGCCGGACGAGCGTCTGCGCGTCGCCACCCCGCAGGATATCGTCTCGGCCTTCGATGCCGAGATCCGCACCCGCATCGAGCGGGTCGAGCATATCCCGTCGCTCGCCTATCGCCTGGCCATGGTCGCCGAAGGTCGGATCGACGCCACCCTGGTCAAGCGCAATTCGCATGACTGGGATCTCGCCGCCGCCGACCTCATCCTCGAGCGCGCCGGCGGGCGGCTCGTCGATCTTGCCGGCGAGCTGTTGTGCTACAATCGCGCCGACGTGAGCCATGGCGAGCTCTGCGCCGCGATCGACGCCGAACTGCCGGACCTTTTGAAACATCTCCTGCTCCTGCCGCGCGGTTGACCTTTTCTGCGAAATCGAGCAGAGGAGGGAGGGAGAAAATGCGAACGGAAAGAAACCGAGAATGACGGAATCCAGCGACAACAAGCAGCTTCTTCACCTCGTCTTCGGCGGCGAATTGTCGAGCCTGGAAGACGTTCAGTTCCGCGACCTGAACGCCCTCGACATTGTCGGCATGTTCCCCGATTATGCGAGCGCGCTCGTCGCCTGGAAGGCCAAGGCCCAGCAGACCGTCGACAACGCCCATATGCGCTATTTCATCGTGCATATGCATCGCCTGCTCACCCCCGGTGGCAAGACGATCGAGAGCTGAGGACTTTTTTCGGTAGCGGTCTGTGGAAGATGTCCCGGGCCGTTGCCGCGTGTCACTTTTAAAACGTAGTTTTGAAGCATCAGAAGTTTTTGCGTAGCCACCCCCGGAAAGGGCGAAATGGCGTTCATGGTGAACAGAAACGGTCCCGAACAATGGCGCTGAGCGACGGTCTGGCATCGTTGGCCATTGCCTCCTACGGCTGGGCGGGCATTGCTGCCTATCCGCTGACGGGGCCGCTCCTGGCCTTGCGCGCCGCCAAGGGCAAGGAAGACCGCACCCGCCGCCTGGAGCGCTTCGGTTACCCGGCGATCGACCGGCCGTCGGGTCCGCTCGTGTGGATGCATGCCGCGAGCGTCGGCGAGACGCTCGCCATCGTGCCGCTGATGCGGGAACTGCGCCGCCGCGACATCAATGTCGCTTTTGACCACCGGTACCGGTACCTCGGCCGAACTCGCGCGCTTCCGGCTCGACGGCGAGATCCTGCACCAATACGTGCCGCTCGACGTGAAGCCGGCGGTGCGCCGCTTTCTCAGCTACTGGCAGCCGGATGTCGCCATCTCGGTGGAATCCGAGATCTGGCCGACCACGCTGATGGAGCTTCACAAGCGGCATATTCCGCAGATCCTGGTCAACGCCCGTATATCCGATCGCTCCTTTGCCCGCTGGCAGCGTCATTCTTCCATTGCCGAGGCGCTGTTCTCGCGCCTCGCGCTGGTGATCGCCCAGTCCGACCTGGATGCGGAGCGGTTCCGCGATCTCGGCGCCTGGCCGGTCAACGTCTCCGGAAACATCAAGGTCGACGGCGATGCACCGCCCTGCGACGACGCTGTTCTGGAGCGCTATCGCCAGCAGATCGGCGATCGCAAGACCTGGGCGGCCATCTCGACTTTCGATGGCGAAGAGAAGATCGCCACCATGGTGCACCGGGCGCTCAAGGCGCATACCGGTCTGCTGTCGATCGTCGTGCCGCGCCATCGGAACGCGCCGACGAGATCGAGGCGATGATGGTGGAAAAAGGCATGAAGGTCGCGCGGCGCACCCGCGACGATGTGATCACGCCGGACGTCGACGTGCTGCTCGGCGACACGATCGGCGAAATGGGCCTCTATCTCCGCCTGACCGAGATCGCCTTCGTCGGCCGCTCGCTGACCGGCGAGGGTGGGCAGAACCCGCTGGAGCCGGCCATGCTCGGTTGCGCGGTGCTTGCCGGCCCCAAGGTCGGAAATTTCCGCGAAAGCTACCAGCGGCTGGTGCGCAGCGGCAGCGCCCGCATCGTGCGTGACGCCGAGATGCTGGCCAAGGCGGTGCATTTCCTGATGACCAACGATCTCGCCCGCCACAAGATGATCGACGCCGGCATGGAGAGCATGCAGGAAATGCGCGGTGCGCTGATGGCGACGGTCAAGGGCCTGGAGCCCTACATCAATCCGCTGACCGTCAAGGCCAAGCTCGAACCGCGCGCCGCGCGCCGCGGCTGAAAATCGTTTCCGGGGGGAGTGATCATGTCTGTGCCATCGCAGATCGCCGGCATTCTGTTCGACAAGGACGGAACCTTGCTCGATTTCGACGCGAGCTGGGAGCCGGTCAACCGCCAGGTGTCCCTGGTCGCCGCGGGTGGTGATGCGGAACTCGCCGACCGGCTGCTTGCCGCCTGCGGCATGGACCCGATTTCGGGGCATATCGTGCCGGACAGCCTGTTCGCCGCCGGCAACACCCGCGAAATTGCCGAGGGGCTGATTGGCGCCGGGGCGCCTTTTGATCCGGAGACGCTGGTACCCCTGATCGACGATCTCTTCGCCGGTGCGGCGGAGATGTCGGTGCCGGTGACCGAACTCCAGCCGCTCTTCGCGCGCCTGCGCCAGCGGGGCCTCAGACTGGGCATCGCTTCGAGCGACAACGAGAGGTCGATCCGCGTGACGGTGCGGCGCTTCGGCATCGACCACTATGTCGACTTCGTCGCCGGCTATGACAGCGGCCATGGCGCCAAGCCCGGTCCGGGCATGGTGCTGGGTTTCTGTGCCGAGACCGGGCTCGCGCCGCATCAGGTGGCGGTCGTCGGCGACAGCAATCATGACCTGCACATGGGCCGCAACGCCGGCGCCGGCCTCAAGGTCGCGGTCCTGTCGGGTACCGGCTCGCGCCAGTCGCTCGAAGAAGCCTGCGACATCATTCTCAACGACATCACCGAGCTCGAGGCCGTCCTGGGCTGAGCGACCGTCCCGAAACGGGACAGCCGACTTGACGAATGCCCGGCTCTTGGGCTCTGCTGTTCCGCACGCGAGGTTGCGGGGCAGGACCCGCGGGAATAGGGGAAGACTGCTCGATGGTTTCGGAAGCGCCGCCGTTCTGGTGGATGAAGGCCGACTGGCGCGCCTGGAGCCTCGCGCCCTTGTCCTTCCTTTACGGCAAGGTCGCCGGTTACCGCATGGGCCGCAAGCGGCGCCACGCGCCTCCCGTCCCGGTCATCTGCGTCGGCAATTTTACCGTCGGCGGCGCCGGGAAGACCCCCACCGCCCTGATGATCGCCCGTGCCGCCAAGGCCAAGGGTTTGACCCCCGGTTTTCTCAGCCGCGGTTATGGCGGTTCGCTGGATGTCACCACCGTCGTCGACCCCGCCCATCACCGTTCCGTCGATGTCGGCGATGAACCGCTGCTGCTCGCCCGCGAGGCGCTGACCGTGATCTCGCGCCGCCGCGTCGCCGGGGCCGAGCGCCTGGTCAAGGAGGGCGCCGACCTCATTATCATGGATGACGGCTTCCAGAGCGCGCGGCTGACCGTCGACTTCGCCCTCGTCGTCATCGACACCTATCGCGGAATCGGCAATGGCCATATCGTTCCCGGCGGTCCGGTGCGCGCGCCGATCGCCGTGCAGATGCGGCATCTCGATGCCATCCTCAAGGTCGGAGACGGCAACGCCGCCGACCGGCTGGTGCGCCAGGCGGCAAGGGCCGGCAAGCAGGTCCTGGTGGCCACGCTCAGGCCGCGCGGCGATTCCGGGCTGGCCGGGAGCCGCGTGCTGGGCTTTGCCGGTATCGCCGATCCGGGAAAGTTTTACCGCACGCTGGAGACGATCGGCGCGGAGGTCGTCGAGAGGCGCGACTTCCCCGATCACCATCACCTGAGCGACGACGAGATCGACGACCTGATTGCCCATGCCGACGCCGGCGGCCTGACGCTTGCGACCACCGCGAAGGACATGGTGCGGCTGATCGGCGGCCATGGCCGTTCGGAGGAACTGCTGCAGCGGGTCAGGGTCGTCGATGTGGAAATGGCGTTCGATGATCCCCGTGCTCCCGATCTCGTCATCGACCGGGCCGTGGAGGTCTGCCGGGCGCGGCGGCTGAGGAAGTCCGCGCCCTGAGGGCGGTCGTTTGGATCAGCGCTTCTGGTTGGGAAGCGCACCGGCCCGCTTTTCGGCTTCGAGCGAGGCCGCGGCATCGACATAGGGCTCTTGCCGCGCGACGCTCCAGTATTTCAACTCGTCGATCATGATCGGCTGGCCGGTGATCGCGCAGGTCACGTAGGAACCGGGCGACAGGATCTGGAAGTCCGCGTCGAGGTAACGGATCTTGGCTTCCCGGCTTCCACCTTCGAAACGGTTCATGCGGCTCGGTCTCCTGCGAGTAACAAAACTGCCATAACGCGCCATCGTCGAGATTTCCAGCCTTTTCAGTGGTGTCAGCTGCGACCGAACAGCCGCTCGATGTCGGAAAGCTTCAGCTCGACATAGGTGGGGCGACCGTGATTGCACTGGCCGGAGCCCGGCGTCTCCTCCATCTGGCGCAGCAGCGCGTTCATTTCCTCGACCCTCAGCTGGCGCCCTGAGCGCACCGATCCGTGGCACGCCATGGTGGCGGCGACGTGCTCCAGCTTCGCCGAGAGCCCCTGCGCCGTGTCCCATTCGGCGATCTCGTCGGCGAGTTCGCGCACCAGGCCCGGCACGTCCATCTCGCCCAGCATGGCCGGCGTCTCGCGCACAGCGATGGCGCCCGGGCCGAACCGCTCGATGGCGAGCCCCAGCTGCTCCAGCGCCTCCGCATGCACCATCAGGCGGTCGCAATCCTCCTCGGGCATGTCGACGATCTCCGGGATCAGCAGGCCCTGCGACGGCAGCCGCCGGCCGGAAAGCGCCTTGCGCATCTGCTCGAACACCAGCCGCTCATGGGCGGCATGCTGGTCGACGATGACGAGCCCGTCCCTGGTCTGCGAGACGATGTAATTGGCATGGACCTGCGCGCGCGCCGCCCCGAGCGGGAAGGAGGCCGGCTCCTGCACGGCGGTTTCGCGCGGCGTGAAGCTTTCCGCCCGCGCGGTCGGCATTTCGGTCTCGCCGAAAGCCGCCTGCGCCGTTTCGGCGAAACCTCTGGCCGGAGCGGCGGGTGCGGCAGGGCTTTCGAACGGCCGGTAGGGCGAGGACTGGAAGCTCCAGCTGCCGCCGGGAGCGGGAGAGGCCGTCGGGCGAAAGCCGGGCCTGAAGGCACGCAGCATGCCGCCCGCCCCGGTGGTCGAGGCGCGGTCGCCCTCGCGCTTCAGCGCCTCGCGGATGGCGCCGACGATCAGCCCGCGCACCAGACCCGGGTCGCGGAAGCGAACATCCGATTTTGCCGGGTGCACGTTGACGTCGACCAGCGCCGGATCGAGTGTCAGCGACAGCACGGCGACCGGATAACGGCCCTGCGGCATGGTCTCGGCATAGGCGCCGCGGATCGCCGAGAGGATCTGCTTGTCCTGCACCGGACGCCCGTTGACGAAGGCGTACTGGTGAGCGGAATTGCCGCGATGGAAGGTCGGCAGGCCGGCACAGCCGCCGAGGTGCACGTCCTCGCGCTCGGCATCGAGCGCAATGGCATTGTCGCGGAAATCGGTGCCGAGCACCTGGGCGATGCGCGCTAGGTGGTCGTCGCCGGTCGCCGGCAGTTCCAGTGTCGAGCGGTCGCTGCCCGACAGCACGAAGCGGATCGCCGGGAAGGCGATCGCCATGCGCTTCACCACCTCGGTGATCGCTGCCGCTTCCGCCTTCTCGGTCTTGAGGAACTTCAGCCGGGCAGGGGTGGCGAAGAACAGGTCGCGCACCTCGACCGTCGTTCCCGGATTGGCCGCGGCCGGCCTGACGGGCGACACCTTGCCGCCGGCCACGACGATCTCCGCCCCTTCCGGGCTGCCGACCCTTCGGCTGGCAATACTGAGCCTTGCGACCGAGCCGATCGACGGCAGGGCCTCGCCGCGAAAGCCGAGCGTGCGGATGTCGAACAGCGTGTCGCTGATCTTCGAGGTACAGTGGCGGCGGATCGCCAGTTCGAGATCCTCCGCCTCCATGCCGGAGCCGTTGTCGGCGACCCGCAGCAGGCTCTTGCCGCCGCCGGCCGTGGCGATCTCGATGCGCGTGGCACCCGCGTCGATGGCGTTCTCGATCAATTCCTTGGCGGCGCTGGCCGGCCGTTCGATGACCTCGCCGGCGGCGATCTGGTTGACGAGCGTTTCGGAGAGCTGCTTGATGTTCATCTTTTCATTTTCGTGGATTCGTCGCTCCGAGGGAAGCAGGAACTGCGCCGGTTGAGCAAAAGCGGTACAACTTGCACTGGGTATTAAGCTCGCCTTAAGCTTAGCCCGATAGTTTCAATTCAGACTTGAAATGTTTTCCCGACAAAGCTGGCCTGCCAGCAGGGGGGAAAGACGGTGCCGAAGCGTCTTTCATTCCGCCCCTAATGTCGAATCAAGGTTTTTCCTTCGGCATGTTCGGTTGCGTTGAGAAATACGAGTGAATTTCGGCTGGTCGCCAACGCCCAGTGTTTCGAGACGCCAGCATGGATGAGTTTGCACCAGTTCCTGGTGGACAGGCCGAAGAGGAATGGCGGATGGTCAGCGAGGTATCGGATGCAACGATGCAGACGACCATGCTCGACGCCGTCTCCGAAGTGCTGTCGGTGGCATTCTTCGTCTATGACCGCAACGACGAGTTGATCTACGCCAGCCGTCTCATCCGTAGCTACTTTCCCGTCCCTCCCCAGTTCCTGACGCCGGGTACCCGCCTGCGCGACTATCTGGGCGCGCTCTACGACACCGGTTGGCGCGGGGTCGCCGCAGGCGGTAGCAGTGACACGACCCAGAGCCGGGAAGAATGGATCGCCGAGCATATTTCGGCCCATTGGCGCGAACGGTCCGACGTCCAGCAATGCGACGGACAGAGCCGCTGGACCCGGTTGACCAAGCGCCGGCTTCCCTCCGGTCACGGCATCTGCGTGATTACCGACATCACCGACCAGAAGAAGCGCGAAGAGCAGTGGCGCGCCGACATGGAGCGCGTACAGCTGACCGAGGAGATCCTCGACAATCTTCCGCAGCCGGTCTTCGTCCAGGACCGCAATCTCGGCATGGTGGCGGTCAATAAGGCCTTCTGCAGCTTCATGGACATTCAGCCCGAAAGCGTACTGGGTGGGGCGCTGGCCGGCGCATTTCCCGACCAGATTGCCGGGCAATTGATGGGCGTCACGCGGCATGTCCTGGAAACGGGAACGTCCTCGGCCATGGCGGTGGAGCTTCCGACCGCTCCCTCCGGCTCCCGTCGCGTCGTCCTGCGAAGCCAGCGGGTCGGCAAGCCGGGCCGCTATTTCGTCGTCACCAGTTTCGCCGATGCCCTGGGCACGGCATCCGAAGACGCCGCCGTCGCCACCGCGGCATACACGCCGCTGCTGCGGAAGAAAGATTCTGTCCTGGCAGAGGTCCGTGCGGTCCATCTCGGACGCAAGGCGCTGCTTGTCACCACGGATACGGAATTCGAGGCCAAGAGCCTGAAGACGCTGCACAAGCTCGGTTTTGACGCCTGCTGTGTGCGCAATGCCGTCGAGCAGGAGGCTTTCCTCAGCGTCGCCCGATCGGTCGGCGTGGTGATCGACCTGATCGCGGTCGACACCGAAATGGACGTCAGATGCCTGGAAGTCGCCGATGACTATGACATCGGTACCATCACGCTCGACGGCTTCCAGATCGACACCGAGCTTGCCTTCATGATCATGGAAAAGCTCGCCGGCCTCGAACCCCAGGCTATACCGGACGATTGGGAGATCAGCACCGGCGAGGCCGAGCCGGATGTCAGGCATCCCCACGCCCCGGCCCCCTTGGTGCTCGTCGCCGAGGACAACGACATCAACCAGATCGTCTTCTCGCAGATCCTGGAAGGTCTGGGCTACGACTACCGCATCGCGGCGGACGGCGAGGCGGTCGTGCGGTTCTGCCGGGAGCTTCGGCCCGACGTCGTCCTGATGGACGTCACGCTCCCGCTTCTCAACGGTTTCGAGGCCTGCCGCCGCATTCGCGAAGAGGAGCGCGGCACGGGACGCACCACGCCGGTGATTGGCGTGTTGGTTCAGGCCTTCGAGCGCGATCGTGACGAGTGTTTCGCCGCGGGGATGAACGACGTGATCCTGAAACCTCTGAGCCCGGACGCCGTCGAGGCCGTGCTGGAGCGCGTGGCGCCCCAGCTGAAGGGCGCTGCGGCCGGCTAATGGGGCTGTCAACCCCCTAAATAGTGGGTTACATTCCATAGCCAACGCTCCGAAATTTCTATTATTTTTTAATGTTTGGATCTCATCCTGTGGGTCTGTGAGAGGATTCTATCCAGGATGTGCCGATGGGCTCTGCCGGAACCACATTGCCCCAGGTAAGCCAGAATGAACTTCAGGCGATGGCCTATACCGACCAACTGACCGGGCTCGGCAACCGGTATCGGCTGCGCGACAAGGTCCGGCTGCTGGCGAGCGAACGGGCCGCCGACCCCGCACCTTTCACCGTCGGCATCGTCAATCTCGATGGCTTCAAGCCGATCAACGACCTGTTCGGCTCGGTTGCGGGTGACGAAATCCTCTGCCAGGTCGCCCACCGCCTGAAAGCTTGCGTGCCCGACGGCGCCACGGTGACGCGCCACGACGGCGACGAATTCGCCATCATCCTGCCGCTCGTCTTCGAACGGCTTGGCGCCGAGCGCACCGGGCAGATGATCAAGGACGTGCTGTCGGCACCCTATGACCTCGGCGACCGCAACGTCCGTCTCTCCGCCTCGCTCGGCTTTGCCGTCTATCCCTTTGCCGGCGCCGATTTCGAGGAGCTGATGAAGAGCGCCGAAACCGCGCTCTACCGTTCCAAGCGTCGCGGCCGGGGCCAGATCACCGTCTACTCGCGCGAGATCGCGCAGGAGATGAAGCGCGCCACGCAGCTCGAGCAGGCGCTGCGCCATGCCATCATCACCGACAATGTCGACGTGCACTTCCAGCCCATCGTCTCGCTCGCCGACAACCGCGTCGTCGGCTTTGAGGCCCTGGCCCGCTGGAACGACCCGGATCTCGGTTTCGTGTCCCCGGCCATCTTCGTGCCGCTGGCCGAGGAACGCGGCTTCATCGACATGCTGTCGGAGACCCTGCTGCGCAAGGCCGCGGAAGCGACCCTTGTCTGGCCGCACGAACTCTTTCTGTCGTTCAATCTGTCCTCCGCCCAGCTGATGGACCCGCGCACGACCTTCAATACGCTTTCGATCCTGTCGGCGGTCGGCTTCGACCCGCGCCGCCTCGAGCTCGAGATCACCGAGACCGCGGTCATGACCTCTGCCGACACGGCACGCCGGATCATCGGCGAGCTGCGCCAGGCGGGCATCAAGATCTCGCTCGACGACTTCGGCACCGGCCAGTCCAGTCTCGGGCGCCTGCGCGACTTCACCTTCGACAAGGTCAAGATCGACCGCGCCTTCGTCTCCGCGATCACCACCGACCGCACCTCCGAGCACATCATCAAGGCGATCGTCACGATGTGCGAGGGCCTGGATCTCGAGGTGGTGGCCGAGGGTATCGAGACCGCCTCCGAGGCCGAAAAGCTGCGCAGGCTCGGCTGCGGCATGGGGCAGGGCTACTACTTCGGCAAGCCCGCGGACGCGGCGGCCACGCTGCGCTATCTCGATGAACACCATCACGAATTTGCCCTGGTCGAACGAGCCAGCGCCTGAAACGTTTCAGGTTGTTCCTCAACCATAGCCAAAGCAAAAAGGGCGATGCCGAAGCATCGCCCTCCATGGTTTCAACACGTCCCGCGTTCCAGGTTACTTGGTAACCGTCGACGAGGTGGTGGTGCTGTCGGTCGGCGTCATGGTCGAGTTCGCGTCAGCGCGGACGTCCAGCTTCTTGAATTCCGGAGCGGCCTTGAGCGTTTCGGCCGTTTCCATGGTCGTCAGGCGAAGCTCGTTCGCATCGTCGGCGTCACGGGTCACGGTGATCTTGCTCATCGGAACCGCGACGTCCTTCTCGCCGATGCCGAGGAAGCCGCCGACACCGATCACGGCAGCGACGATGCCGCCCTTTTCTTCGATGATCAGGTCGTTGATCTCGCCGATCGAGTCATCGCTCGACGTGTAGACCGACTGGCCGATGAAGGTGTTGGCGCTGATCTGGGTAGCGCTCTGCTCGGTCAGATAGGTGTCGGTCGTGGCGGCCATGGTCGAATTGGCGGCAGCCGGATCGGTCGGGGTGGTCGCTGCGGCATTCGGCGCGGTGTCGGTCATCGGAGCGACGGCCGGAGCCTCGGTGCCGGCTGCAGGAGCGGTGGCGTCCTGTGCATAGGCAAACGGTGCGATTGCGGTGGAGCCGAGCAGTACAGCGGCGGCGAAAGCGTTGAGGGTCTTCTTCATGGTGGACCTACCTTTCCTCGAGATGGTCTTGCGAAAGACGCGATCGGCTTGGCCCGTCTTGGATTGGGCTGAGCCGATCACGTCGGTTCGAGAGGAAAATGCATGTCGCCGCTATTCGTTCCCGTGGCCTTGTCGGGTAAATTTTTGCCTTTGCAGGGAACAATTTTGCGTTGCCGGTCTCGTGGCGGCATTGGCCGGCTGTTGGCGCCGGCCCTTTCCGTCAGAGTCTGAAGGCCGGCTCGATGCGGCCTTCGACCGCCACGCCGAGTTCGAAGGTGGCGCCGGCCAGCGAATCCGCAGCACGTCCGGCGGCATCGAGCCCCTCCCAGCAGGACGTCACCACCAGCCGGTCGGCATTGCGCCCGAAGAAGGCCGGGCAGGTCACGCGCTGTGCCGGCATGTCATAGCGGGCAAGGTGGCGGCCCTGCGCATCATATCGATCCACCCCGCCGCCGCCCCAGCGCGCATTCCAGATATCGCCCTTGGCGTCGCAGACCGAGCCGTCGAATACGCCCGGCTGGTCACGCCCGTCGATGAACAGGCTGGCCGCACCGGTCGGAAGACCCGTCGCAGGGTCCAGCGGTACGCGCATCAGCGTGTTGACCTTGGAATCGACGAAATAGCCGGTGGCACCGTCAGGCGAGAAGCAGATGGCATTGGGGATGCTGATTTTGTCGAAGAGCCGGGTCACGGTCTTGCCGGCCACATGGTAGATCGCGCCGGCGCCGGTTGCCGCTGCCTTGCCCATCGTGCCGATCCACAGCGCGCCGCAAGGATGCACCCGGCCGTCGTTGGAGCGATTGCCGCGGCTCTCCGGTTCCAGTTCGCAATGGTGGCTGAGTTCGCCCGAGGCGAGGTCGCGCAGGAACAGGCCCTGGTCGGAGGCGATGAGGTGACGGCCGCCGTCGGTGCGTGCGATCACGCTGCCTAGGAAGGGCAGGGCGTGGGCGCTCGCCGTACCGGTCGCAAGGTCGAGACGCCGCAGGCTCCGGCCGAGAATGTCGAACCACCAAAGGCAATCGAGGTCGGGATCGTAGGTAGGTCCCTCTCCGAGTTCCAGCCGGGTTTCATCGAGGATCAATCCAGCAAACGAATGGTGTGACGGCATGTGGTCTCCTTCCCCTTGATCTTGCCCGGGGGCAAGCCGGCATCCGCCCCCTTGTTGACAGGGGTTTACCGTAAAATAAAGTTAGTTGCTGGACTGCACCATGTTTCTGCGGTTATGGTCCGAAGCGTCGGCAGGCTGGATTCGCGGGCGATCCCGCATGTTGGTCTACCGCAATCGATATAACTCTTCCATTGTGTGTCAACAAAGATTGGTCGCGACGTTTCACGCGACATGCGGAAGAGTTGTCTGACGATTGTCATTTGTGGTTCGATTGTGTTTCAGGGGAAGCGGCCCAGCGGCGACGGACACGCCTTCGATTGCAGTCGAGGTCCGGGCCTGCTGTCGGTAGAAGTCGCCGCTTGCCGATTCTGGGGCTTTGCGAAGAAAAAACTATACGATGAGCGTGATTGAGACTGACGGCACCAACCGCATTGCGGACTACGTCGCCGACATTGGTGGATTCAAGACCCAGTTCGATGTCTTCCGTTTCATGAAGCGGCTGACCGAGCACTATGGCGCGCGTGCGTTCATGGTGTTGAACCTGCCGTCGGCGACATCGCTCGATCTGTCGAGCAACTCGATCATCACCAACTGGCCGGCCGACCTCATCGCCGAATATGACCAGGTCGCCCTCTTGGCCTCCAGCCCCATCCTCATCC
This sequence comes from Rhizobium sp., assembly GCA_020621905.1. GTDB lineage: Bacteria > Pseudomonadota > Alphaproteobacteria > Rhizobiales > Rhizobiaceae > Allorhizobium. The sequence continues at coordinate 36,478 of JAHRYZ010000004.1, forward strand.
GCCTGCGCACGGCGACGGCACCGTTCCTCTTCGACATCGAGCACGTCGCCAAGCAACGGGATGCCCGCACGACCGAGATCTCGAAATCGATGTTCGAGCGTTACCGAATGCCGCGCGGGGGCTACTTCCCGGTCCATGATGCCTCAGGCATGCGGGGCGCAGTGTCGTTTGCCGGCGACCGGGCGGCGTTTTCGCCGACCGAGATGATGGAGCTGATGTATCTGTCGATCCATGTCTACAATCGGCTGGCCGAGATCCGCGAGCTCGACAACCGCGCGACGGATATAGCGGGCGAAATCGATTGCCCGAACCGACGGCCGCCGGCAAGGCAGCGTCGAGATCGCCGAGATCCCCGGCTTCCGGCACACCATCAACTACTATCTGAACCGCGCCGCAAGAAGCTCGATACCGTGAACCGCGCAGGCGTCGCGAAGCGCTGAGGCTCGACTGACTGGAGGCCGGTTTCGGCCCCTTTGCCCGGCGCGTCAGGTCTTTGCCTTTTTTCCTGCCGCACCGTCCGCGGCATGGCCTGCCTCAAATTTGCTCTTCCGGCCATGGCTGCGCCCAAAACGCGGGCGGGGGCTTCCCTGTATTCCGTAGGCGCCCACCCATGTGCGAAGCTATAGCATTGAAAACAGATCAAAATTTCCCGTGTGGTCGACCTGGCACGGTTTCTGCATTCATGGAAACAAGTCCAGAGGGGACGTTGCAAGCCACCTGAAAAAGGTGCGGCAAGGGAAGCCGTCGTCGAAAATGTCCGCCACTCTGGACATGATTAGGCGGCGGTTTTCTTTTTTTCGCCGAATGCCGATGGCGGCACGACCGCCGCCGGGGCCTTCCGCCGCGGGCCGGACTTCCTGTGCGCGCGCTTTTCCGGTTGGCGAACCCGTTCCCGTCCACTATCTAGGGCACAGCCGGCTCCCGGGCGGAGCGGAACGCTGAGAGGGTGGAATGAGCGCAGTCACGAGAGACCAGGTTCTGGAGACGCTGAGGACCGTTCGCGGTCCCGATTTCGAGGGCGACATCATCGCTCTCGGCATGGTCTCGGATGTCTTTATCTCCGACGGCAAGGTGTATTTCTCCATCACCGTTCCCGCCGAGCGCGCCAACGAACTCGAACCGCTGCGTCAGGCCGCCGAACGGGCGGTCAAGGCGATGCCGGGCGTCAAGGGCGCGCTGGTCAGCCTGACCGCCGAACGAAAGGCGGGCGCCGCGCCGGCGGCAAAGCCGCAGCCGGCGGCCCACGGCCATTCCCATTCCCATGCGCCGGCTCAGGCGCCGTCGGGCCAGCGTCCGGCCAAGCAGAACATTCCGGGCATCGGGGCGATCATTGCGGTCGCCTCCGGCAAGGGCGGCGTCGGCAAGTCGACGACGGCGGTGAACCTGGCACTCGCCATGAAGGCCAACGGCCTCAAGGTCGGCATTCTCGACGCCGACGTCTACGGCCCCTCCTTGCCGCGCCTGATGGGCATTTCCGGCCGGCCGCAGCAGATCGAGAACCGCATCATCGTGCCGATGGAGAACTACGGCATCAAGGTCATGTCGATGGGTTTCCTGGTCGACGAGGGCACGGCGATGATCTGGCGCGGTCCGATGGTCCAGTCGGCACTGATGCAGATGCTGCGCGAAGTCGCCTGGGGCGATCTCGATGTGCTGGTGGTCGACATGCCCCCGGGCACCGGCGATGCGCAACTCACCATGGCCCAGCAGGTGCCGCTGTCCGGTGCCGTCATCGTCTCGACGCCGCAGGATCTCGCCCTGATCGACGCGCGCAAGGGACTCAACATGTTCAACAAGGTCGAGGTGCCGGTCCTCGGCATCGTCGAGAACATGAGCTATTTCATCGCCCCCGACACCGGCAACCGCTACGACATCTTCGGTCATGGCGGGGCGAGGGCGGAGGCCGAACGGATCGGCGTGCCCTTCCTCGGCGAAGTGCCGCTGACCATTGCCATTCGCGAGACGTCGGATGCCGGAACGCCGGTCGTGGTGTCCGATCCGGAAGGCCCGCAGGCCAGGGTCTATCGCGAGATTGCCGAGAAGGTATGGGCGCAGGTGCAGGCCCGCTCCGGCCGGGCAGCTCCTTCGATCGTCTTCGAGTAAACGCGACGGCAAAAGGATCGACCGCCGCCCCCGGCGGACGGGGCGGCGGGATCGCGCGATCCTTTGTTATTTCTCGATCGCGATCTTACGTTCGGCCGGAGCAGTGCCCGGCTTCTTGGGCATGGTGATGGTCAGTACGCCCTTGTCGAACTTGGCGGTGACCGCCGCGTCGTCCACGCTGGACGGCAGGGTCATCGAGCGCTGGAAGCTGCCATAGCGCCGTTCGACGACATGGTAATTGTCTTTGTCGTCCTTCTTCTCATCTTCTTCTCGCCCTTCGGCTCAGCACGCCGTTCTGGATCGAGATGTCGATGTCGCTTTCGGCGATACCGGGAAGTTCTGCGGTCCACGATCTGGTCGTCCACCGACGACGTCGATCGGCGTGCGAGAAAACCTTCGCCTTCGGATGCGGAGAGCAGCTTGTTCTTGCCGAAGAAGTTTTCGACGACCTGATCCATTTCCTTGCGCAAGTCGGCGAACGGGTTGCCGGACCAGAGGCTCGGAAGAATACTTGGTGACTTGTCTGCCATAATTTCCTCCACGACGTTGACGTTCCGATAGTCGGAACGGGCGGAATTGTAGGGCCGAGGGCCTGCCACGCCTTGATTCAAGTCAACTTTGGCGTTTGGCTCGAGCGCGCCACGCGCGTCCCGGCGAAGGGCAAAAGTGGAAGTCGTCGGTGCCCTGCCGGTCGCCGCAATAAGGCTCTTGCATTTTTCGGCGGCGAGGTGTTTGGTCGCCCGCTGTGACCAGCAGCGGCCGTGACACGGGGCGCCATGAGAGTGTTTCGAATTTGATCAGGGCCTACCGACCCGACGGAACGGCGGAAGTCATTCGCGCGAGTGATCCGCGCACCACGCTCGATTCCGCCATCCTGTGGATCGATCTCCTCGATCCGGACAGGGCCGAGGAAGCGCTGGCGGAACGGCTTCTCGGCGTTCCGCTGCCGACCCGCGACGACCTGAAGGACATCGAGCCTTCCAGCAGACTTTATGTCGAGGATTGTGTGGTATTCATGACCGGTTCTCTGGTCTATCACGTCGAGACCGACCTTCCGGAGCTGACCGATGTCGCCTTCATCCTCAGCGACAATCGCCTCATCACCATCCGCTATGCCGAACCACGGGCATTCGCTTTGTTCAGCGCGGCGCTTCTGCGCGTCCCCGGCAAGTATCAGACCGGCGCGGAAATGATGGCCCGCCTGCTCGAAACCGTCGTCGACCGAACGGCGGAAGTGCTGGAGATCGCCGTCGCCCGCCTCGACGCGCTGTCGGCCGAGGTCTTCGTCGACAGCAAGACGGCAAAGCGCCGGCCGCCCCGTTTCCTCGAGGACAAGCTGCTCGACATCGCCAGCCACCATCGCCTGGTGAGCAAGGCGCGCGACAGCCTGACGTCGCTGTCGCGTCTGGTCACGTTCCTGCGTTCGCTGCCGCTGATCCGCAAGGACCACGAGGCCGACGAACTGTGCCGGATCGTCGCCCATGACATCCAGTCGCTGTCCGAGCATGCCGGCTTCGTTTCGAACAACATCACCTTCCTGCTCGATGCCTCGCTGGGGCTGATCAACGTCGAGCAGAATGCCATCATCAAGATCTTCTCGATCGCTTCCGTCGTCTTCCTGCCGCCGACCCTGGTCGCCTCGATCTACGGTATGAACTTCGAGTTCATGCCGGAACTGCACTGGCAGTTCGGCTATGCCCTTGCCATTGGCGCTATGCTGCTGTCGGCGATCATTCCATTCCTCTTCTTTCGTTGGAAAGGCTGGCTCTGAGAAGCCAGATGTCCCATGGCCCAAGAAACCTCTGAAATTCCGGAAGCACCCAAGGATTTCCGCAGCCTCTTCTGGCTGAGCCTCGGCTCGGTCGGCGTCGTCTACGGCGACATCGGCACCAGCCCGCTCTACGCCTTCCGCGAGGCGCTGAAGCCGATCGCCGATGGCGGCATCGAGCGCGAGGAGATCATCGGTCTGATCTCGCTCATCATCTGGACGCTCACCATCATCGTGACGCTCAAATATGTACTCTTCCTTCTCAGGGCCGACAACGACGGGGAGGGCGGCACGCTCTCGCTCCTGGCGCTCCTGTCGAAGAAGGCCGGCAGCCATGGCTCGGTGCTGATGATCCTCGGATTGATCGGCGCCGCGCTGTTCCTCGGGGATTCGATGATCACCCCGGCGCTCTCCGTTCTCTCGGCGGTCGAGGGTCTGAAGCTCGTGACGCCGGATCTGGAAAGCTTCATCGTGCCGATCTCCGTCGGCATCCTGATCGGGATCTTCGCCGTGCAGTCGCACGGAACGGGGGCTGTCGCGAAGTTCTTCGGCCCGATCACCGCCGTATGGTTCGTCGTCATGGCGCTTGGCGGCGTCGTGCATATCGCCGACGATTTTGGCATCCTCGCCGCCTTCAATCCCTGGCATGCCGTCAGCTTCCTGCTGCGCGAGGGCTTCCTCGGCATCATCGTGCTCGGCGCCGTCTTCCTGACGGTCACCGGTGCCGAGGCGCTTTATGCCGACCTTGGCCATTTCGGCCGCCGGCCGATCCAGTGGGCCTGGTTCGCCCTGGTGTTTCCCGCCCTGGTGCTGAACTATCTGGGGCAGGGCGCGCTGGTGATGCAACACCCCGAGGCCGCCTCTGATCCGTTCTTCCTGATGTTTCCGGAATGGGCGCTGCTGCCGGTCGTCGTCCTGGCGACGGCTGCCACCATCATTGCCAGCCAGGCGGTGATCACCGGCGCCTTCTCGCTGGTGCGCCAGGCGATCCACCTCGGCTTCCTGCCGCGCATGCAGATCCTCTTCACCTCCGAGACCCATACCGGGCAGATCTACCTGCCGACGGTCAATGCCCTGCTGCTGTTCGGCGTGCTCGCGCTCGTCCTGCTGTTCCAGAGCTCCGAGGCGCTGGCGACGGCCTATGGCATTTCCGTGACCGGGGCCATGGTGGTCACCACGATCATGGCCTTCAGCTTCGTGCGCACCCGCTGGAACTGGAGCGCCATGACGTCGATCGTCCTGCTGCTGCCGCTGTTCGTGCTCGAACTGGTGTTCCTCGGGGCGAACATGCTCAAGGTGCATGACGGCGGCTATGTGCCGGTCCTGTTTGCCGCCGGCTTCACCGTGGTGATGTGGACCTGGCGTCGCGGCACGGCCATCCTGTTCGCCAAGACCCGCCATGCCGACGTACCGCTTGCCTCCTTCATCGCCGCGATCGAGAAGAAAAGCGAGCACGCGCCCGTCAGCGTCGCCGGTACGGCGATCTTCCTGACCAGCGATCCGGAGACCGCCCCGGCCGCCCTGCTGCACAATCTCAAGCACAACCACGTCATCCACGAGCGCAACATCATCCTCACCATCAAGACGGTGAACCGGCCGCGGGCAACCGAGGCGGAGCGCTTCGTGGTGGAACAGCTGTCCGAACGCTTCTCGCGCGTCGAGATCCGCTTCGGCTTCATGGAGAACCAGAACGTCTCCAAGGCGCTGGCCAATCTGCGGCGCGGCGGCCTGAAGTTCGACATCATGTCGACCTCCTTCTATCTCGGCCGGCGCAAGCTGGTTCCGGATGCGAAATCGGGCATGCCCTATTGGCAGGATCGCCTCTACATCACGCTGGCCAACACGGCGACCGACCCGTCGGACTATTTCCGCCTGCCGGCCAATCGCGTCGTCGAACTGGGCTCCCACGTCATTATCTGAAGGGACAGTCCCGGATGCCTTCAAAGCCGCCGTCGCCCGGCGGCTTTTTTGTACCTGCGGTGACAGGGACGGCATGCGCATTAACCAAGCATCAAGGTTAATGACGGATATTTCTCTAATATAGCCGTTGTAACGTGTGGAGTACCGGTTTGCGCCCGAGAAGCCGTCTGCTGAAGCTGTCCGCCTTGCGTCTGGAGCGGTGGACTTCGCCCTTGCTCTTTGGCCTCGTTTCATGGCTTGCCTCCCCGTCGATCGCCGCCCAGGCCGATCTCGCTGGCCTGATCACCGGCAACGACCGGGGCAGCAGCAACTGGCGCATGGTGCTGACCGCATCGCCGGCGGGATCGATCCATCAGGCACAACTCGCCTTTGGCGACTCCGGGGTTTCGTCCTCGCTCAACAAGGACAGCGGCATCCTCCTCCCCGACGGCCGCAAGATCGCCTTTGACGGCGGCAAGGACGAAGCCGATCCGCTGCCCGACGAGGATCGCGTGACCCGCAGCCTGAAGAAGGGCAGGGTGATCGCGGTGGAGGCGATGCAGCCGCCCAAAGCCTTCACGGCAGGCTCGGTATTGAAGCGCACCTCCTCGCTGATGGATCCAAAGAAGACGCCGAACGAACTGACGGCCTTCGTCCGCTCCAAGGCCAAACCTGTAGAACTCGCAGCCTTCTATTTCAAGAAGCCGGAACCGGCCGCGGACATCGGCGTGCCGCCCATGCTCGCTTCGCTCGTCACCAACCGCCAGGCGGATGTGCTGGCGACGGCATATGCGCCGGCCGAGCCGGATTTCGCCAGCGTTTCACCATTCGATGCCCTGCTGACCAGGAAGCCCGAATCCGGCCGCTTCGTCCCGACCATCGGTCCGAACGATCATGCCTGGGCGGCCAGCGTGCTGCCGCCATCGGTCTTCTCCGCCCGCGAACAGCAGTGCCTCGCCTCGGGCATCTATTTCGAATCGCGCGGCGAATCGGTCAAGGGCCAGGCCGCCGTCGCGCAGGTCATCCTCAACCGCGTGCGCAATCCGGCCTATCCCGACACGATCTGCGGCGTCGTCTACCAGAACGAGGATTGGCGCAATCGCTGCCAGTTCTCCTTCGCCTGCGACAACATCAAGGATCGGGTGAACTCCCAGCACCACTGGAAAGTCGCCCGCGAAGTGGCGCTCGCCGTCACCGCCGGCAAGATCTGGCTGAAGGAAGTCGGCTCCTCGACGCATTATCATGCGATCTATGTCCGCCCGGGCTGGGCCCGCACGATGAAGAAGGTCGGTCGCATCGGCCTGCACGTCTTCTACCGCACCTATGGCGGCGGCTGGAGCTGATCCCCGACCAAATGGCGGCGCTCCTTGCGACCATTGGCGCGGTTTTCCCGCCAAGTGCTCCCCAAGATTCGGCGCTTTCAACTTAAGTCTATGATTTTCCCCGGTTAATTTGTGGTGAAACTTGCCCTTGGTATGCCTTGACTATGGGGGCTCTCAAAATTATGGTGCGCGCGACTTCAAGACGGGCTGGAAGGGTTCAAATCCTGCCGTATCTACATTGCTGTCGGGCCAAGCGCG
>JAHRYZ010000422.1 GCA_020621905.1 Rhizobium sp.
ACGAAGGCCGCTTCAAGAATTCCGTGGTGCCGGTGAAAGACATCAACGGCCTCACCATCCTCGCCAAGGACGAGCATATGCGTCCCACCACGACGATGCAGTCGCTCGGTCAGTTGCAGGCCGCCTTCGCGGCGGTCGGCGCGATGGGCGGCTTCGACGCCGTGGCGATCCAGTCGCATCCGGAAATCGAGCGCATCAACTACGTGCATCACGCCGGCAATTCGTCCGGCATCGTCGATGGCGCCGGCGCCGTGCTGCTCGGCAGCAAGGAAGCCGGCAGCAAGCACGGCCTGAAGGCACGCGCCAGGATCCGCGCTTTCGCCAATATCGGCTCGGAGCCGGCGATGATGCTGACCGGTCCGGTCGACGTCACCGAAAAGCTGTTCGAACGCTCGGGCATGAAGAAATCGGACATCGATCTCTTTGAGCTGAATGAAGCTTTCGCCTCGGTGGTGCTGCGCTACATGCAGGCCTTCGACATCGACCCCGCCAAGATCAACGTCAACGGCGGTGCGATCGCGCTCGGCCATCCGCTCGGCGCCACCGGTGCGATGATTCTCGGCACCGCGCTCGACGAACTCGAGCGCACCAACAAGTCGACCGCGCTGATCACGCTGTGCATCGGCGGTGGTATGGGCACGGCGACCATCATCGAGCGGGTGTAACCGTAGGGTGGGCAAAGGCGCACTCGCGCCGTGCCCACGGTCTTCATTGAACCGAGTTTTGGTGGGCACGCTTCGCTTTGCCCACCCTGCGATCAGAGACAACCGCCGCGCCTTGGGGCTGTCGGCATCGAGGGAGCGACAAACATGGCCTTCAAGAATTTCAAGGTAGAGACCGACGCCGACGGCATTGTGCTGGTGACCTGGGACACCCCGGGCCGTTCGATGAACGTGCTCGACGAAACCTCGGTCACCGAGCTCGAGGAGATCGTCAAACAGACCACCGCCGACGCGGCCGTGAAAGGCGTCGTCATCACCTCGGGCAAGGAAGCGCTGTGTGCCGGCGCCGATCTGTCGATGCTCGAAGGCATGAGCCGTCAGTATGCCGAGATGCTGAAAGCCAAAGGCGAAATCGCTGCCAACCAGATGCTGTTCGACCAGAGCCGCCGGTTCTCGCAGGTGTTTCGCAATATCGAGACCAGCGGCAAGCCATGGGTGGCCGCGATCAACGGGCTTGCAATGGGCGGCGGCTTCGAACTGACGCTGTCCTGCCACTACCGCGTTGCATCAGAAAATCCCAAGACCCGTCTCGGCCTGCCCGAAGTCAAGGTCGGACTCTTCCCCGGCGCCGGCGGCACCCAGCGCGTGCCGCGCATCGTATCACCGCAGGATGCAATGCCTTTGCTGCTGAAGGGCGAGGCGATCAATCTCGAGAAGGCCAAGGCGCTTAATCTGATCCACGCCATCGTCCCGGCCGGCGATCTGATCAAGGCGGCCAAGGACTGGATCAAGGGCGGCGGCAAGGCGGTCGCGCCATGGGACGAGAAGGGCTTCAAGCTGCCGGGCGGTCCGGTCTTCTCCAAGGCCGGCATGATGATGTTTCCGGCCGGCAACGCGATCTATCGCCGCGAGACCTATGACAATTATCCGGCGGCGCGCGCCATCATGCAGTGCGTCTACGAGGGATTGCAGCTCCCGATCGACGCCGCCCTGCGCGTCGAATCCCGCTACTTCACCCAGGTCCTGCGCAGCAACGAGGCGGCCGCGATGATCCGCAGCCTGTTCCTGTCGATGCAGGAATTGAACAAGGGGGCGCGGCGTCCGCAGAACGTGCCGCCGACCAAGGTCAGGAAGCTCGCCGTCATCGGCGCGGGCTTCATGGGCGCCAGCGTCGGCTACGTCTCGGCGCGCGCCGGCATCGAGGTGGTGCTGATCGACCGCGATCAGGAAAGCGCCGACAAGGGCAAGGGTCACGCCAAGGCCGTGATCGACGATCTGATCAAGAAGGGCCGCGCCAAGGAAAGCGACCGCGACGCCATTCTGGGTCGGATCAGCGCGACCGCGGACTACAATGTGCTGAAGGATTGCGACCTCGTCATCGAAGCGGTGTTCGAGGACAGAAAAGTAAAGGCGGAGACCTACGCCAAG
>JAHRYZ010000423.1 GCA_020621905.1 Rhizobium sp.
CGTTCGGACCGGACGCCAAGGCAGACACCGCCGGTCTCAAGGTCGGCGACGTCGCCCTGGTCTACCCCTGGCTCGGCTGCGGCAAATGCGAAACCTGCCTCGCCGGCGACGAGAACATGTGCCTGAAGCCGAATTCGCTCGGCGTCTACTGCGACGGCGGCTATGCCGACTACATGACGGTGCCGCATCCGAAGTATCTCCTCAATCTGAAGGGGCTCGATCCCGTGACCGCGGCGCCCTATGCGTGCTCCGGCGTCACCACTTACAGCGCCCTGAAGAAGGTCGAGGCCAGCTTCAACAGCCCGATCGTCATTATCGGCGCCGGCGGTCTCGGCCTGATGGCGCTGTCGCTGTTGAAGGCGATGGGCGGCAAGGGCGCCATCGTCGTCGATATCGATGCGCGCAAGCGTGAAGCGGCGGAAAAGGCCGGCGCGCTCGCGACCGTCGACGGCGGCGCCCCCGATGCGCTGGAGCAACTCGCTCAAAAGGCCGGCGGTCCGATCCGCGCGGTGATCGATCTCGTCGGCAACGCCAAGACGACGCAGCTCGGCTTCGATTGCCTGAGCAAGGGCGGCAAGCTCGTCATCGTCGGACTGTTCGGTGGCGGCGCGACCTTTGCGCTGCCGCTGATTCCGATCAAGGCCATCACGATCCAGGGCAGCTATGTCGGCAACCTCCGCGAGACGCAGGAACTGCTCGATCTGGTGCGGGCCAAGAAGGTCCCGCCGATTCCGGTGACGCCGATGCCGCTCGCCAAGGCCAATGAGGCGCTGGTCGATCTGCAGAAGGGCAGGCTGGTCGGCCGCGCGGTGCTGACGCCGTAGGAATTCCATTTTCGTCATGGCCGGGCTTGACCCGGCCATGCACGTCTCGGCCGCCGAGGAAGTAAGACGTCGATGTCCGGCACAAGGCCGGGCATGACGAGTTCTGCAACTGGCTCTGTCCCTCAAGGAACCACCATGTCCGCCAACGACGCGCTCCACATCGCCGTACTTGCGGGCGACGGCATCGGTCCTGAAGTGATGGCGCCGGCGCTCGAGGTCTTGCGCAAGATCGAAAAGACCTCGGGCCTCAAATTCCGCTTCACCGATGCGCCGGCCGGCGCCAACCATTATCGCGAGACCGGCAAGTCGATGCCGGAGAGCACCGTGCGGCTGTGCGACGAGGCCGACGCGATCCTGCTCGGCGCCTGCGGACTGCCGTCGGTGCGCTATCCCGACAATACCGAAATCATGCCGCAGGTGGAGCTGCGCTTTCATTTCGATCTCTATGCCGGGGTGCGGCCGGCGCGGCTTATTCCGGGCGTGCCGAGCCCGATCGTCGGCGCCGACCAGCGCGGCATCGATCTGATCGTGATCCGGGAATCCACCGAGGGGCTGTTTGCCTCGATGGGGAAGGGCGTCGTCACCGATACCGAGGCGCGCGAGACATTGGTGATCACGCGCAAGACTTCGGAGCGGCTGTTCGAGTTTTCCTTCCGTCTCGCCGAACGCCGCAAGGCGCGCGGCAAGCCGGGTCAGTTGACCTGCGTCGACAAGGCCAATGTGTTCAAGGCGTTTGCGTTCTTTCGCGAGATGTTCGACGAGGCGGCCAGGCGCCACCCCGGCGTCAAGACCGACCGGCTCTATGTCGACGCCTGCGCGGCGCTGCTGGTCAAGCGCCCCTGGGATTTCGACGTGATGGTGATGGAGAACATGTTCGGCGACATTCTCTCCGACATGACCGCCGGCCTGATCGGCGGCATGGGGATGGCGCCGTCGGCCGACATCGGCGACCGCCACGCGGTGTTCCAGCCGTGCCACGGCACCGCGCCCGACATCATGGGGCAGGGCAAGGCCAACCCGACCGGGATGATCCTTTCCACCGCCATGATGCTGGACTGGCTGGCCGACAAGCACGGCCTCGAGGCCGCGGCCGAAGCCGCTGAAAGCATCGAACGTGCGGTCGACAAGGTCTATGCCGACGGCATCAAGCCGATGGAATTCGGCGGCAGCAACGGGACGGCGGATATCGCCAAGGCGGTGATCGCGGCGCTGTAGGACTGGTCGGGATTCTCCAGTGAGCGAACGCGCAACCGGATATAGGT
>JAHRYZ010000424.1 GCA_020621905.1 Rhizobium sp.
ACGAACACGCCGTTGATCGGAACCTCGATGCTTTCGGTGACATGCAGCGAACCCAGCATCCACTGCGGCAGTTCGACGCCGACTTCACGGGCGCCGAAAATCGAGCGATAGGCCTGCTGCAGGATAAGGCTCAACCCCCAGGTGGCGAGCAGCGTATCCAGCGGGCGCTTGTAGAGATGCCGGATCAGCGCCCATTCGACCAGCATGCCGAGCGCGCCGGACGCCAGGAATGCCAGGATCATCGCGAGAAAGAAGTAGCCGGCAAACAGACCCGGCAAGTAGGCCTGGAACAGGTTCGATGTCATCCAGGTCACGTAGGCGCCGAGGATCATGAACTCGCCATGGGCCATGTTGATGACGCCCATCTGGCCGAAGATGATCGCAAGCCCGAGCGCCATCAGCACGTAGACGGAAAACAGGATCAGGCCCGCAAAGCCCTGCATGACGAAAATGGAGCCCAGATCGCCAATCGAATAGTCGCCGAACATCGATGTTTCTCCGTCGGGGAAGTCCCGCGTCGCGAGCAGGTTCGCGACGCGGGGGTGTTGGGCGCGGATTGACGGTCCACGCCAGGGAGAGGCTTGGGAAAGCGCAGGATTTGTGCGCGAGCCCTTATTGATAGCCCTTGGGGAACGGATCCGGCTGGATCAGGTCGGCGGTCTCGAACACCACCTCGAATTGCCCGTCCAGCTTGGCTTTGCCCACGCGGGTCTTCGACCACAGATGGTGGTTTTCGTGGATCCGGACATAGCCTTCCGGCGCACCCTTGAACTCGATGCCGGGCGAAGCCGCCGCAACCTTGTCGACGTCGAAGGAACCCGCCTTCTCGACGGTGGCTTTCCACAGCCACGGGCCGAGATAAGCGGCCTGCGTCACGTCGCCGATCACCGTCTTCTCGCCCCACATCTTCTTGAACGCGGCAACAAACTTTTCGTTGTTCTCGTTCTTCAGCGACTGGAAGTACTTCATGCAGGCGTAGGCGCCGGCGATGTTCTCGCCGCCGATGCCGTCGATCTCGTCCTCGGTGACCGAGATGGTCAGAAGGGTCTGCTTCGACAGGTCGATGCCGGCCGCCTTGAGCTGCTTGTAGAACGCGACGTTGGAACCGCCGACAACGTCGGTGAAGATCACATCGGGCTTGGTCAGCTTCAGCTTGTTGATCACCGAGTTGAACTGGGTGTGGCCGAGCGGGAAGTATTCCTCGCCGACGACCTTCAGCTTCAGGAAGTTCTCGATGTGCTTGCGCGCGATCTTGTTCGAGGTACGCGGCCAGATGTAGTCGGAACCGATGAAGTAGAACGATTTGGCGCCCTTCTCCTTGGTGATCCAGTCGATGCCGGCGAGAATTTGCTGAGTCGCTTCCTGGCCGGTGTAGATCACGTTCTTGGACTGCTCGAGCCCTTCATAGAAGGTCGGGTAATAGAGCATGCCGTTGTACTGCTCCACCACCGGCAACACCGCCTTGCGCGACGCCGAGGTCCAGCAGCCCATGATCGAGGCCACCTTGTCGTTGACCAGCAACTTCTTGGCCTTCTCCGCGAAGGTCGGCCAGTCAGAGGCGCCGTCTTCCTGAATGATCTTTATCTTGCGGCCAAGCACACCGCCCATGGCGTTGATCTGCTCGATGGCGAGCTTTTCGGCCTGGATCGAGCCAGTTTCGGAGATCGCCATCGTGCCGGTCGCGGAATGCAGGATGCCGACAGTGACTTCGGTGTCGGTCACCGCAAGACCCGTGGTGTTGACGGCCGACGTTGCCGGCCCGGCGCCGAATGATACCCTCGGCAGCAGCGCCATCGCAGGCAGAGCTGCCGCTCCCATGAGCAGTTTGCGGCGAAGCGGAGACTGCAGACCCCGTTTGATTTCGTCTGACATGAGCACCCCATTTTTGTTTGAGAACGCGCTGATTGGTCAGGCGAGGATTGCTGAAATTGTGCAGTGCACAGATACGCAAGATCGCGTATATTGCACCGCAAAATAGCGACGTAGGTTTTGGGCAGGGTTTGCAGGCGTGAAGCCGTGGGGGTCAGGAGTACCAAAGTGGCAGGGCGGCAGCGGATAGACCGCGTCAGGCGCCACTATA
>JAHRYZ010000005.1:0-24301 GCA_020621905.1 Rhizobium sp.
AAAATATCAACAAAATCAATACTGGAAGGGAAGATGTTCACAAGCGAAACATCGAACTGCGCGAGAAGTTCTTGACCAGGACTTCAGATGCTCGAAGCATTTGCACGGCAAGGAGTCTAGAGAAGCCGCGAAGTGATGCGATGGATTGTCGCTTTACGGCTACCGCGTAAGGCTAGATCGCCAACCCTATCCTCCCTTGCCCCAATCCGCTCTTCGTGTTACATGTAACGCTTTCGTGGAGTACGGCGATGGCAATACCTGTCAGCAAGCGTGTCGAGAAGCGGCGTGAGGCGCTGAGGGCCGCCGGTCTTCGCCCTGTGCAGATCTGGGTGCCCGACACCCGCCGGCCGGGCTTTGCCGAGGAATGCCGGCGGCAGTCGCTGCTGGCCGCAGCGGCCGACGCAGACGACCGCACGATCGAAAGCGTCCTCGATGCCGCGCTTTCCGATCTCGGGGAGCATGAAGATTGAAGCGCGGTGACGTCGTCACCGTGGCGATCTCCGGTGATTTCGGCAAGCCGCGCCCCGCCGTCATCATTCAGGCCGACGCCTTCGACGCCACCGGAACGGTCACCGTCCTGCTCCTGACCGGCACCCTGACCGAGGCTCCGCTGATCAGGCCCCCTATCGAGCCCAGCGCCGCGAATGGTCTGACGAGGCCTTCCCAGGTGATGATCGACAAGGCGATGTCGGTCCGGCGCGAACGCATCGGCGTCCCGATCGGCCGTCTCGACGATGAGACCATGCTGACCGTTACACGGGCGCTCGCCGTCTTTCTCGGGATTGCCTGACGCCCTGCTCACCCCTGCTCCACCATGAACCCATCGAAATAGCCGCCAAGCGCCTCATGAGCGTCGAGAGGCAGGACATGGGCCACATACTGGTCCGGCCTAACCACGACCAAGCAGCCCTTCTCCCGATCGATGCCGCGCAGGTCGAAGATGTCGGGGCCGGCCTTCGGGTCGGGGCAGAAGATCTTTTCATAGTCGGTGAGGCCGTAGCGTCCCCTGGCGGGCTTCAGGAGCGCCGGCATGGCGTCAAGCGACAGGTCGCGGTGGGCCTGCTGGAAGATCGCCCTCAAATCGATGACGGAATCGATGTCGGCACCGGCGGGGGTGAAGCGGCGGATCGGCGAACGGTCCGAATGCTCGAGAAATTCGCAGAGCGCGCGGATGGCCGAGCTGGACGCTGCCGGGTCCAGCCGGTCGGCAAAGGCATAGAGGCGGAAGCGGCCGTCGGCTGGCCCGACATGGCCGAGATGGACGGGCCTCGCATCGGCGAGCCGGATGACCGGGGCGGAATGGAAGCGCGTGCCGATGGCAAAACCTTCGGCCAGATGCTGGTGGGTCGCCTCGCCCTGGATCATCGAGGGCCGGTAGCGCGTCGCGGTGCCGGCGGTAAAGCGGCCCTGCTTGACGAAATAGCGCTGGAATTCGGCCGGATCGACGGCGTCGGCGCCGGCCCCTTCCGTGCCCTTCGGCGGCGCAGAGAACATCTTGGCGAATTCGCGGTCGAAATCGATCAGTTCCCTGGCGATCGCCTGGCGCTCGGCCGAATAGGTGTCCAGCAGCGCCGGGGTGCTCCGGCCTTCCAGCACCGCCGCCAGTTTCCAGCCGAGATTGAAGGTGTCCTGCATGGAAACATTCATGCCCTGCCCGGCCTTGGGGCTGTGGGTATGGCAGGCGTCGCCGGCGATGAAGACGCGCGGCTGGCGGCGGCCCACCTCAGCCTCGGCCACGTCGTCGAAGCGGTCGGTCAGCCGCTGGCCGATCTCGTAGACCGACCACCAGGCGATCTCCTTCACGTCGAGCGTATAGGGGTGGAGAATGCGCTTGGCCGCCGCCACCAGCTGGTCGGCGGTGATGGCGCGGTTGGCGACACGTTCGTCGGCCTTCAGCTTGTCGAGCTCGATATAGAGCCGCACCAGATAGCCGCCCTCGCGCGGGATGATGAGGATATTGCCCTCATTGGCCGAATGGATCGCGGCCTTCAGCCTGATGTCGGGGAAGTCGGTGACGGCGAGAACGTCCATCACGCCCCAGGCCTGGTTGGCGGAATCGCCAACAAGCTCCCGGCCGATCGCCTTGCGCACCGCGCTGCGGGCGCCATCGCAGCCGACCACATAGCGCGCCCTCACCGTCTCCACCTCGCCCTCGTGGCCGGCGTCCAGCCGTTCGAGCCGGACCGTCACCGGATGGTCGGAGGAGGTCGAAGGATCGACCGCAAGATCCACAAGCCGGCGCGCATAGTCCGGCTCCAGCCGGTGCGGCGCGTTGCGCATCACGTCGAGGTAGAAATCGTGCACGCGGGCCTGGTTGAGGATCACATGCGGGAATTCGGAAAGCCCGTCCTCGGTGTCCTGGATGCGGCCGTGACGGACGATGGTCTTCCGGTCCAGGTCGTCCGGTTTCCAGAAGGTCGTCTCGTTGACGAAATAGGCTTCCCTCAACACCCGGTCGGCAAAGCCGAAGGCATTGAACATTTCCATCGTCCGGCAGGCTCTGCCGTCGGCCTGGCCAAGCGTGATCGGGCCGGCGCGCTGCTCGACAATGCGAATGCTGATGCCGGGAAAGGCGCAAAGCTGGGCGCCGAGCGTCAGCCCGGCCGGACCGGTGCCGACGATCAGCACGTCGACCTCACCGGCGGATGCGGCGTTCCTGGCGGTCGAAAGCGGCTCGGCGATCGCCGGATCGCCGGCGCGGAATCCGTTCTGATGGAATTGCATGCTGTCTCTCCTCCCCAGGCGTCAGGAACTGCCGGCTCCCGGCCTTCACGGCCGTTGGCACCGTCGCGCCGACCCGCCCTCCCGGCGGCTCGAAGAATTTAATAAGTATGCTTCTTATTATGATCTGTCAATCGGTCGGATCGCTCCGCCAGCCGTCACCAGCGGAGAAAGCGGCGGCCGGTGGCGTAGCCGACGGCAATGACGAACGTGACGGCGAGCGTATACCAGGCGGCGCCGAAAAGCGGGCTGTCGTCCGGGCAATGCCAGGCGTAGAGCGCCGCCCCGATCGCGCCCGCGGCAAGGCCCGCGGCGGCCCCCGCCAAACCCGGATTCTCCGGCGCGCCATTGCGCAGGGCAGCAAGGAAGCCGGCAAGCGGTGCAAGCGACAGAACCGGAATGAAGAACAGGCAGAAGGCGGCGTTCCGGCCGATGAGCCTTGCCGCCCACGCGTCCTGCGGCACAACCAAGAGCTCGACCCCGACCGCCACCACCATGAGCGCAAGCGGCAGGAGAAGCGCCAGCGCCCAGGGCCTGAGCGGAACACCCGGCTTGCCGATCCGCGAAACGAGGCCGAAGGCGGCAATGGCAAGCACGAGCGTCATGCCGATCTTGAAGGCGACGCGCACGGTCCCGATGGCGATTGCCAGATCGTCGCGCAGCCCGACGGTTGCCAGCAGCAACACGGCCGATGCGACAATGCCGGCGGCGACCGCCAGTGCCAGCGCGCGCCCGAGGCGCATGCGCACCGGCGCGTCCTGCGACAGCAGCCTGATCAACTCGTCCGTCTTCACGTCTCGCTCCGATACAGGGCGGCCAGGGATTTCAATGCCCGGTGCAGCGCCACCCGCACCGCACCTTCGCTCATCTTCAACCGCGCCGCAGTCTCGCCGACACCCGCCCCGTTCAGCGAAATGGAGCGGACGATGTCGCGCTGCGGGTCCTTCAGCCGCGCGAGCAGGGTCTCGACGTCCATCCGGTCGGTCGCGTCCGTGCGCTCGGCGGCGGCCAGCGTTTCCATCACGTCCTCGATCGGCACGCTGACATGGCGACCCCGGCGCCTCAGGCTGTCGATCAGCTTGTGGCGGACGATGGTCGAGAGCCAGGGGCCAATCGGGCGGGCCGTATCCCAGGTGCCGCGCTTCAGATGCACGGCGATCAGCGCTTCCTGCACGATGTCCTCGGCCTCGCCGGCGGGCGCGCCGACCTGTTCGCAGCGGCGCCTCGCCATGGTGCGCAGGTGCGGCGTGACGGCGGAGAGAAAACGCTCATAGGCCTGCGCGTCGCCGTCAAGCGCGCCGCGCATCCAGTCTGCCCACTCGCTTTCCCGTTTCGCCTGCCTCACACCATCCTCTACGTCGCCACACACGTTTTTGTTACCGGCACCGGGCGCCGTTCCTGAATTTTAAGCCAAGCCACTGAAATTGCTTTGGCTTTTATTCATCCCTCGACCGGCGCCGGACCCGAGGCGCGAAACCTACAAAGGGCCGCAAGGCAGTTTCCTCACCCCGGCCCGTAGCTCCCGATGTCCAGGCCAATTCCGGCCTGCCACTCCAAGGGAGAACCGATCATGAAAAACAGCCTCGTCACTCTGGCGCTCGCCGGCTCGCTCGCATCCGCGCTCGCCTCCGTCGCCATGCCCACTGCTGCCCAGGATGCCGCCAAGGAAAAGTGCTACGGCGTCGCAATGAAGGGCCAGAATGACTGCGCCGCCGGCGCGCATGACTGCGCCGGCAAGGCGACCATGGACTATGACAAGCAGTCCTTCAAGCTCGTGCCCGCCGGCACCTGCGCCACGATGATGGCGCCCGACGGCAGCCACGGCATGCTGACCCCAGCCTGAGCCCGGCCGCGAACCGTCTCCATTCTCATCTAAGGACAAGACATGACCAGAACCACCCATGCGCTCGCCGCCTCGCTCGCCACGGCACTCACCCTTGCCGCCGCCCTGCCGGGCGCGGCTGCCGCCCAGGATGCCACCAAGGAGAAATGCTACGGCGTGGCGCTGAAAGGCCAGAACGACTGCGCCGCCGGCCCCGGCACGACCTGCGCCGGAACCTCCAAGATCGACTACCAGAAGAATGCCTGGAAGCTCGTGCCGGCCGGCAGCTGCATGACGATGACGACACCCGACGGCGGCCACGGCACGCTGGAACAGGGCCCCGCGCCGGTCTGAGCGAGGCCCACCCCAAAGCGGCGGCGCGCAGCTTCGCGCCGCCCCTCCCTCCCCTCATGCAATCGGAGAAGCCCCATGAAACCCGCAAGCCTCCCGCCCCGCGCCGGCGTCGGCTTCAAGCCCGAGCATTTCGTGGCCATCGACGCTGCCCCGCAGCCGCTCGGCTTCTTCGAGGTGCATGCGGAGAACTACATGGGCGCCGGCGGCCCGCCCCATGCGAAGCTGTCGCGCCTCAGGCAGGACTACGCCCTCTCGATCCACGGCGTCGGACTGTCGATCGGCGCCATGCAGCCGCTGGACCGTGACCACCTCGCCCGGTTGAAAAGCCTATGCGACCGCTACGAGCCGGAGAGCTTTTCCGAACATCTCGCCTGGTCGAGCCATGGCGAGGTCTTTCTCAACGACCTGTTGCCGCTGCCCTATACCGCAGCGACGCTTGCCCGGGTCGCCGAGCACATCGACACGGTGCAGGATCTGCTCAAGCGGCAGATGCTCTTGGAAAACCCCGCGACCTACCTGACATTCACGGAGAGCACGATCGAGGAGACCGATTTCCTCGCCGAACTGGTGCGCCTGACCGGCTGCGGCCTGCTGCTCGACGTCAACAATGTCTTCGTCGCCGCCACCAATCACAATCTCGACCCGCGCGCCTATCTCGCCCGCTTCCCCTTCGCCGCCGTGCGGGAAATCCACCTGAGCGGCCATTCGGAGACGGTCGACGATGCGGGTGCGGCACTTCTGATCGACAGCCACGACACGCCCGTCAAGGACCCGGTCTGGGTGCTTTTTGAAGAGGTGCTGGAGCGCACCGGCCCGGTCGCCACCCTGATCGAATGGGACAATGACGTGCCGGACTGGCCGGTGCTGCTTGTCGAAGCGCAGGCAGCCGACGCGCTGCTGGCCGACCGCGCCCGCCGCCACGCCGCGTGAGTTCGCCATGACAAAGAGCTTCCAGTCCGGTTTCTCCGCCGCGCTCACCGATCCTGACCACCCCGTGCCGGAAGGGCTCTCCGCCTGGACCGGGAACCGCCCTGCGCGCCGCTTCGGCGTCTACCGCAACAATGTGCGGGTCGGCCTGACCGGCGCGCTCGCGGCACGCTTTCCCGCGACGGAGGCGATCGTCGGGCAGGACTTCTTCGCCGCCCTGGCGCAGGCATTCGTAGCCGCCCATCCGCCGCGCTCGCCGCTGCTTCTGGCTTACGGCGAGGATTTTGCCGATTTCGTCCAAGGCTTCGAACCGGCGGCCGGGCTTGCCTATCTGCCCGGCGTGATCCGCCTCGAGGCGGCGCGCAGCCGCGCCTATCATGCCGCCGATGCCGAACCGCTCGCAGCCGCCGATCTCGCCGCCGTCCCGGCGGAGCGGCTGGGCGATCTCGTGCTCGAACCGCATCCCTCGCTCGCGCTCCTGCGCTCGCCCCATCCGGTCGTCACCATCTGGGCGATGAATGCCGGCGAGTTGCCGCTTGCGCCGATCAAGGACTGGACGGGCGAGGATGCGCTGACCGTGCGACCGCGAATGACGGTCGAGGTGCACCGCCTGCCGCCCGGTGGGGCTGCCTTCTTCGCCGCCCTTTCGACCGGGCAGACGCTTGCCGAGGCGGTGCAGGCCGCCGTCGCAGATGCGCCGGCCTTCGACCTTGCCGCCAATCTCGCCGGGCTGATCACCACCGGCGCATTCATTCAACTCGCTTTCCGGGAGGAAGCATGATGCCCCAGGATCTCGCCCCAAATTCCACGCCAGGACCGGCTTTGAGCCCTGCTGTGTCACCCGCGATGACGCTGCCGACACGACGGCACGCACGAGGCCGGCACCGGCGACCGGAGCTACGCCAATGGCACTGTCCTCCACGAGGCACCCGGCCCTGCGGGCGATCGCCGGCGCGATCGGCCTTGCCAACCGCATCCCACACGACCTGATCGCGCTCGTCGCGCGTCTCTCGATTGCCGGGGTGTTCTTTCAGTCCGGCCAGACCAAGCTCGACGGCTGGAAGGTTTCCGACAGCGCGCTCTACCTGTTCGAGAACGAGTTCCGCCTGCCGCTGATCTCACCCTGGCTTGCCGCGCATATGGCGACGTTCGCGGAGCACCTCTTCCCGGTTTTGCTGGTGGTCGGCCTTGCCAGCCGGCTTTCGGCAGCGGCCCTTCTGGCGATGACGCTGGTCATCGAGGTCTTCGTCTATCCCGGCGCCTGGCCGACGCACGGCACCTGGGCCGCCTGCCTGCTTCTCATCCTCGCCCGCGGCCCCGGCCGCGCCTCGCTCGACCATTGGCTCGCCGGGCTTTTCGGGCGGCGCTGAAGGGGCTGTCGGGGAATGGCGGCACCTGCGCCTCGCCAGCCCGGCGCCAGCTTTGACGGATAGGAAGGGTTTCCGAATTCCCACTGTCGCGAGGAGACTTGCGTGAACATCAATGCCCTGACCAATGCGTCCCTGGAAATCATCGCCTTCCGGCTGAACGACCAGTCCTTCTGCGTCAGGACGCGATCGATCCGCGAAATCCGCGGCTGGGTGCCCGTCACGCCGATGCCGCATGCGCCCTATGAGGTGCTCGGCGTCATCAACCTGCGCGGCATGGTGATCCCGATCATCGACCTCGCCGCCAAGCTCGGCATGCAGGGCACGGAAGCCTCCGAACGCAGCGCCATCATCGTCACCGACGTCAACAACATGACCATGGCCTCCTGGTCGAGGGCGTGTCCGACATCCTGACCGTGCCGGCGACCAGCCTCAGCCGTGCGCAGAATGCCGGACAGGCGACCCAGTTCATCGACGGCATCCTCGCCCATCAGACCAGATGATCTGCTTCCTCAACCTGAAGAACGTTCTCCGCCAACGGCCGAGTGGTGGCGGTGGTGGCGGTGGTGCAGGTCCCGGCTGGAGGAGTTCTGAGGTCCGAGGCGTTTTGAGGCCTTGCAGCGCCGCCTGCAAACGCCAAGCCCTGCCTGTGGCCCTAGTCCCGCAACGGCGGTGCTTCGGCAAGCGACCTTTGCTCACTTCGCTTGACCCGGAGCGAGGCCGCCTGCCTCAGCGCAAGCCCGCCGCCCTCTGCCCTGCCCGGCATCTCGCCCTCAAGGAGGGAGACCGGCGTGCCGCCGGCGCCCGGCATTTCGTATCGGTTTCGGAAGACGGGCCGCGCCGGATTGGCGGACCCGGATAGCGGATCATCACCACCAAAGACTCGACATCAAATCCGAAGCGGCGGGCCGGCCCCGGTTCGATCTCCCCCCTTGAGGGGGAGATGTCCGGCAGGACAGAGGGGGGCCCGAGAACGCCGACGGTAAACGGAGATCGCCCCTCATCCGCGCGCTTCGCAAGTCAGCTCGGTCAGGAACCCCGCACAATGGGCGCTCCTAGACACGGGGAGAAGGGACAAGCGGCAGCGCCGGGGGCCTCGATCCTTCGAGGCCCCTTTGGGGCACCTCAGGATGAGGGGCGGGCGTGGAGCACGATTCCCTCTCCCCGTTTACGGGGGCGGGCGTGGGGCACGATTCCCGCTCCCCGTTTACGGGGGGCTGAAGGACGGGACGGGATACGCGGCTCGACCCCGGTCGGGTCAGGGTGAGGGGCAGGCCACGTCGGCAGATTGAACAGGCATTGCCGACGGCGACCGCCGGAACCGGGGTGGAGACGCAAGAGCCTGAGGACGCGAGGCAGTCCGCCTCGTCCCCCTACTCCGCCTTGCCCCCGACGGTCAGCGGCCAGTCGACCACATAGTCCTCGAAATCCTCGACCGGCACGTCGTCTTCGCTCACGGTCCGGCCGCGGGCGGAGATGCCGGCCTGGTGTACGGTTTCGCGGTCGCCGGAGACGAGGTAGTGCCACCAGTAGAGGTCGCGGCCCTCGGCGACCAGGCGGTAGGCGCAGGTCGGCGGCAGCCAGGCGATCTCGTCGACGCCCTCGACGGTCAACTGGATGCAGTCGGGCACGGTCGCCTGGCGGTTGTCATAATCCTTGCAGCGACAGCTCTCCCCGTCGAGCAGGCGGCAGGCGACCGAGGTGAACACCACGTCGCCGGTGTCCCAGTCCTCGAGCTTGTTGAGACAGCACAGGCCGCAGCCGTCGCAAAGCCCTTCCCATTCGGAAAGGCTCATCTCGGCAAGCGTCCTGGTCTTCCAGTAGGGTAAATCGGTCATCCGTCGTCACCGGCCAAGCGCCGGGCCATGGCGAAGGCCGGCCGCATCCGACCGCGCCTCGCTTTTTTCTTGTTCTTTGCCGGCAAATCGACAATCTATCAGCATATCGTGGAGTATGCCGATTTGCCGGCGCCAAGGCTTGCTCTTGAGCCCTGCCGGCACGCGCGTCAAGGGCCGAAAGGTCCGTCTCGTTCAGGGATCTAGTGAAGTGGCCGACGAACGCCCGCCAGCCGAGAACAAGCCGCGCCTCAAGCGCCATATCCTGCTGAAGATCGACAGCTGGATCGATTCGTCGATGTGGAATGCCGGTTTCCGCCTGTCGGAGATCTGGGAGGAGATCACCATCTTCTTCCGCCGCTTTCGCGTGCGCGGCTGGAAAAAGCTGTTCTTCGAAGTGCTTGGCGAGGGCATGACGCTCGGCACGGCCGGCGCCGTGCTGATGCTGGCGCTCGCCCAGCCGGCCTTCGAGGAAACCAAGAAGGACTGGCGCAACCATGGCGACTTCGCCGTCACCTTTCTCGACCGCTACGGCAACCTGATCGGTCATCGCGGCATCATCCACGAGAATTCCCGTAAGCCGATCGACGAATTGCCGACCATCTGATCAAGGCGGTGTGGCGACCGAGGACCGGCGCTTCTTCGAGCATTTCGGCATCGACTTCTCGGCCTGATCCGCGCCATGACGGAAAATGCCGGCCGGTACCGTGGTGCAGGGCGGCTCGACGCTGACCCAGCAGCTGGCCGAACCTCTTCCTCACCAGCAGCGCTCGATCGAGCGCAAGATCAAGGAAGCCTATCTGGCGCTGTGGCTGGAGGCCAACCTGACGAAGAAGGAGATCCTGTCGCTCTATCTCGACCGCGCCTATATGGGCGGCGGCACGTTCGGGGCGGCGGCGGCCTCGCAATTCTATTTCGGCAAGCCGCTGACCGAGGTCAACCTCGCCGAATCCGCCATGCTGGCCGGCCTGTTCAAGGCGCCGGCGAAATATGCGCCGCACGTCAACCTGCCCGCCGCGCGCGCCCGCGCCAACGTCGTCTTGTCCAACATGGTGCAGGGCGACATGATGACCGAGGGCCAGGTGATCGCCGCCCGGCGCAATCCGGCCACGATCATCGACCGCGACGAGGCCGAGGCGCCCGACTTCTTCCTCGACTGGGCCTTCGAGGAGGTGCAGAAGATCGCCGCGAAGTTCAAGGACCATACGCTGGTGGTGCGCACCACGATCGACACCGGCCTGCAGAAGGCGGCGGAAGAGGCGGTGGCGGCGAGCCTGCGCGAATATGGCGAGAGCTATCACGTCAAGCAGGCCGCCCTGGTGATGATCGAGAATGGCGGGGCGGTGCGCGCCATGGTCGGCGGCCGCGACTACGGCGAACGCCAGTTCAACCGCGCCTCGCGGGCGCTGCGCCAGCCGGGCTCCTCGTTCAAGATCTACACCTATTCGCTGGCGATGGAGAAGGGGCTGACGCCGGACTCGCCGATCACCGACGCGCCGATCTCCTGGGGCAACGGGAGCCCCGGCAATTACGGCAATTCCTATGCCGGGCGCATCGTCATCAAGACGGCGCTGGCGAAATCGATCAACACCATCCCGGTGCGGCTGGCCAAGGAAAAGCTCGGCCCCAACGCCATCGACCAGATCATGGCGGAGGCGAAGAAGTTCGGGGTCGAGACGCCGATCCGCAAGGACGTGACCATCCCGATCGGCACGTCGGAAGTGACCGTGCTCGACCAGGCGACGGCCTATGCCGTCTTTCCCGCCGGCGGCTACCAGTCGCGCCGCCACGGGATCGCGCAGATCATGAACTACAATGGCGACGTGCTCTATGACTTCGAGCGCGACGCGCCGCCAGCGACCCGCGTCCTGTCGGAAACGGCCGCCGCCTACATGAACCAGATGCTGACCCGCGTTCCCTATGTCGGCACGGCCAGGCGTTCCGCCGTCGACGGCGTGCTCACCGGCGGCAAGACCGGCACGACCCAGGCCTATCGCGACGCCTGGTTCTGTGGCTATACCGGCAACTACACCACGGCCGTCTGGTTCGGCAATGACGACTATACCTCGACCAACAACATGACCGGCGGTTCGCTGCCGGCGATGACCTTCAAGACGCTGATGGACTATGCCCACCAGGGCATCGACCTGCGCGCCATTCCCGGCGTCGAGACGCCGACGCCGGAGGCGGAGAAGGCGATCGCCGCGGCCAAGACGGCAAAGCCCGCGGCCGGCACCGACACTGTCGCGCCGATGATCCGGGCCCGCTCGCTGTCGTCCGAAACGACCCGGATGATCCGCGACATCGCCCGCCGCCTCAAGGAAGCCAAGCCCCTCAAGCTCGACCCGCAGAAGGTGGCGAGCATCGACTGATGCCATGGCAGATCTTGCACCGGCTTGTTTACGCGCGGTTAACCGCGTCCGCCGGTCTGCATGGGCAGCGGCGCCAAACCCGTCTATTGCTAGGGGGCCAGCCGCCCGATTCGGGCGTGCCGCATCACCCGGCGGTCAGGTTTGACCCGATTTTGATCACAGGACCAAGCATGAACCACTGGCTCGGCCTTGCCGCGCTTCCGCGTCTGACGGACGAGCAGATGGCGGCCTACGAGATATCGCGCGCGAAAGCCCGCGGCCATGCCCTGTCGCGCATGACCGTGACGATCGCCGCCTTCTACCTGTCCTATGCGCTGGTCGATACGCTGATCCTCGGCGACATCGTCTGGCTGTCGCTGTCGCTGCGCTTCGGCCTCATCCTGCCGCTGGCGTTCTTGCTCGGCTGGTATCAGTCGGGCATGGCGCGCTCGATGCGCGCCCGGGAGATCGCCACGCTTTGCGTCAGCATGGCGGCGAATCTCGTCTGGTGCTTCGTGCTCGCTTCGAGCCACAATCCGGCGGTGCTGCACTATTTCTATGCCGCGGCGATCTTCCAGATGGTGGTGACGATCGCGATCCGCCCGACCTTCGGCCTCGCCGTGTGGGCAAGCCTCGGCACGACGGCGATCAATTACGCCATGATCGGCCTGCTCGAAGGCGTGACGCCCGTCTACCTCTTCTATCACCTGGCGGTCTATGTGCCGATCCTGGTGCTGACGCTGGTCGCCAGCCACCAGCTGGAGGTCGAGCGGCAGCGCGCCTTCCTGCAACTGCACGAGAACGAGGCGCTGAAGCGCGAGCTGTCGCGGCAGAACGACGAGCTGGAGCGGCTGTCCTCGACCGATCCGCTGACACAGCTGCCCAACCGGCGCGGCACCGAGGCCGAGATCGCCCGGCTGCGCCGGCTGCTGACGCCGGCGGGGCTCGCCGACAGCGCCGTGCTGATTATCGACATCGACCATTTCAAGGCGTTCAACGACACCTATGGCCACGGCGCCGGCGACGAATGCCTGAAACGGGTGGCCCAGGTCATGCGGCGCGAACTGCCCGACGCGGTGCACATCGCCCGGCTGGGCGGCGAGGAATTTCTCGTCGTGCTGCCGCAGGCCGTGCCGGCGCGCGCGGAAATGCTGGCCGAGCGGCTGCGCCGGGCCGTCAGCGCGCTTTCCATCCGCCACGACAATACCGGCGACCGCAACCGCCGCGTCACCATCAGCCTCGGCGTCGCCTGCGGCTCGATCGCCACCGACTCCGCGCTGGCGCAGCTGCTTCAAGCCGCCGACGAGGCGCTCTACGCCGTCAAGGCATCGGGCCGCAACGGCTGGCAGCTGGCCGCTCCGGCGCCCGAACCGGCAAGGACCAACGCGGCCTGACGCCGCCACCCGGCCGGCGGCCGGTGCTACTCGGTGGCGGCCTTCTCTTCCGCCGGCAGGCGCGACTGCTTGAGCAGAACGACATCCTCGGTCGCCGCCGGCGCATCCGGCACGATGCTGGCCGTCGTCATCCGACCGTCGAGATTCACGGCGGCACTGGTGGTGTGCGTGCTGCAATCGGCCAGGGCCCAGCCCGCCGACATCGCCAGCACGGCGGCACTCAAGGCAAGAGTCTTCATGGCTCATTCCTCCGTTGGTTCACAGAGCAGAGGATAGCGCTTTATTGAGCGATTTCTAAATCACGTTTTCGAGGATGGCGGGCTTGCCCCCGAGGGTCGGACGATCCGGCTCGTGCGTCCGGCGGCGGGCGGACGTCAATTGCCCCCGCGCCCCGCACCCCGCGCCCCGATCCGGGCAAAGCCTGCCCATCATGGATTGCAGCGACAGATGCCGGCGATGGATCAAGGCGGGCGGTTGGTCTATGGTCTCTCGATGCGCTCCGGCGGCCAAGGGTTTTCGCCCGATGCCGGCAGGCGCATCAGCATGGCAAGAGGAGTTGCAGAGTGAGCGTTGCCTTCGTCAAGGAAGAGAGTGCCGAAGCGGCGGCGGAAACCCTGCTGCCCGACCGCCCGGTCTCGCCCCATCCCAATCTCGTCACCGAGGCGGGCCTGAAGGCGCTCGAGCAGCAGCTCGAGGCGGCGCGCGCGGCCTATGAGGCGACGACGGCCATCGAGGACGTGAACGAACGCCGGCGCCAGGCGGCCGGCCCCTTGCGCGACCTGCGCTACTATGCCGAACGCGTCCACTCCGCCCAGCTCGTGCCTGCGCCGGAGGCCAGCGACCGCGTCGCCTTCGGCGGCTCCGTCACCTTCTCGCGCAGCGACGGCCGGGTGCAGACCTACCGCATTGTCGGCGAGGACGAGGCCGACCCGAAGACCGGCTCGATCTCCTACGTCTCCCCGGTCGCCCGGCTTCTGCTCGGCAAGGAAGTCGGCGACGTGGTCTCGATGGGCGAGCAGGAACTGGAGATCGTCGCGGTGGGGTGATGGGGTGCCTGGAGGAAGGCACGCGCAATTCATATTGCAAAACTATTGTGTTTTTCCATATATTGTGGGCAACGAAGGAGCCCAGCCCATGGCACGCGCAAAGACCTTTTCCCTCGGTGACGCCTATGACGGCATTCTGGCCGATCTGGTGCGAAGCGGCCGGTTCGGCACGGAAACCGAAGTGGTCCGGGCCGGAATCCGCATGCTCGCGGATTACGAGGTCAAGATGCGCTCGCTGCGGCAGGACGTCGGCGCCGCCGATGCGGAGATTGCGGCAGGGCGCGGCAAGACATATTCTTCGAGTGCCGAAATCCTGGACGAGGTGATGGAGGAGAGCCGGAGCCATCGAACCGAAACGCCTGATCATCGCGCCGCTGGCGATTGAAGATCTGCGGGGCATTCGGCGCTACATCGCCCGGACCAGCCCGCACTATGCCCGCGCGTTCCTGGCGGACCTGACCGCCAAGATCGCATGGATCGCAGAGGTCGACTTCTCCGGCTCGCCCCGCGACCACATTCTCGAGGGCCTGCGGGGCCTGCCATACCGCGACCGCTGCATCTATTTCCGCACCTATCCTGACCGCATCGTGATCCTGCGCGTGCTGCATGGCGCCCAGGACGTCAGGCCGGTGGACTTCGGTGGGGAGTAATGAGGGGCGCGGTGTTGTGGGCGGGGGAATGTCCACGTCACCTGGTAAACCGGCTGCTGTTCGGGAAGACCGACGGTGATCTGGCGGCATTGGCGATGCAGGAGCCGAAATCGTGGCGCTGGGTGATGGGGAGCCATACGGTGCGCCGGCGCGCCGCCGGTTCGCTCGCGCCCAGATGTTGCATCCGCAGCGCCCCAAGGCCGGGGTCCATTCGCCCGGCGGATGCAGCCTCGTGGCCGACGCTCGTCGATGCGCCCACCTCGCCGGCTAAAAAGCGCTAATCGAATGCGCGAAATTCCCAGGGATTGATGACGAGCGCACCGGTCTCGGCGAAATCGGCGACATTGCGGGTGGCAATCGAAGCACCGCGCGAGACGGCGATGGCGGCGATCTGCGCGTCGAACTGGCTGATCGGCCGACCGATGGAACGGCGACGGGCGGCAATCACCGCATAGCTTCCTGCCGCCTCGCGATCGAAGGCGAGCACACGGCCCGCGAGGTCCTCGGAGAAGATCGGTCTCACGGCCGTCTCGAGCGCCTGACGCCTGCGGCCATCGGGCAGGAGCGCCAATCCGTAGAGGATTTCCGCCTCGGTCACGGCCGTGGTGAAAACCGCTGCGGCAGGCTGTGCGGCAAGCCAGGCGACAACCGCCGGCGAAGGGCTCGGCGCCAGAAGCTCCGACAGGACATTGGTGTCGAGTACGATCATTCGCCCAGGACCGGCGCTTCCCGGATCGGTTCGCGGGGGGCGATCTCGAGCTCGACGCCGCCCAGCGCGGCGACCCTTTGCCGGATCGTCCTCGGCCAGATTGCCAGGCCGCGGGCCTTCCGCCGAGAGCGTCGAACGCAGAATGTCGCGCGCCTCGTCCTCCATGGACCGTCCATGGCTCGCGGCGCAGCCGCACGCTGCTTCAGCCCGTCATCGAGATTGCGAATGGTAATGCTCGCCATTTCTGCCTCTGTCATCAATGATCGCAATGTAGTCAATGATAGCATTGCGATCAAGGCTGGTGCGCGTCAAGGGTTGCGTCTCCGCTGCCCTTCATCCGCCTGCCGGCACCTTCTCCCCGCACGCGGGGAGAAGGGACATGCGGCCCCCGCCGGGGCCATCCCCTCTCCCCCTTCTACGGGGGTCCGAAGGACGGGTCGAGACACGTGGCTCGACCCCGGTCGGGTCAGGGTGAGGGGCAAGGCCGGAGACTCGACGGCCGGTGACGGGGGTGGCTTTCGACCGGCGGCGAACTCGTGGCCGCCGATGTTTGCGGTTCTTGCGTCATTCGCGAACTCCAGGTTCGGTCTCCCCCGCTCCTCGTCCGCCTGCCTGCCGCCGCCCCCGGCCCTTCGCTTGGGCTCCGGGCGTTCGTCGTTCGAAACGATTCGCTGGATCGTTTCGTCGGCTGCGCCGACCATTCCTCACCCTTCACCTTCCCCGGAATCAGTGCTACCCGTTTGACCGTGCAATCTGGTTCAAGGCATCACGTGTTTCGGGTTCCCCTTCTCATCGCCGTTTCGCTTTTCATCGCCTTTGGCGGGGGGATATTGACGACGCTTTCGGCGCTCAATGCGTCGGCCGGCTTCGGCGCCATTCGGCTCGGCGTGTGGAGCGCCTTTCCCGACGTGCAGACGGCCGGGGCCGATCCTTATGCCAAGTCGCACCGGGCCAAGGCCGGGCGGCTGCTCTATGGTTCGGCCGAGGGGCTGACATTCACCGCCTCGACCGACGAGAGCGGACGGCAACTGACCGCCAACTGCACCTATAAGATCGTCGGGCGCACGCCGACGGCGAGACTCTGGACGCTCTATGCCGCCAGTCCGGACGGACGACCGCTCGAGACGCGGGCCGAACTGCCCTTCGCGCACAATTCCCAAGGCATATTGCGCAATCGCGACGGCTCGTTCGAGATCACGGTTTCGCCGACGGCCAAGCCGATGAACTGGCTGGCGCTGCCCGATGCCGGGGCGTTTTCGCTGGTGCTGACATTGCTCGACACGCCGGCGGCCGGCAGTTCGGGGCTGATCGGGCTGGAAATGCCGAAGGTGGAGAGCCTCGGATGCGGCCAATGAACCGGCTGACCTATGCGGTGCTGACCGGCCTGATCGGCGCGGCCCTGCTGCACATCATCATCATCCTGTCGCTGCCAAATTTCACCGGCAAGGACGCCTTCACCCGCGTCAAGATGACCGGGCCGTCGCATCGCTTCATCAGCCTGCCCGACCTCTCGGACGCCCGGGCCGACACGCGGGCCGATGCGGGCGGGCTTTCCAATGTCGATCCGTTCCTGAAGGTGGCGGTCTGCCATTTCGACCTGACGCTGGCGCCGATCCGGCTTCTGGCGCCTGCCGGGCCGAGCTTCTGGTCGATGGCGGTCTACGACCAGGATTCCAACGAGGTGTTCTCGATGAACGACCGCACCTCGGTCGGCGGCGATCTGGATGCGCTGGTGGCAAGCCCGGTGCAGGTGGCGCAGATCCGCAAGGCGCCGGGGGCGGCGCTGACCCAGTCGATCATCGTCGAGCACAGGGGCACGACGGGTTATATCGTGCTGCGCACCATGGTGCCGGCGCCGAGCTTTGCCGCCCAGGCCTCCGCCTTCCTCGACGAGGCCGTGTGCGCGCCGCTTTCCGGCGACTGAGGCCAGGAAGGCCCGCGCCGGCTGTCGGCAATGCTTCGGCCCGCCTCAGCGGCCGAGGCTGTCCTGGCCCTTGCCGCCCTGCGGGCGCGGCAGCGCCGGAAGCCGCGGCTCGGCCTTCGCCGGCGGCTCGCGCCGCTCGTAGCGGATGCCGGTGAACAGCAGCACCTTCGCCGCCGCACCATCGCTGCGCACGGCGCGCGCACCGAACGAAAGCCTGTCCGTAATCCTGATAATGTCCGCCATTCTCGTCTCCATGATTGAAAATCGAGACGGATGAAGTTCGAGCGATCTCACCCTGCCCTTCGCCTGGAAGAGCCAGCGCAGTCTCCGACCGCCGGACCGCGCGACATAATGCGGCCGGCGCCGGCCGAAGCCATTCTGCGCCTTTCTCTTGCGCGCTCAAAGAGGGGGTCGGGTCCTGCCCTCCGAGGGCACGCAAACTGCGGTTCTTGCGGGGTCGACGCGAATCACCGCCGCGCCACCTCGCTACCTGTCGATTGAGCCATAGCTTAGTTAACAGGTTGCTAACAAATTGCCTCTACAGTGTGCCAATCAGGTATTGCGTAGGTGTGGGTCTTGTCGTGATCGATCAGTTTCGAGAGCTGGAAAAGCCGGTGAGCGTGAGGAAAAGGGACGTTGTGTTGATGGCGACCGTCACGAGTTTCGAAGCCCTTACCTTCCCGTCCAAATCCGAACTCAGGCAATTCGCCGAACTGTTCACGCCGCTGTTCCACGCCTCGACCGAGGAAGCCCGCCGCCAGGCCGTGGCGGCGCTGTCGCAATGCCCCAACGTTCCGGGCGCCGTCGCGCTCTTCATCGCCTCGCAGCCGATCTCGATCGCCGCGCCCTTCCTCGTCTCCTCGCCCTGTCTCTCCGACGACCTGCTGATCATGATCGCCCGCACCCAAGGGGCCGACCACGCCCGCGCCATCGTCCGGCGCGAGCAGCTGTCGCCCACCGTGATCGACACGCTGGTCGGCCTGCGCCACAGCGAGCCCACCCGGACCGCAGCACCCGCCGCCGAGGCAGAGCCGAAGGCCGAAGCCATGGCCCGGACGACGGCCAGAACCGCCGCATCCGACCGGGCCGCGACGGCAGAGGCGGGTTCGACCGCCGGAGCAACGCCGGACCTTTCCGCCGCAGGTGCAGCAGCGGAGACCGCCGTCGCTCCCGCCGCAACATCCAAGCTCGGCAAGACGGCCAGGTCTGCCAAGACGGGAAAGTCCGCGGCACCTGCCGCTTCTTCGGCCGAGGCCGATACGGCCGCAGGCGCCGTCGCCATCAGCGCCGCCGAGCGCGAGGAGCAATTGCGCGACCAGATCCGTAGGCTCGCCGCCCATGTCAACCGCCCGAGCAGCGACCGGCTGGGGCTTCGCACCATCACCGCCATGCAGGCGGCGCTTCTGGTGCGCTTCGCCCGCAACCGCGAAGGCGCGCATTTCGCCACGACGCTCGCCGACATCCTGTCCTCCAGCCGGTGGCTGGCCGAGCGCATCCTGCTCGACCTGTCCGGCCGGCAGCTGGCGACCACGCTTCTGGGCGTCGGCATGGAAGCGGCCGAGGCGGTGTTCGTGCTGGAGAAGCTCTATCCGCATCTCGCCAAGCCGGCGCCGGGCGCAACCCGCGCCGAGCAGCTGTGGAACGGGCTCGTCGCCCTCGACTGCGAGGAACGCATCGAGACCTGGCGGCGCGCCGACAGCTATACCTTCCAGCCCGACCAGGACGTCCCCGCCCTTGCGCCGGCCAACACGCCGACCCCCCGCCCCGCCCCGACCCTCGTCCCTTCCAGCGACACCCGCAGCCGCCCGGTCCTGCGGCATCGCATGCGGTGATGGACGACTTCTTCTCCCCTTGTGGGAGAAGAAGCGAAATCGAGGGCTTAGCCGAAGGCTAAACCTCAGATTTCGCAGATGAGGGGGTTGGGCGGGGCATGGCGAGAGAGCCCCCCTCACCAACAATTTCTAGCACTTAGCTGACGCTAAGATGCTGAAATTGTATCCTCTCCCACTGGGGGAGAGGAGAATGCCGCTCACCCGGCCGCCATGGGCAGCAGCGGGCCGAGGTCGTCGAGTTCGATTTCCAGCACCCAGAAATCGGAATCGAAGCGGCGTTCGCGCTCGAGCAGGGTGTCGATGGCCTGCGGTTCGCCGCGGGCAAGGCGGATCTCGAAGAGGCGGCTGTCGCGGTCCTCGTCGATCACCAGGGCCTGGGGAGCCGGGCCGTAGAGGGTTTCGCTGCCGTCGCGAAAACGCTGGCGCACATAGATGGCGCCCGCCTCCTCGATGCCCTTCTTGGTGACCGCGGCAAAGCCGCCGGCGGAAAAGACGCGGCGGACAAGGGCGGAGACGAAAAGATCGGAACGGACACGCATGGGGCGTGTCTTAGCCGAACCGGGCGGGCATGGGAATGGCGGGCCCCTGACACCGCCCCAGGACCGCACGGCGGGGCCCGGCGGCCCGCCGAGCCGGCCATGTGCCATCGCCGGCCGTGCCCATGCCCTGCCCCCTTGCCGGGCAGACGCGCACGGCCCGGTCGGCCGCGCTGGTCCGGACGGCCCTTGTCGTGCTTTGCAAGCCTGCCCGCTCAGACGCTTTCGCGCTTGCCGGCGAGGCGGGCGGCGGGGGCCGGCTGCGCGGCGATGCCGGCGGGCTCGACGGGTTCAGCGGCCACGGCAAGCTCGAGGGTTTCGGTCGCCAGCCCCTCGGGGCTCACCTCCTCGGCGCTCACCTCGCGCATCCATTCGCGCCAGATGGCGACGAGCAGCGCCATCAGCACCGGCCCGACGAAGAGGCCGAGGAAGCCCATGGTCTTCACCCCGCCGATCAGCCCGAAGAAGGTCGGCAGGAAGGGCAGCTTGATCGGCCCGCCGACGAGGCGGGGCCGCAGCGTCTTGTCGACGATGAACAGCTCGATCGTGCCCCAGGCCAAGAGCGCGATGCCGGCGACCAGCGAGCCGCTGGCCATGAGGTAGAAGGAGACCAGCGAAAAGGCGAGCGGCGCGCCGCCGGGGATGAGCGCCATGACGCCGGAAATGAGGCCGAGCGTGACGGCCGAGGGCACGCCGGCCAGCCAGTAGGCGGTGCCGAGCACGATGCCCTCGCCGATCGCGATGATGGTCATGCCGGTGACGGTCGACGAAATGGTGAGCGGCACGATGCGCGACACGCGCTCCCAGCGTTTCGGCAGGATGCGCTCGCCCAGCCGATCGAGCTGGGCGACCAGCTGCTCGCCGTCGCGATAGACGAAGAACAGCGAGATCAGCATGAACAGCAGCGTCAGGAACCACTGGAAGGCCGAGGCGCCGACGACCAGCAGGCCGCGATAGATGCTGCCGATATTCGAGCCGCTGGTGAGCTGGACCACTTCGCCGAGCCCGCCGGGATGGCTCAAATAGCGCGTCCACTGTTCGGCGAGCGACTGGCCGATGATCGGGATGCCGGCGAGCCACGAGGGCACGGGCGCGCCGGCGGCATTGGCCTCGATCGCCCAGACGGCCCAGATCTTCACCTCCTGCACGGCATAGGCGGCGGCCAGCGAGATCGGCACGACGATGAAGGAGATGACGAGCAGGATGGCGAGCGTGGCGCCGAGCGTGCGGTTGCCGTTGACGGCGGCGAGAAGCCGCCGGTAAATCGGCCAGGAGGCAAAGCCGATGACCAGCGCCGCCAGCCCCGGCACGAGAAAGCCGTGGAAGAAATAGACGCCGGCCAAGAGCACGAAGACCAGCAGCCAGCGCGCCGCGGCCATCGGGCCGACCAGCGAGGCGCGCTCGTCCTCCGGCGGACCGGACGGCTCCGCCCTGCTCACGCCGTCACTTCCCTTGCCCTTCAAAGACTGCACCCCGACACTCCCCTTGCTGCACCGGCCCGGCAGCACTTTTTAGCGCAACCGGATCCGCCACCACCAATGTTTCCACGAGGCCCCGCCGTCAAGGGCGCGGCCCGCGAAAACGGACGATGGGGTTCTATATGGGGATGGGGTATGACGGGGGGAAGACGGGTGTGGGGTGATGGCCGCTGGACTTTTCATGCTCCGGACGACATCCTTAGGCGCGCTGAAGAAAAAATTGGTGAACCTGCATGCCCTTGTTGACGCGGTGTTGTATGCTTAATTGATAAGCTCTTGAAGGACGAGCAAGGACACAGGAATTCGCATCTGCAAATGCTTTGAATAAGCACAAGATGGCAAGATCGGTAAGGGCGAGGTGAAAATGGTAGGCCGTTGGTTTCCACTGCATGAAAACCACGCGATAAATGTGATGGCATTGGCAATCAAATTTGTCGAACCAATTCCCGCGCCGCTTTTTCGAAAGGCTCTGGGCATAGTCGGCGGGCAAGCGGAGCGGCACGGCTTTCTGGATCGTCAACAAACCAATACAGCATATGAGTTTAAAATCGAGAGAGGCATTCCTCTACCTCCTAAGCAGATTACATCTGGCGGGGTGCTGTTCCAGGCATGTTGAGAGCGAGAATGGAAACGTTCAGGTCGCATGCCAAGCGAACAAGTACAGATCGAAGAAAACTCTATTGTTTACCGGACTTGGGATTACATCTCCTGGACCTGGCAAAAAGATAGAATAATTGACATAATTGGAGGCTGCATTGACGCTCTTAGCGGAATTATTGCAGTCAGCTCTATTCGTATCGAATACCAGGACCGTTTTTATTTTGACGGCCCGGCGGCCGAGGCCGTACCTAGAAGCCTGCTAAGAAATGGAAGTGAGTTTCTCTCTCCCCACATAATGGACAAGAGTGAGCTGTGGCACTCACACACAGGTATGTTCTTTCCAAGGTTGACCGCAGCGAACCGTCTGCTTCAAATCAACGTGGACGCCGTGGATGAGGAGAACGACACCGGAGAGGTCAAGCGCTGGGTGAACATTATGACCGCACGCGAGAATCGTTATCCAGGAGGCGCAGAAAACGCTGTAGCACTTGACTTGCAGTTGCTTTCTTCCGACATTGAAGAAGAACACCTTGAGTTGAAAAATGCCCTCGCTGACATTCTCAGCGACGACGCGGCAAAGCAGATTTATTTGAAGGATTGACCATGTTCGCGACGGGGCGATTGGTAACAGATTCTGCCTGGTGTATTCCCTATGGAAGCGTTGCACCTGAGAGTGTGTCAGATATCCGATCTGCGTACGGAATCGCACACAGAAATGCGACTGACGAAAGCGGCACTTCAAGTAGTGATGACACCGCCACATTAAGTGATGCCTTTTCCGAGCGTCGCGTAGTTCGTCTGGGTGCGCGCCGCGAACATATCAAGGCAAGATTTCGAATGCTCCGGCGTTTGCGTGATAACCATGACGGAGAAGGTGCGCGTGCAGCGCAGCAGATGAGCGTTGATTACGCAATTGCGTTTATTGGGCGCCACACCTTTGAACTTCCTGCTCTAGCTACCCTCAATGATGAAGGATTGGCAGTCATTGAGTTCCACGGAACGCAAAAGGATGTGTTTGCGGAAATAACTTTCAGCCCAGATAATCAGATCGAATGCTACTGGAAAGCGGATAATCTGCCGTCGCAAATGTGTGCTGGAAAGCCAGATGATCCAGTTGTGGTGGAATTTCTCGCTCGTTTTGCTGTGAGCTAACTTCGTGGACTGCGAAGAATGCAGGCGCCTCCTAGCTGAGGAATACTTAGACGAAAGTCTCGCCAAGAAACTGGAGGGTATCTGCCCCAATTGCCAGTGTGAAGTCTATTCGATGGGCTTCAACTCCCCCGGGCCGGTGGCCAACGAGGAGACCTTGTTTCGTCTGCTAGTTTCTCCTCGCGACTACGACCCGACTACAGACCTCATATCTAAGCAGCCGTTTGAGAAACTGTTCGCCACGGGCTTGAGCGTGATGCGATCCATTGGTTCAAACGATGACTTCGTTGGTATGGCTGAGGAAAACTTGGGATCAAAGCCCGACTCGCCTTTTCGACGGGTCAGAGCCTTGTGCAGCGCACTGGCGAAAGAAATCCGGAGCATTAAGGACGCGAGCGACCACCAGTCATTCTGCATATACGATCAAATTGTCCCACGCAGATACAAGGCTGGTCTAGATCCGATATCCACCCACGCAGGAGTATTTCAAAGAGAAATTAAAGCGGGAGTGGACGGAGCCAAGCGGCTAAACAAAGACCTAGCGCTTGAAGCATACAAGCTTTTCACAAAGCAACATTTGGGTGTCGAAGATTTTCGGGACCACCTATTTAGCGACATCAACGAGAAAGCCGCACGCGGAGATTTCATCAACAACGAGCAAGCGACTTAGGATCTCCCGGCATGCATCCCGATTGACTTTGCGGCTTTGGATCCAATGCTTTCTTAAAGGCCCGACCCGGCGCGGAGAGTGGCCGTTTCTTGCCACAAAAGTCAACTATGGAAGCTGGTGAGCCTCACCCTGCCACCATTCACATCGTGCAAAGAAACGATTCTCCCTCCCCCAACTCAGCTCGGCCGCGCCTGCACCCAGTTGTGCCACTCACCTTCCGAGCCGTGGAAGACGTTCAAATCGATCTTCTCGTTGACGCCGTGCGACAGGCCGGAGCCGGAATATTGCCAGAAGAGCCATTTGCGGCCGGGATAGACCTTGGAGGGGTGGGCGGCGACGGAGCGGAGCCAGAAGGGGTAGTCCAAGAACTCGCCCTTGAGGTTGTCGCGGTAGAAATCGGGCGCGGTGTAGATGATCGGGCGCTGGCCGTAGTGGCGCTCCAGCTTGTCCATGAAGACCCGCATCTTTTCCAGCACCTTGGCGCGCGACAGGCGGCGCTTGCAGCTGGATTCGCCATTGTATTCGACGTCGATGACCGGCGGCAGGGCGCCCGCCTCGCGCGGCACGTTGCGGATGAACCAGTCGGCCTGTTCGCCCGCCGTGCGGCACCAGTAGAAGAAGTGGTAGGCGCCGCGCTTGATGCCGGCTTCCCTGGCGCGCCGCCAGTTCTTCTTGAACATCGGGTCGAGATGGTCGCCGCCGTCGGTCGCCTTGATATAGGCGAAGTTGGCGCCTTGGGTGCGGAGCTTCGCCCAGTCGATGTCGCCCTGCCAGCGCGACACGTCGACGCCGTGCACGGCGAGCTTCTTCGGCGACTGCTTGCCGAAATTGATCGGCTTGGCGTCGCGGAACTGGCGGCTGTAGACGCGCGACGTCTTTTGCGACGGAGCGGCGGCGAGCGGCGGCTCGGGTGTCATCAGGGCTGCGACCGGGCGC
>JAHRYZ010000005.1:24311-43282 GCA_020621905.1 Rhizobium sp.
TCGTTCGGCACGGCCATGCCGAGCGTTTCCTGCGCCGGCGCGAAGACCGCGGGCTCAGGCACCTGGCCGGCCCAGGCGAGCTCGTGCGGGGCTGCGGCGGCGAGCGGGGCGGACGGCGCGGCAAGCGGCGCTGATGGGGTGGCTGCCGCCTGCAGCAGGGCGTCGGGGGCGGATTGCTGGGCTGCCATGGGAGCGAGCCGGCCGCTCTTGCCGATCGCGGCCGAGGGCACGGGGCCGGAGGGCGTCGGCGTGACCGAACTCGTCTGCTGCGGCGATATGCCGTCCAGGACGCTTTCCGGCTCAGAACCGGAGACGCAGCCGGCCACGGTCAGGCAGGCAAGGAGAAGTGCTGGTGCAGCCGAAAAACGCATTTTGAACCCGAAACGCAAGACAACAGGGACGGCAGTCTGCGCGCCGCTTTGGGCGGGCGCGCGAATTGCTAACGGAAACTTACCGGAAAAAGCTGAATGCAATCTTTACAGATCGTGGCCGGACCAAGGCGGTTGCGCGGCGCTGGTCCCCTGCCCCACTGCCCTGCCATGCGGCAGACGGCCGGCGCCGGGCCTATTCGCGCGGCGTCGGCCAAGGGCATGGTGAGGATCGGCGGACGGCGAAGCGCCGGGCGCCGATGGCGGGCGATGTCAGACGCGGATCGCCAGGCGCAGGCCGCCCCAGTGGCGGCCGCCGACGGTGATCGGGGCGGAAATGTCCTTCATCACGACGAAATTGCCGCCGCCCATGTCGCGCCTATAGGTCTGGACGAGGAAGGGCGCGGTGGAGCGCCCGGCGGCCAGCCCGACGCGATCGGCGAAGATGCGGCGGTTGCGGCAGTTGGCGGTGTTCCACACCGAATCGCCGGGGCGCTGGGGGGCGGAGAATTTCTTGTTGTGGGTCGGCAGGTAGCCGTTGGTGTCGACCGCGGCGCAGAAGCCGATGCGGTCGGAGAGCGTCAGCACCGGCTCGAGAATGCCCGGCAGGGCCTGGTCGGTGAATTCGAACGCCGCCATCATCGCACCGGGTCGGTGCCGGGGATCGGCCGGTAATTGCGGTCGAACAGGGCGTTCAAACCGATGCGGCCGCCGTCGACGGCGCGCTGGAAGGTGGCGGAGATCTGCGCCGCGACATCGCGGGCGGCGTTGATCCACGGGCTGTCGGCGGTCTCGATGCCGGCCGAGGCGGTGAGCTGGATCAGCGTTTCGGAGAGCGCGACGACGCGGTCGACGCGGGTTGCGGCATTCTGCAGGGCGGTGTCGGACTCCAGCACCTCGCCGGCCATGACGTTGAGCGTGCCGACGAATTCGGCGCATTGCTGGTCGACGGTGTCGGTGGTGCGGGCCATGACGGAGGAGCCGTCGAGGATGCGGGTGATGACCTGTTCCATCGAGCCGAACGAGCTGTTCATCGCCTGCGAGGTCTCGCGCACGTCGAGCGCGCTGCGGCGCCGCGGCCGGCCTCCGACAGGCAGGCCGATCTTGCTGCGATCTCGTTCACGTCTGCAGATCGAGCCGGTGTCTGCGAGTCTGCAGCAGGCGTGCGGATTTCGGCGACCACGGCGAAGCCCCTGCCCTTTCGCGCAGGCGGCCTCGACCGCGGCGTTCAGCGCGAAGATTGGTCTGGCGGCGATCGAGCCGATCTCCTCGGCGACCTTGTCGACATTGCCAAGCGAGATCGAGAAGGAGCCGATCTCGGTCGAGATTTCCTGGGAGGCGGCGACCATCAGGTCGATCTTGCCGACCGCGCCGGAGAGCCGCGCGGAGGATTCGCCCAGCATGCGGCGGGCCTCGACGGCGGTCTCGTCGGTGGCGCGCAGCGACGAGGCGACGGTCTTGTTGGTTTCGGCGATGGAGAGCGCGGTGCGGGTCACCTGGTCGAAGGTCGAGGCGTGGCGCTTCGACATGGCGGCGACGTCCTGGATCGCGCCGGCGATGTCGACGAGGTCGATGCCGAGTGTCGAGGCCTCGTCGGCGAGCTTGCTGACGATCCGGCGCAGGGTTTCGGCGTCGGCGCCACGCGCCTGCGCCTCGGCCGGCTCTTCGGCGGGCGGCTCTTCGATGAATTCCTCTGGCGATGCCAGGCTGGTCTGTGCACTCATTGCAGTTCCTCTCCCGGGAATGCGCGATTGTGACGCAACACGGTTAAGGAATCGCAAATGTAGTCTATTGCGGATTAACGATAAGGCCGGCGCGCGGCGGGCCGCGTCCGGGGCCTCACAGCGCCCCGATGTCGCGGAGTTTCTTCAGCACGGTCTCGCTCGGCTCGCCGGTTTCCGGCAGGCGGTAGTGGCGCTCGAAGCGGCGGATGGCGGCGCGGGTCTGTTCGCCGGCGACGCCGTCGACGCTGACATCGGTATAGGCGATGTTGGCAAGGCCGCGCTGGATTTCCATGATCAGCGCCGCATCTTGCGCCGTGCCGCGCAGCGAGACCGGAAGGGCGGCCGGCGGTGCGACGGCGGGGCGGAGGGCATTGCGCGTGCCCTGCGGCTTGGTCGGCGCGGTGACGACGACCTTGGAGGCATTGCGGATGGCGGCGGCGACCGGGTCGGCGACCGCGGCGGGGGCGCTCAGATCCTCGGCCGGGCGGCTCTTCGGCACGGCGGCGGTGACGCGGCTGTCGACCTTGAGGGCGGAGAGCAGTTCCGGGCTGACGAGGCCGTTCGCCTCCACCCCGATCGAGCGCTGGAAGACGGCGATGGCGGCCTCGGTGCGCGGGCCGATCACGCCGTCGGCGACGCCGTCATAGAGGCCGAGCCTGGCAAGCTCGCTCTGCACGGACACCACGAGGGCGGCATTGTCGGGCACGGCGACGGTGTCTGTGGCGGCCGTCGTGGTCGCCACATCGGTCGCGGGTGGGGCGGTCGCGGCCTGCTCGCCGGCCGGCGAAACGGAAGCCGGAGCGCCGGCATCCTCGCGCTCGATCTTGAAGGTGGTGACGGTGGCCGGGTCCTGCTCGAGCCTGGCATTGCGGGTGACGCCGGCGAGCGCGTTGAAATCGCTGGTGTCGCGGGTCGAGAAGATCGGCGAGGATGCTGGCCCGGCTGGTACCAAGGGCGGTAGCGGCGATGAAACCGAGGCGACGGAAGGCCGCAAGGCCCCCCGGCCGCGGACGACGGCCGACAGGCGTGCCAGCGCGCCGGCGCCGGCGAGCAGAAGGCGGCCACCGCGGGGGGGCCTTCTTCTTCTCAGGCGATTTTCGCTTTGGCTTCGTCATGCCAGTCTTTCTTTCGCTCTCATCGCGACCAGCCTGTCCGGCTTTCAACCGCGGCGGAAACTCGACCGCTGTTTTGCTCGTCACGGCCTCCCCGGCGCCGACCATCGGCCGGCAGGCAACGGCCCCAATTGCCCGCCGGCATGCGCCATCAAAGTCCGCCAGCAACGCCGTCAAGCCCAAACCAGCGACAGGCGAGGCCGGAGCCTTCGTAGGCGCGTTCAGGTCGCTGTGGACCTGGGTGAAGGGCCGGCCGATCAGGGCCATCTTTTCCGGCGCGATGCCGATGCCGGTGTCGGAGACAACGATCTTCAGGTCGCGCCCGTCGCGGCTGGCATCGATGATGACCGAGCCGCCCGCTTCGGTGAACTTGATGGCATTGCCGACGAGATTGATCAAGACCTGGCGCACGGCGCGTTCGTCGGCGACCACCTCGCCGAGCCCGCGGGCGATGCGGCTGGTCAGCGTGACGCCCTTGCTGGCGGCCTGCAGCGACAGCATCTGCTCGCATTCGGACACGGCCTCGCCGATGACGAAATGCTCGAGCATCAGCTCGTAGCGGCCGGCCTCGATCTTCGAC
Source organism: Rhizobium sp. (assembly GCA_020621905.1). Classification (GTDB taxonomy): domain Bacteria; phylum Pseudomonadota; class Alphaproteobacteria; order Rhizobiales; family Rhizobiaceae; genus Allorhizobium. Next base: position 28,096 of record JAHRYZ010000005.1, read on the forward strand.
ATGTCGAGCATGGCGTTGACGACCGAGAGCAGATGGGCGCCGGACTGGCGGATGAGCTGGACATATTCGCGCTGGCGGTCGTTTTCGAGCTTGCCGAAATATTCGCCGGCGAGGATGTCGGAGAAGCCGAGAATGGCATTGAGCGGCGTGCGCAGCTCGTGGCTGACGGCGGCGAGGAAGCGCGACTTCGCCTCGTGGGCGGCGACGGCCTCGTCTTCCTTTTCCAGTACGACGTTGCGGATCGACATTTCGCCGGCGATGTCGAGCAACTGGGCATGGACGAAGGCCAGCTCGCCGTCGGGGTGGCGCGTGGCGGTCATGTCCATGCGCACGTTCATGAACTGGGCCTGGTCGATGCCGATCACCGGGCGGTCGAGGCGCAGGTCGATGACCACGGCATCGGCACCCTGGCGCAGTTCGTCGAGCGCCTGGACGAAGGCGATGCGGTCGGAGACATGGACCTGTTCGGCGAACGGACGGCCGAAGGGATCGCGCAGGAAGGACAGGAACATCTCGCGGTCGCGGCCGCCGGCCTCGCGCACATTGCCGGCGGTGTCGAGACCGAGCAGGAGGCCCGGGCAGACATCGAAGGGCGAGCGGATTTCAGCGTCGGCGCCATCATTCGCGGCGGCCGGATAGGTGGCGCGGCGAAGGGCGATCAGCGCGACGGCGCAGAGAAGAAAGAGCGAGACGACGGCGGCAAAGCCGAGCGGCAGTGCCACGGCCGGGCCATAATAGAAGGAGAGCGCCAGTGGAACGGCCAACAGCATCACGGCAAAGCCGGCGGCGAGGTGGCGCAGCACCGCGATCTCGCGCGGATCGGCCGGTTCTCTGCCGCCATTCGACGCCAGGCAGCGGTCGGCCGCGCGATCGAGAATCGCTTTCGCCCTGTCAGCCATGTTACGCAATACTTGCACGCCAAAATCCGCGAAACGGTTCGATTTCGAGAGCCCGACCTTAGGGCCGATGCGCTTAAGGAAAAGATAAGGCAAGGCCTTCCGGAGCCCCGGAAAGGCCGCCGAGGGCCCAGTTTGGGACACTTCCGCCGGGCTTTGTCGAACGTGGTTAATGGGGCGTAAGCGGCGGATTTGTCTGTGTTTTCCCGATTGCGTTAAGATTTGTGTCGAAGCCCCGGGCCAAGAAGCGGTGGATTGCCAGGCCGCCGCCACAGTTATGCAACGCCAGTCCCTAAGTTTGAAATGCCAAACAGGCGGCCGCTGACGCGCGTTCGTTCAAATTTGAGACAAATCCGAGCGGGTTTTGCAAAGCGATCTTTGCACCCCGCCGGTAGCTTGCCCTCACAAGTCCGGGAGACAACCCGGCACGACCCGACAATGACCGGAAGAACGGGATTGGGACGGGCAAAACGGGATTGGTGAAGACGATGTGGTTTCTGATCAAAGGAGCTTTCTGGTGCTCGATGACGCTGGTGGTGCTGTCGTTCTTCAGCAGCCAGCCTCAGGAAGACACCGCCGGCGGACCGCGCCTTGAAATGGGCGACGCGATCGCGGCGGCAACGGATGCCTATCAGTATCTCTCCGCCATCTGCACCGAAAAGCCGGACGTCTGCGAAAAGGGCGCCGAGACTTTTCAGGCGCTGGGAGAGCGGGCCCGCGAAGGGGCGCTCGTCGCCTACCAGATCCTCGACAGCCAGTTTTCCGACGACGGCGACGAGGCGTCGGCCGAGAACAAGCCCGCCCGCCCGTCACTGACGGCGGATGCCGCGCCTGTAAAGGCAGAGCCCGCAACCGACGTCGTCACCACCGGCACGGTCGTGCCGCAGCCCAAGCCGAAGACCGGCAACGGCCCGAAACCCTATACGCCGCCGAAGCCCTAAGGAGACCGAGGCCGGCACCGCCCTCTCAAGCCGCAAGGCACGGCGCGGCGCCCCATGAAATTCCGCAGGGCCGCGCGCCGGCCCTGGAACACCGCTTGCATCGGAGCACCCTCTGTCCGCCTCGGCGGCCTGGTGCTCGGTTGCCTGTCTGCCTGTCCCACAGGAAACTTCGGCCTACTGCCGAGCCGCGAGGAACCCCTTGTCCTCGCGGCTTTTCTTTTTCCCGGCACTTTTCGCCGCCGGCAAAGGTTCAAATGGCCAACGGGATCGCCTATACCGGAAACGATTGCAGAAACCGGATATGACGCCCCATGACGACGCTTGCGCAGATGACCGAGGATTTTGCCTTCCTGGACGACTGGGAAGACCGGATGCGTTACGTGATGGAGCTCGGCAAGGCGCTGCCGGACCTGCCGGAGGCGGAGAGAACGGCCGAGAACAAGGTCAAGGGCTGCGCCAGCCAGGTCTGGCTTTCCACCCATCCGCATCAGGGCCCCGATCCGGTGATCGACTTCACCGGCGATTCGGACGCCCATATCGTGCGCGGGCTCGTCGCCATCGTGCTCGCCGCCTATTCCGGCAAGCGCGCTTCGGAGATCGTCGCCTTCGACGCCATCGAGCTCTTTTCCCGGCTCGGACTGATCGAGCATCTTTCGGCCCAGCGCGCCAACGGCCTGCGCTCGATGATCCAGCGCATCCGCGAGGAAGCCGCGCGCCACCTGGTGTGACGGTACAGGCGGCGCAATGCGCCGCCACGCCCCTACCCGCCGAAAGCCCTGAAAACGGGTGGTTGCGGCGGCGCAGACGCCGGTGTCGCCGAACGCCGACGACCCTCGTCGATCGACGGAAACGGCCGCCTGTTCGATCGAAACCGTTAAGCCCATATTAACCCTCAGTTGCAGCGTATCTCTGACGCTCGGATGTGTCGTGGTAGGATTCTCCTCGCCACAACACAGGAGTCCATGATGGGCCGAAATCTCGAAGGCCATGTCTTGGCCGTCAGGGGCATGGGCGATGCGCATACGCATCAACGCCCTTCCGCCGTGTCCCGTCCGACATCCGGGCAGCCCGCGGAGCCGGGCTCGAGATGAAGGCGATCAAGATCTTCGCCGGGCTTGGCTTCATCATCCTCGCCGTGTTCGTCATCTTCCGGGAGCAGACGGCGGGTGTCAGTCGGACGCCTTGTAATGCGAGGCTCTCCTCCATCCGCGCACCGATCGCCGGCACCGTCCGTCTCGTGGCCCGCCCGGTGGGGGCGCGCATCAGCAAGGGCGACGCGCTCGGGGCACTCTCGGATCCGCTCGTCGACAATATCGGGCTTTCGGATCTCATCCAGGAGAGAGCCAAGGTCCTGGCGGAGATCGACAGGTTGGCCCAGACCCGAAGGTCGCTCCAGGATGCGATCGAAGACCTGCGCGCGCAGGCCAGCGCCCATCGCAAGGAGAGGATCGCGCAATTGCGCGCCCTGGTGCAGAGCGCGGAAGCCAGCAGCGCCGCCGCCGAAGCCCGGCTGCGCTATGCCCGGCTCGGCCTCGAGCGTTCCAGACGGCTGAGCAAGCAGGGGATAAGGACAGGCGAATCACTCGACGAGGCGCAGTCGGCCGAAGAGGTGGCGGCGCTCGACCTGCGAAACGCCGAGGAAACCAGTCGCGTCGCCCGCATCAATCTGGCGGCCGCCGAGCGCGGCATCCTTCTCGGCGACGGCTATAACGACACCCCCGCCTCCGGGCAGAGGATCTCGGAGCTTCAGGCGCGCAAGGCCGAGATCGAAGCGAATGCCGAGGCGCAATCGGCAATCTTCAATGCCTTGGAGGCCCGCATCCGCACCGAGCGGCTGCGCGTCAATCTCCTGACCTCCGCGACCCTCGAAGCCAATGTCTCCGGTCTTGTCTGGGACTATCTGGCGATCTCGGGCGAGACGGTCCAGCGCGGACAGAACCTGCTGCGGCTGGTCGACTGCGATTCCGCCGTCGTCACCCTGTCGGTGACGGAACGGGTGTTCAACGGCATCCGGCTCGGCAGTTCCGCCTCCTTCCGGATGAACGGCAGCAGCCGCCTGCTGCAGGGGACCGTCACCCGCCTCGCCGGCTCCGGGGCGGCCTCGGTCTACGAGAATCTGGCGATCGCCCCGAGCGAACGGCACCTCGGACGTTTCGACGTGACCCTGGACGTGCCGGCCCTGCGCGACGACGAGAGCCTGCGCTGCCTGATCGGCCGCACCGGGCGGGTGTTCCTCGAGAACCGGCCGCTGGACTGGCTCCGGCGGCTCTGGACTTGACCATGGAGAGACTGCTCTACGGCAGCGAGCTGCAGTCCGCGGTGATGCTGGCGCTGCTGTTCCTCGGCATGGCCCTCGTGCTCGACGAAGTGCTGGACCCTGCCAACAGATGGCACAGGATCGGGCTGTTCGCGCTCGCGGGCCTGCTCACGCTCCGTTATCTGTGGTGGCGCGCGACGGAGACGCTCGCCCCGTTCGGCCTGACCTGGCACTGTCTCTTCAGTTGGTCCTTCTTCGCCTCCGAGGCCGCCGCCGGGCTCTCCTCGCTCAGCGCCTTCGCCATTCTCAGCCGCACAAGGTCGCGCTCACAGGAGGCGGACCGCAATCTTGCCTGGTGGGATCCGCATCCGCCGAAAGTGGCGATCCTGATCGCCACCTATAACGAGGAGCGGGACGTGCTCGAGCGGACCATCGTCGGCGCCAAGGCAAGCCATCACCCGAACTGCGAGGTCCTGGTGCTCGACGACGGGCGGCGCGACTGGCTGCGCGACTTTTGCCGGTCCCAGCAGGTCCGCTACCTGCGGCGGCCGGACAACAAGGGCTCCAAGGCGGGCAACATCAATCACGCGCTCGGCGTTCTCGCGGCCGATCCCCGCCCCCCGGATTTCATCGCGGTGCTCGATGCCGATTTCGTGCCCCATGCCGATTTCATCTCCCGGGCGCTGGCGCTCTTTCACGATCCCGGCGTCGGCCTCGTCCAGACGCCGCAGCATTTCTTCAATCCCGATCCGATCCAGCACAATCTCGGTCTCAGCCGGTCCTATCCCGACGAGCAGCGCTTCTTCTTCGATCACCTGCAACCGAGTCGCGACGCCTGGGGCATCGCGTTCTGCTGCGGCACCTCCTCCATCGTCCGCTGGCAGGCGATCGAGACGGTCGGGGGTTTTCCCACCGAAAGCGTGACCGAGGACTTCATGCTGACCCTCGTCCTCCAGGAAGCGGGATACAGGACGGTCTACCTGAACGAGGCACTGACCGAAGGCCTGGCGCCGGAGGGCTTGAAGGAATATGTCACGCAGCGCGCGCGGTGGTGCCTCGGCCTGATGCAGATCGCCCGCAGCCGCGTCGGCCCCCTCGCCGGAAACCGCCTGAGGCTGCGCGATCGCTGGAGCGTCATCGATTCGGTGCTGGTCTGGTGGACGACCTTTTCGTTCCGCATCGTGAGCATTACCTTTCCCCTGCTCTACTGGTTCTTCAACGTGATCGTCATCGACGCGAGCGTGCCGGATGTCATCATCCACTTCGCGCCCTATTATCTATGGGTGCTCTTCGCCCTGAATTTCGTCTCCTCCGGCCTGATCGTCCCCGTCGTCAACGACGTCAGCCAATTGCTGGGCGCGATCCCGATCACCCGCGCCGCGATCGTCGGTCTCTTCCGCCCGAGGGGACATCCCTTCAGCGTCACCGCCAAGGGCGGCGACCGGACGAAGGTCGTCATCCAGTGGCGCATGATGGCGCCCTTTCTCGCTTTGCTTGTCCTGACGATCCTCGGCCTGGTCATCGGCATCGCCTTCGACGACTTCGCCTTCAACGATGCCGGCGAGGGCAAGTTCATCATTCTGTCCTGGACCCTCTACAACCTTCTGATCCTCAGCGTGACGCTGGTGGTCTGCGTCGAACTGCCGAGGGTCGAGCAGCATCTGGCCGATCATCCGGAGCGCTGCGTCATTCTCGCCCACGGCCGGCTGAAGCGCGTCTGGCTGACGGACCTGACCGAAGGGACGGCGCGCATTCGCGGCGTCCGGCTCAAGCCGGGCGAAGAAATCGAACTGAAGCTGCGCGATATGGGAGAGATGAAGGCCTTCGTGCTACAGGCCACCAATGACGGCGCCGTGCTGTCGCTGGAGCTCGACACCCATCAGTACGAGGCGCTGCTGCGGCGGCTCTATACGCAAGGCTCGGTGCCGAGCGTCACCTCCACCCGCCTGTCCGCCGTGTTGGCAGCGGCGCTGTCTCGTCTGGGACATCGGTGATCCGGCGATCCCCGTGCGCGCCATGGTTCCCATGGTCCCCGTGTTCGAGGTGGTCGTGGTGATGCGCGGCGGACTGCAGATGCGCCAGCGCCGCGCCGATCATGCCGAGTTCCCGGGTCCTGTGGCTTTCCAGGGGATAGACGTCCTTGCCCTCGGCGATCTCCACCGCATTGCGGGCAAGCGCGGCGAACGGCCGGATGAAGGCGATGATGAACAGCAGGGTGAGCAGAAGCAGGATCAATGCAAAGCCGAGAAGGCGCAGGAGCAGGTCCCTCGACACGGCCCGCGCGGGCAAGGCGGCGGATTCGCCGTCGATCCGGCCCACCATGTTCCAGCCGAACCGCGGCAGGTCGGCATAGGCGAGCTCCGGAACGGTGGTGGTGAAATAGGTGTGGCCATCCGGCCAGGTTTCGACCCCGGAGCCGGAGGCACCGGAACGGGCCATGCGGAAGCTGGGAAGATCGAGGGTCTCCGGCTGCGCGCCGGTGGAGGTGGCGACGACGGAACCGTGGGCGCCGACGACGAAGATATCCAGATCCATCGACCGGGCCAATTCGTCGAGCAGGCGCTGGGCCCAGGCGAGATTGAGATGCAGCGCCAGCACGCCGATCGTCGACCCGTCGGCATCCCGGACAGGGGCCGCGAAATCGAGGAATCGCAGCGACGTGCCGTCCGCCGGCTGCGGCAGCTTCTGTGCGAGCAGGAGAGCATCATGCGCATCCCCGGCGAACATGCCCTTCAAACCGCCCTGGAACCACGGACGCGCCTCGACGCTCGCCCCGACAAGGAGTCCGTTCGACGCGGCCACGACCGTGCCGTCGCTCTGCGCATAGCCGGCCCAGGAGACCACCTCGCCCTGGCCGACGAGCGCGTCCAGCTGCAATTGCAGGTCCTCGGGGCGGCGCACAGCCAACTGGTCGCGGACCGCCAGGAGATTTCGCCACTCGCGGTTGAGGGACTGCGCCACCGCCGTCTGGACACCGTGCATGCGCGTCTCGACAGCATTCGTCAGCCGCGCCCTCTCATAGGCGCTGCCGCGCTCATTGATCAGCACATAGGCCATGACAAGCCCGATGAACGCGCTGACCACGACGAAACCCATCATCAGGAACTCCAGCGACGGGCCTGGGGCGTTGGATCGAGTTCTAAACCGCATGGAAATCTTTCGGCAGTGTGCGGAGTGAATGGGCGTCGGCGCACCGCAACTTGCGACCGCAGGCACGATTCGCTCGCCCGGCAGCACCTATAGTTTCTTTAGCATGTAATGAGATTGAAACACATCCATTGATGCCGGATCACGGCCCCGCTTTTGCGATACCGGCGAGACATCCGCACCTTATGTCGATGCGGCCGGCCCTCCCCGTGGACCGGCCCGGTCCCGTCAGCCGATTTCCGGGCGGAAACCTTCGGCTCCCCAATGATGCCGGCGACGGCCGTGATCCGGCGGCGGCGGGGGAGCATAGTGGCGGGCGAGCGCCATCAGCGCGGTGCGCAGCATCAGCTTGGCGGAGCGGGCCGGCCACTGCCGCTCGCGCTCGACCGTTTCCAGTCCCTTCATGAAGCAGCAGACGTCGAGCGCCACGCCGGACAGTTCCGGCCCCATCGCCTCGACCGCCGCATTGACCCGGGCGCGGGCAGTGAGCGCCGAATCGGCGATCTCGACTGCGGCAGGGCTGTGCCCTGACCCGGCTGGCGAGGCGCGGCTCCCAGGCGGCGGTGATGCGCGGCTGCAAGCCGGCTGCCGAAGTCTGCGGCCAGCCGCTCGCCGGCGGCGATCGCGTCGGCACCGTGTGGTAGGCGGCGCCCGAACGGTCCTTCAGCCGGGCAAGGCCGGAAAGCGGCGATCGGCGAGGTTTCGCCGCACCGGGCGGCGCTTACCCTCCTCCACCAGCGTCTCCACCGCCATGTCGCGGTGCTGCCGAGAAAGGCTTCATCCCCCGGCTCGGCCATGGCGCGGCGCAGATAGGTGACCGTGCCCTCGCCCGCCCGGATCTTCAGGCCGTCGCGCACGATCAGGCCGCGCGCCACCGCCTCGCGCAGCAGGCCCGCCGGCACGTCGGCGATCGCGGTGTCGGCACCCTTGAGGCAGAACCCGCCACCCGCGCCGGCCGAAACCTCGAGCGGGCCGCGCAGGGCGAGCCGCAACAGCCGCAGGAGCAGCCGTCGCTCGGCGGGCGCTGTCCGCCTTGCCCTCATGCCGGCCTCCCGGCGATCATGCAGACTGCCTCGGCCAGCCGCTCGACGGTGCTGACGAAGGTGTCGAAGGCGGCATCGTCGCGGCGATCCTCGACGACGTGGCAGGCATGGCTGACCGTGGTGCGATCGACCCCGAAGGCCTCGGCGATCTCGCCATAGGGCATGGAGAGCGCGACATGGCAGACATACATGGAGATCTGGCGGACATGGCAGCTGGCGCGGCGCCGCGCCCGGCGCACCTCGGCCCGATCGCCGACGACGCCGAGGAGCTCGGCGGTCAGCTGGCGCACCACCATGCAGACGATGCGGCGTTCGCTGAGCCCGGAGGACGCGGCCGAAGAACGGACGACGGCGGGGCCGGGCGCTGCGCTCGCCGGGTCCGGAACGGGGGAATTGGCTGTCTCGAATGGCATATGATCACCCCGATAGATAGAATTAATTCATACACCTAACGAGGAGACGGGATGTTGAAGCGCAAGTTTTCGATGTTTATTGTTTTGTTTTGTTATCTGTTCTGAACAGATATTTATGGGATTTATTTCCCACTATATATGACGTACCACGATGGATTTTGTACAAACAATCCAACGAAGGCCTCAGCTTGTTTGGCATCTGTAAGAAATTCACCGACAACAAGGCCGCGAGCATCTGGAGGCCATCCACTGGCCGAACGGTCCCACCCCCTTTGCGGGCAACCGTGACACCCGACCATTACCAAGCTCACCGGCAAGTCCACTCGCCCAGGCGTCTACAAGTGTAACGCTTGCCGCGATCCTTCACCGCACCGTTGGTACCGTGTTCGAGCGTTCAAGATCGCCTGAACAAGTGGTTCGGCCGCTCACCTTATGGCAGCATCGAAGGGGCATTTCAGCCCACCAGCTCCACCGTATGCTTGGCGTCACCTACAAGACCGCTTGGTTCATGGCGCATCGCATTCGTGAGGCCATGAAGGAAGACGTGAAGTCCTCCGGCCCGCTTGGCGGCGAAGGAAAGACCGTTGAAGCCGACGAAACCTATATTGGCAAGAAAGACGACTGGAAGCCCAACCCCAAGGCAACGAAGCGCGGCAAGGGTGGACCGGCTGCAAAGCGTACCGTTGTCGGTCTGGTCGAGCGCGGCGGCAAATCCCGCATGTTCCACATGAACAATGCGACGAAGGACAGCGTGCGCGAAGTTCTCGTTACCAACGTGTCCCGCGATACCAACCTCTATACGGACAAAAAGCTCTACACGGTTGCTGCGCGAATACGCAGCCCACAAGACGACAAAGCATTCAGCGAAGGAATATGCCCGCCGAGGGCGATGGCTATCCACCTAATACGATTGAAGGCGCTTTCTGTCTTCAAGCGCGGTATGGTTGGCGTATTCTGCATTGCGGCGAAGCTCCCCTTCACCGTTACCTTGCCGAATTTGACTTCCGTTATAGCCGCCGCACCGCTCTGAAAATCTCAGATGCAGAACGCGCCGAACAGCTTATTGCTGGAGCCCGTGGCAAGCGCCTCACCTATCGGCGGTTTGACGAAGCCGCTTACGCTTAAACAGAAGGCTCGAAAGCTCCAGCGTGTGCGAAGAAAGAACAAGAAGCGCCTGTGAATAGCGGGTGTAGCACGCAAGCACACTTGCGCTTTTCAACTTAAAGACGTTCCAATGGTGACGGCGGCGAATCGGAAGTTCGCCGCCGTCAACGTAACCAAGCCATTGGACGGCTCGATATGAACGCAATTCAGACTGTAATCCTCCCGGAAGAGTGGTCAAGTCGTCCTTTGGCAACACATAAGGACTTTTTTATATGGCTAGACTTCCGGAACTACCGAAACGCTTTGTAGCGGACCAGGCATCCCCAACCATTGTTCATTGGAGAGGCCAAAGTAGCGCTACCTATGCGTTTCAACTCCACCCCATCGGCACTGTCTATCTCCACAGGCCCGGCGTCTACATCGCGTGCAAGCTCGCCGCGAATTGGAACTGGGATGCGGTATATATCGGTGAAACAGAAAGCTTCCACGACCGTCTCACCGCGCGCTTGGTGCTTCACCATAAGTGGGAGCGCATTCGAGCCGCCGGGGCCACTCACTTCTGCACCCTCCACGTCCCCGGGCACTTGTCCTTGCGTGAAGGTATCGAAACTGACCTCAGAAGACATACGAAAACTCCCTGCAACGATCAGTAACCGTAACCGGTCAATCGTTACTATGTTCCTCCTTACCCTTCCCAGGCTTAGGCTTGGGAGTGGTTTTCGGGTCCGGCGGCGTCTTGAGCATACGCTTCAAAACGTCGTCGCCCTTGTTTTCATCAACCTGCTTTTCGGTGTCTGGCATGGATGAACATTCCAATCTGCGTGATGAAGCGTTGTTCGCGTCCATCGGCCGCTTGGTAGTGACGTGGGGCCTTCTGGAACTAGGCATCGATACTATGGTCGATTTCATCCACGTCAATCTACAGCACTTGGTCAATGAGCCAGAACGCCCAAGGATGCTCAAGGTCAAAGTCAAATACTTGCGCAACCACTTCCGCTCACTTCCGATGAGCGACGAAGCAAAAGGGTACTATCAAACCTTGCTCGATAGGGTCCTAAAGGCTTCCGAGTTCCGGCACGATATCATCCACGGCGCGGTCGTGAATCATGCGGCTGGCACAGGAGAAGCCTCTCTTATCCGCCTAATCCACTCATCCGGTGACTTCGAACAAAAGCCAGTAACCGTCACGGTTGACGCGATCTTGCGCCAAAACGACGAAGCTGCTGAACTCGCTTCTCAATTGTTGGGTTGGAGCCGTTCGGCTCACGGATACGCTCAGAAACAGCAACAACAATTCTAGAAGCAAAATCAGTAGTTAGCTCACCATCACCGTCCACCCACTCCGAAAGCATCCTCGCTACGGTGCGGATGGCATTGTCAATGCCGGCCTCTCGCGAATCAGTATCCATTTTGCACCTTGGTACGTCAAGTATATAATTGGGATTTATTTCCTCATGCCTCAGAGGCGAGACGGAGTGGTTCCGCGTGGCCGTGCCATCGGTGCGGAACGGGCCGACGGGCTTCTCCCCAACAAAAAACCGGGCGCAAGGCCCGGTTCTGCGTGACTGACATCGACCGCGCCATGGATCGCGCGGCGTCAGGTGTTGTTCACTTGGTGCGCTTGCGGCGCTGGCCGAGACCCATTTCCTTGGCGAGGCGCGAGCGCGCTTCGGCATAGGCCGGCGCGACCATCGGGTAATCCATCGGCAGGTCCCACTTGTCGCGGTATTCTTCCGGGCCGAGATTGTGGTGGGTCATCAGGTGACGCTTCAGCGACTTGAAGGCACCGCCGCATTCGAGACAGACGATGTGGTCGTCCTGCACGGACTTGCGCACGGCGACGGCCGGCTGCTTTTCCACCACGGAGACGACCGGGGCCGGCGAAGAGGTGTTGCTCAAGGCCGAATGTACATCGGAGATAAGGCCGGCGAGGTCGCCGACCGGTACTACATGATGGCTGACATAGGCTGCGACGATGTCTGCGGTCAGTTCGACCAGCAGGTCATGGCCGGCGCCGTTGACGATTTCTGTCATTTCGAGACTCCTGTTCCAATGTGCTTGCCAGGCACCGGCTGAACGGCCGGCACCAATCGAAAAAGCCAAGGAACAAAGGCCATTGCGCCAGCCTTGTCGTCGCCGACTTGGGATCCACCCCTAGATCCCGGCAGTACGCTCTGGAATTTGTTCCGGCAGATGCTGTATTCCCACCTCCTCCCGACCGAACCCCGAGACATTGAACCAGTTGCAAATACAACTTTCGATCGGGATCTGGGCGCGAGAGAAACCAAGTCTCCAGCATCAGTGCTCAATCAACTCGTTATCATCAATCCGTCAAAAATCCACGTAATATTTTTCCCCAAATATGGGGTGCCGCGTCCTTCTTTAGTTCGGCGAAGACACGGACATGACTTGCTGCAACTGCGAAATGCCCGCAGAATGCCGGGAAATCAGGGGTTCCAGCTCAGATGTACTTGCCGGGGCGACTCAGGGCACCGAACCGTCCTTGCCCTTCAATTCGTCGAGAACCGAGACAGGCGAGAGCCTGTAACCCACCTGATGCGCCGCCTTGGCGAGCAGGTGGGCCGAGACGGGCGCGGTCAGGATGAAGAAAAAGAAGCCGGCGATCGCCCGGCTGAAGGTGGCAAGGTCGCCGGCATGCAGGCCAACGGCGAGCAGCATGAGGCCGGAGCCGACCGTGCCCGCCTTGGAGGCCGCATGCATGCGAGTGTAGAGGTCCGGCAGACGGTTGATGCCGATGGCGGCGACCAGCGCGAAGAGTGCGCCGACGACGATCAAAAGTGCGGTGAAGAGGGCAATGCCGTAAGCGATCATTTCTTTCGCCCTCCCCCGGCCGAACCGCCGGTCTTGCCCTTGGCGGCCGCTGCAGTCGCGGCCTTCGCCTTCTTGCCGCCCTTCCCCTTGCTCTTTTCGGTGCGCAGCACCGGACCGTCTTCCAGCGGCCGCTCACCCACCAGGCCGCGCGCCAGGATGAAGCGGGCAAAGGCGACGGTCGCGAGGAAGCCGACCAGGCCGAGCGAGATGGCGATGTCGATATAGAGCGTATAGCCGGTGCGGATGGCGATGACGGCGATGAAGCCGATGGCGATGCCGACCAGCATGTCGAGCGACAGCACCCGGTCGGGCAGCGTCGGCCCCCTCACCACCCGGTAGACGGTGAGGAAGAAGGCGATGCCGAGCACGACGAGGGCGAAGTTGCAGGCGGCCTGGATGATGCTTTCCGGCGCGATCATGCGAAGGCCTCCCGGATCTTGCGCTCGAAGCCTTCGGCGATGTCGCGGCGCGCCCCTTCCGGGTCGGCGCAGTCGATGGCGTGCACGTAGAGCGTCTTCTTGTCGTCGGAGACGTCGACCGACAGCGTGCCGGGGGTGAGCGTGATGAGATTGGCGAGAAGGGTGATCTCGAAGTCGCGCGTCACCGTCAGCGGAAAGGCGAAGATGCCCGGCTCGATGTCGAGCCTCGGGCTCACCACCATGACCGCGACCTTCCAGGCCGATTTTGCCAGTTCGACGAAGAACAGCCAGGCAAGCGCGGCGATCTTCACCACGCGGCGGATATAGCCTGTGCCGTTGATCTGTTCGCGGATCAGGCCGAGCGTGAGCGTCGACAGCACGAAGCCGAAGATCAGGTTGTGCAGCGAGGCGCTGCCGGTGATCGCCGCCCAGACGATCGCCATGAGCAGGTTGATGGCATAGAGGATCATGGCTGGCCTCCCACCGGAAAGACGGACTGGAGATAGGCGGCGGGATCGGCAAGCCCGATCGCCGCCCGCTGGCTGAGGTCGATCAGCGGCTCGGGAAAGAGGCCGAACCAGACGACCAGCGCGGTCAGCGCCAGGATCGGCAGCATGGCGGAACGGCTGGCGCGGGGCGCGGCGGTTTGGATTGCCGCTTCTCCACCTTTACCAATAACCATCGGCGCGGGACGCCAGTAGGCGAGCAGGAAGAGGCGGCCAAAGGCGATGGTGGTGAGGAAGCCGGAGACCAGGATGGCGCCGGCCAGCCACCAGGCGCCGATGTCGAGCGAGGCCTTGACCAGCATGGCCTTGGGCCAGAAGCCGGAGAACGGTGGCAGGCCGGAGCCGGCGAAGAATAGGGCGAGCGACAGGCCGGCAAAGGCGGGCGCGGCGGCCCAGAGGCCGGACAGGCTTTCGAGACGATAGGAGCCGCCGCGCCGCGCCGCCTCGCCCGCCAGAAGATAGAGCGCGGTCATCAGCACGATCGAATGCAGGGCATAGAAGATTGCCGCCGACAGCCCCGCCGTTCCGGCGATCGCCGCGCCCGCCAGCATGTAGCCGATGCCGGAGACGACGACGAAGCCGAGGAAGCGGCGGATGTCGGACTGGGCAAGCGCGCCCATGGCGCCGAGCACCATGGTGAGCGCCGCGGCAATGGCGATGACGAGGCTCAGGGCCTCGCGCTCGACCGGCAGCAGCATGACCATGGTGCGCAGCAGGGCATAGACGCCGACCTTGGTGAGCAGGCCGGCAAACAGCGCCGAGACGACGATGCGCGGCGTGTGGTAGGAGGCCGGCAGCCAGAAATTGACCGGGAAGGCGGCGGCCTTCATGCCGAAGGCGAAGACGAAGAGCGCGCCCAGCGTCATCAGCGGCGCGGTCTCGCGCAGTTCCCCGGCCTTCTTGGCGATGTCGGCCATGTTGAGCGTGCCGAAGATGGCATAGAGATAGCCGACGGCGACGAGGAAGAGCGTCGTGCCGATCAGGTTCAGCACGGCATATTTCAGCGCCCCGTCGATCTGCTCGCGCTCGGAGCCGAGGATCAGCAGGCCGAAGGACGAGATCAGCAGCACTTCGAACCAGACATAGAGGTTGAAGATGTCGCCGGTCAGGAAGGCGCCCGAGACGCCGGCCATCAGCACCATGAGGAAGGGATAGAAGCCGTAGCGCCGGCCGCTCTGGCTGATGTCGCCGAGCGCATAGATGCTGCCGGCCAGGGCCACGATGGCGGCGGCGAGCGCCAGCAGCGCGCCGGTGAGGTCGACGGTAAAGGCGATGCCGAAGGGCGGCAGCCAGCGGCCCATCATCATCGTCACCGGACCGTAGAGCACGACGCGGCCGAGCAGCAGCATGTCGACAAGCACCATGAGGGCGAGGCCTGGAATGGCGATGAACGGATGGGCGCGCGTCGAATGGCGCAGCATCATCAGCACGGCGCCGCCGCCAAGCCCGATCGCCACCGGCAGGCTGGTCAGCCACTGGCCGGCCGAGGACGCTCCCATGACTAGGGCAAGAGAGAGGTCGAGGGGGGAAGAGGTGGCCATTAGGAAGAGGCCTCTTGTTGCGGCCTGTGTCGCTGCCCCTCATCCGCCTGCCGGCACCTTCTCCCCGTTCTGACGGGGAGAAGGGACA
>JAHRYZ010000425.1 GCA_020621905.1 Rhizobium sp.
CCAGGCTCTGGGATGCCGCCTGGGCGGTGCGCACATTGGCGAGTACCGAGACGTGCATGCCGATGAAGCCGGCAGCGCCGGACAGAACGGCACCGATGAGGAAGCCGATCGCTGCCGTCGCCGACAGCAGCAACCAGGCACCCACGAAGACGACGACGCCCACGATTGCAATGGTGAGGTATTGGCGGGCGAGATAGGCTTGCGCCCCTTCACGAATATAACCGGCAATTTCCTGCATGCGGGCATTGCCCTGATCGGCCGCCAGCACCGAGCGTGTCGCCCAGATTGCATAGGCCACCGACAGCAAACCGCAAAATATGACGCCTAAAAGCACTGTCATTCGCAATACCTCCCGTATTGCCCGCGCCTCACTCCCCGCGGGCGGTGACGTCAGGCTCGGCCCCTCCTCCGGAAGCTGCCCGACTTGCGGCGAGATTGCGTTGCGGATTCCCTAACGTCAAGCCCCGGCGGTGTCGCAGCCGGACGGGTTCAGGCGCGGTCCTTGCGGGCCGCTGCGCGCATCTGCAGCACGACCAGGATCAGGCAGATGAAGGTCACGGGCCAGATCACGAGGTTCATCACCGACCAGCCGAAGGCCGAGAAGACCTTGCCCGACGAGAAGGAGGAAAGGGCCACCGTGCCGAACAGGATGATGTCGTGGAAGCCCTGGACCTTGTCGGCCTCATGCGGCCGATAGCTCGAGGCGACGATGGCGGTTGCGCCGATGAAACCGAAGTTCCAGCCGATGCCGAGCAGCACCAGGGCCAGCCAGAAGTTCCACAATTCGACCCCCATATGGGCGACGATGGCGCAGCTCATCAGAATCAGCAGACCGGCGGCGACGACCTTTTCCGTGCCGAAACGGGTGATCAGCATGCCGGTGAAGAAGCTCGGCGCGAACATGGCGATCACGTGCCACTGGATGCCGAGCGTTGCGAGGTCGGAGGAGAAGCCGCAGCCGACGACCATGGCGAGCGGGGCACCCGTCATCATGAACGTCATGAGAGCGTAGGAGCTGATGCCGCAAATCATCCCGGTGACGAATCGCTGCGTCATGACGATCTCGCGCAGCGGGCGGGCGGGTTCGCTGCCGGCGGTCTTCGACGAGGTGTCGGGCAGTTTGAGGAAGGACAGGACGACGATGGCGAGCAGCATCAGCGGGACGAGACCCATGAAGGCGCCGGCAAAGGTCACCGGCTCCATCCAGTCCTTGAGCCAGATCGCCAGCTGCGGGCCGACGATGGCCGAGACGATGCCGCCGGCGAGGATCCAGGAGATGGCCTTGCCCTTGTAGAAGCTCGGCGAGGCATCGGCGGCGGCAAAGCGGATCTTCTGGGTGAAGCCGCCGGACAGGCCGATCAGCATCAGGCCGAAGGCAAAGAGCCAGAATTCGGAACGGAATAGTGCGAGGGCCGCCACGGAACCGCCGATGGCTCCCATCAGCGCCCCGACCATGAAGCTCTCGCGCCGGCCGAGGAAACGCGACGCGGCGGCAACGACGATCGCGCCGAGCGCCACGCCGACATTGAAGCCGGTCAAGGGCGCTGTCGCGAGCGACTTGTCGGCACCCAGGAGCTGGAAGCCGGCGAGACCGCCGACAGAAAAGCTCAACGGCGCCGCCGATCCGAGGATCGACTGGGCCACGGTGAGGATCGACACGTTGCGCTTGGCCGCACGAAGCTGGCCGTCCAACCCTTGCGACTCGTGAGCGGCCATGTCCTGATCCTTGAGATTATTTCTTGGCGGGGCCGCGGACCTGCTTGGCGATCCGGTCGAGCACGGCGTTGACGAGCTTGGGTTCCTCGTCCTCGAAGAAGGCGCGGGCGATCTCGACATATTCGGTGACGATGACCGGGACCGGCACGTCCTTGCGCTCGAGCAGTTCGAAGACGCCTGCACGCAGGATGGCGCGGACCGTGCTGTCGATGCGCGACAGCGCCCAGTCGTCCTGCAAGGCCTTGGCGATCATCGGATCGATCACCGTCTGGTCGCGCACGACGCCGGCGACGATCGAGCGGAACCAGGAGGCATCCGCCTTCA
>JAHRYZ010000006.1 GCA_020621905.1 Rhizobium sp.
CTCAGCGATATCCACATCGATACGAACAGCCAGGAGGTCACCGCGCAGGCCAGGGTGTCCGTCCCGACCACCTTGCTGAGGGTTGCCGACATCGACAGCGTCGACGTGAGCGTCAGTTCCTCCGTCGCCGGTCCCGGCTCCTCCTACATGAATGTCTATATCGTGCTCGACAAGTCGGCCTCGATGCTGCTGGCGGCGACCACCGCCGGGCAGAATGCGCTGCTGAGCTCGCAGGCCGGATGCGCCTTTGCCTGCCACACGTCCGAGGGCGCGACCTTCAAATACAAGAACAAGAACTACTCGACCGTGTATGCGCTGGCCAAGGCCATGGGCGTGCAGTTGCGCACCGATGTCGCCATGAACGCCGTGGTGGAGGTGCTCGACATGATCGACACCTACGACACGGAACACAAGCGCATCAAGATCGGCTTCTATACCGTCGGCAAAACGGCCACGGAAGTGCTTGCGCCGACCTATTCGACCACCACCGCTCGCAAGGTGCTGAGCAACGACAAGAAGGGCATGACCAGCGCGACCTCCGAGGATGCCACCTATTTCGACTACTCGATGACTGCGCTGAAGAAGCTGGTGGGCACTGCCGGCGACGGAAAGACCGCCGCTTCGCCGTTGAAGCTGGTGCTCATGCTCACGGACGGCGTGCAATCCGAGCGAAACTGGGTTCTGCAGACCAGCTACGGTATTCGTTTCCCGTCGTCCACCGACACGCTGCAGAAGGATGTGACGCCGCTCAATCCGGACTGGTGCAAGCCGATCAAGGATCTCAAGGCGAGCTTCGGCGTGCTCTACACCGAATACCTGCCGATGACATGGGACTGGGGGTACAATGCCACGGTGGGCCAGACGATGTCATCCAGCAATTTCAAGAGCGCCTGGGCCGGCACGTTCGGCTCCAACTACAACAACACCACCCGCGTGGCCTACGTCCCCACCGCGCTCGAGACATGCGCTTCCAACAAGGGTCTGTTTCTGCAAGCGAATTCCTCCGCCGAGATCGAGGCAGGCCTCTCCAGCCTGTTCCAGCAATACGTCGCCAAAGTGCGGCTGACGAACTGAGGAGAACGCCATGCGAGTGAGCCGGCGTCTGATCCGGGATAGAGAGGGAGCGGCGGCCATCGAGTTCGGCCTGATGGCCATGCCGTTCTTCACGCTGATCTTCGCCATTCTCGAAGTGGCGTTCATGTTCTTCATCGACAGTTCGCTCGATGCCGCCCTGCAGATGACCGCGCGGCAGGTGCGAACCGGCAAAGCAAACACCGAAAACTGGAGCCTTGAGACCTTCAAGTCCAAAGTCTGTGAAAACATGTCGCTCGCCTTCGACTGCGAGAACAACCTGCTGGTCAAGACGACGGCCATGGCCGACTTTTCCTCGGTGAACTACGTGTCTGCCGTGAAGGGTGGCAAGATGTCCGTCGAGGAGAGCTTCTCGGCGGGCGAGTCGGGCGACTACATGCTGATCCAGGCCTTCCTGCCGTTCGACAGCGTGCTTGCCTTTGCCGGGGTCGACGCCCACACCCTCGACGATGGCTCCTACGCCCTGGCGGCCTCGGCTCTCTTCAGAAACGAGCCTTTCGAATGACCATGCCCGACAAGTCCATCCACCGAGGCCTCCGCTCCACGCCGCGAGCCCGTATGCTTGCCCGACACTTCTTGCGGGACCGCAGCGGCCTGTCCGGTCTTGAGTTCGCCCTTCTGGCGCCGCTCATCGTCGTGTTGTTTGCCGCAACGCTCGATCTGGGCGAGGCCCTGATGGTCAACAGGCGCGTCAACCAGATCGCGACGACCACGAGCGACATCGTCACGCAGGAGCCGGACTGGTCCAATCAGCAACTGAAGACGCTCCTTGATGGAGCAACCAGCATTCTTGAGCCATTCGTCGCGGATCCCGCGACGGTTGTGGTTTCGGTGCTCGACGTCGACAGCAAGGGCAAGGCGACCGTCAGCTGGTCCTACGGCTACAACACCGATGCGCTCAGCGCCGGCGCACAGTCCCCGGTCGATATACCGTCGTCGATCAAGGAACCCGGTGTGCAGATCGTCGTGACCGTGGTGAATTTCGAGATGACCACCACTTTCACCTCGCTTCTGTCGCAGGTGACGGGCCTGGACAGCTACCAGTTGAGCAGCAGCGCCTTTGCCCGACCGCGAGTCGGCGACACGGTCAAACACAAGTAGGCCGCCAGCCGCACACGACCTCGGCGCCGACGGGTCGCCGGAACCGCGCTCACGCCTTCTTTTCCCAGCGTCCTTCGTTCGTTTGCTGCCAGTAGGTGAGCTTGTGGCCCTCGGTCTTCAGCTTTTTCCACTGGCCGCGGGCGCCTTCGAGTTGTTCCTGGTCATGGCCGTCGAAGACAAAGACAACGCGGTCGTAGTCGAGCGCTTCCGGCGGCTCGGCGCCGTCGACCAGGAAGCGGACCGTGGCGCCGTTGCGATTGTCCTGTTCGGTGGTGATCAGCACCGGCTGGCCCTCCGCCTCCTCGACGGAATCGGTGGCGTGGGGAAGAAAGCTGTCGTCGCGATAGGTCCACAGATGCGTGTCGAGCGCATCGCGGCGAGTGGCATCGGCGGTCTGGACAGCCACTTTCCAGCCGCGCTCAACGCTCTTTTCGAGAAGCGGCGGCAGGGCATCCCCGAGCTTCGATTCCGTCAGATGGTAGAAGAGAATCTCGGCCAAGGCCCCTGCCCCTTCCAGCGTCACGCTTCGTAGTTGGCGCGAACCAGCTCGTCGAGCAGGCGCACGCCGAAGCCCGAGCCCCAGGACTGGTTGATCTCATCCGAAGGAGAGGCCATGGCCGTGCCGGCAATGTCGAGATGCGCCCAGGGCGTATCCTTGACGAAGCGCTTGAGGAACTGCGCGGCGGTGATCGAGCCGGCATGACGACCGCTCGAATTCTTCATGTCGGCGAACTTCGAGTCGATCATCTTGTCGTAGTCCTTGCCCATCGGCAGGCGCCAGAGACGCTCGTTGGTGGCAAGACCGGCGGCGAGCAGCTTTTCCGAAAGCGCATCGTCATTGGAGAACAGGCCGGCATGCAGGTTGCCCAGCGCCACCAGCACAGCACCGGTCAGGGTCGCGAGGTTGACCATGAATTCCGGCTTGAACCGGTCATTGCAGTACCAGAGCGCGTCGGCGAGCACGAGGCGGCCTTCGGCATCGGTATTGATGACCTCGATGGTCTGGCCGGACATCGAGGTGACGATGTCGCCCGGCCGCTGGGCATTGCCGTCGGGCATATTCTCGACGAGGCCGATGATGCCGACGACATTGGCCTTGGCCTTGCGCGCAGCGAGCGTGTGCATCAGGCCGGTCACGGCAGCCGCCCCGCCCATGTCGCCCTTCATCTCCTCCATACCGGCGGCCGGCAGTCGAGATACCGCCGGTGTCGAACACGACGCCCTTGCCGACGAAGGCGATCGGCTTGTTCTGGCTTGCCGCCCTTCCACTGCATGATGACTCAGCGGGGCGACGCCCCGAACCCTGCGCCACGCCGAGCAGCGCGCCCATGCCGAGTTCTTCATTTCCTTTGCCGGAATCTCCGATGTCGACGCCGAGCGCCTCGAGCTTCTTCGCGGTATCGGCGAATTCTTCCGGGCCGAGCACGTTGGCCGGCTCGTTGACGAGGTTGCGGGCAAGAACCACACCTTCGGCCACGGCCTCGGCATCGGCGAAGGCCTTCTTCGCCGCGGAGGCGTCGGCCGTGACGATGGTGACCTTCACGTCCTTGTCGTTGGCGTTGGCCTCGTCGTCGCCGTTGCTGTCGTTCTTCTTCTTGGTCTTGTAGGTGTCGAACTTGTAGGCGCGCAGCAGCATGCCGAGCGCAAAATCGGCGGCGGCCTTCGGCGAGATTTCCAGACCGGGAACGTCAAGGAAGACGGTGGCCTTGTCCGCGCCCTTGAGGGAAGCCGCGGCCTTGCCGCCGGCCTTCAGCCAGTCATGCGCCGTCAGCGCGGCTGCCTTGCCGAGCCCGACGACGACCATGCGGTCGGCCTCGGAACCATGCGGCGCAACGACGTCGAGGACGGACATGGACTTGCCGGTGAATTTGCGACCTGCAGCGTTGCCGAAGATGCCGGCCGGATCGGCGTCGGCGACGCCGGCCGGAAGCTCGGCTTCGACCGTCTTCAGCAGGATGGCGACACCCCCGGTGACACGATGGGACTTGGAAAAGCTGATGTCGATCTTGCCGGTCATGGAGACTCCAACGGACGATAGAAGGGAGAAAAGATGCGGACCGCGATCTTCTCCTTTTCCGCCTCGAAGGCAAGAAAAACCGGATGACGTCGCGAGACAATCCCCGATGGACGGAACGTGATCGCGCAGCCTCTTGTCAGGCGAAGGCGACTGCGGATAGGTTCCGCGCGCCCCTCGCCGGCCCGGCGGGGCCAGGCCTCTTGAGATGGAACCGCCTTTGCCGAAGCCCGACCGCCAAGCCCTGATCGAAGCGATCCGTCGCGACGCGGACGCCTATCGCGCCGGCGTGCTGGCGCTCGCGCTGCTGACGCTCTGGTGCCTGCTGCTGGCAATCTTCCATTTCTTCCCGTCGCTGGACGTTGCGACGAGCGCTGCCTTCTTCGAGAAGACCGCCTGCCCCGACGGGACCGCCGAGGGCGTGGTCTGCGGCGACTTCCCCTACCGGCTGGACGGCCTCTTTCTTTTCCTGCGCAAGGTGCTGTTCTATGCGCCGTCCGCGGCGGCGGTCGTCGTGCTGATCGCCCTCGTCATGGCGCTGCAACACCACGGCGCCACCTACGAGCCGCAGAAGGTGCGCCGCTACGGCCTGTCGCTGATCGCCTTCTTCCTTGGCCCCTACGTGCTCGTCAACCTGCTGCCAGAGCTATTCCGGCCGCCCGAGGCCGCAAGACCGACATATTCGGCGGCGACCTGCCTTTCATGCCGGCCGGATCGTTCTCCGGCCAGTGCGACAACAATTGCTCGTTCATTTCCGGCGAGGCCGCCGGCGCGGGATGGCTGATCTGCCTGATCCCGCTGCTACCGGAGCGGCTCCGCCTTGCGCTGGCGCCCGGAATCATCGCCGTCTCGCTGGTGACGCCGGCCTTCCGCCTGTCGTTCGGGGGCCATTATCTTTCCGACGTGGTCCTCGGCTGGCTGTCGTCACCCGTGGTCTTCGCCCTGGTCGTGGCCGTGTTCGAAATAACGCGAGTGCGGAAAAACGCAGCATGACACGCAGGAAAAGCGAGGGCGCGCTGTCGCCAAAAAGCCGCAAGCGTCGTAGAGAGAGCCAATCCTCAATCGCGGGCGCGATCCGGTCGTCGCGCTCCCAGGGAATGGCATGAAGCTTCTCGAACTCTACATCCTGCGGCGTGTCGGCCAGATGTTCCTCACCGCGCTTCTGCCGGTGCTGGCGATCATCTGGACAACGCAGGTGCTGG
Source organism: Rhizobium sp. (assembly GCA_020621905.1). GTDB lineage: Bacteria > Pseudomonadota > Alphaproteobacteria > Rhizobiales > Rhizobiaceae > Allorhizobium. The sequence continues at coordinate 5,410 of JAHRYZ010000006.1, forward strand.
CGCGAATCAATCTGGTGACCGACAGCGGCCAGTCGGTCGGCTCGTTCATGAAGCTTGCGACGCTGATCCTGCCGACCATCATACCGGCCGTTCTGCCGTTCGCGCTCGTGATCGGCATTACGCAGACGCTGACGGCGATGAACAATGATTCGGAGCTTGCGGTCATCGACGCGGCCGGAGCGCCGCGCCGCACGATCTCCAGGCCGCTGCTGATCGCTGCCGCCCTGCTCAGCGTCTTTTCCTTCCTGATGGCGAATTTCGTCGAGCCGAAGCTGCGCGTCAGCACCCGCGAGATGATTGCGGCCGCCTATGCCGACCTCCTGTCCACGGTCATCGAGGAGAAGAGCTTCCGCCGTATCGAGGACGGTCTCTACGTGCAGATTTCCGAGCGCTTGTCGGGTCGCGTGCTGCGCGGCCTGTTCGTCGCCGATTCGCGCGATCCCGCCTATTCGCTGATCTATTATGCGCGCGAAGGTGCGGTCGACGAGAGCGGAACGGCGCTGGTGATGAAGGACGGCGAGGTACAGCGCAAGACGCCCGAGGGCGAAGTGTCGATCGTGCGATTCGATTCCTATTCCTTCGATCTGTCGGATCTGTCGCAGACGCGCAGCCAGGCCCGCCTGCACGCGATCGACCGCGACCTCTCCTTCCTGCTCAATCCCGATCCCAACGACCCGGACGTGCAGAAAAACGGCGGCGAATACCGCAGCGAATTGCATCGCCGCATGAGCACCTGGGCGATGCCGCTGGTGTTCGCGCTGATCTCGCTCGTCATCTGCGGCAATGCCCGCTCGCACCGGGAAGCACGGCTGCATCCGATGGCCTCGTCGCTTGCCATCGCGCTCGGGCTCTACTGGCTGTCGAACTACGCGGTGAAGCTGGCCGAAGGCGACGCGGTCTATGTGCCACTCGTTTACGCCGTGCCGCTCATCGGCGGTGGTCTTTCCGCCTTCCTGCTGTTCAGCGGGCGCCAGTTGCGCCCCCCGCGCATCTTCCGCCATGCGGGCGCACGCCTGTGGAGCGCGATGTCGGCCTACTTCCCCCGCCGCGAATCATCCGGCAAGGGGTCTGCGCCATGATGTTCACACTCGGCCGCTACTTCTTCCGCCGTTATGTGACGACGATGCTCTGGTTCCTCGCCGGTGTGATTGCGATCGGCTATCTGATCGACTTCAGCGAGACGTCCGGACGGCTTGCCGGGCGCGGCGTCTTTTCAGTCTGGGGCCTTCTGTGGCTAACGGCTCTTCGCCTGCCGCTCATCCTGCAGCAGACGATGCCCTTCATCACGCTGTTCGTCGGCATGACGACGCTGATCGCCCTCAACCGGAAATCCGAACTCGTGGTGGCGCGGGCGGCCGGGATCTCCGTCTGGCAGTTCATGACGCCGTTCATCCTCGGCGCCTTCCTCGTCGGACTGGCCACCTCCTTCGTCGTCAATCCGCTCGCCGCCTGGGGACAGCGGCAGGCGTTGCAGATCGAAGCAAGCTCGCGGGAGAGCGGGGCGCGGCCGTCCTCCAACGCGGTGCCGTGGTTGCGCCAGATCAGCGGCAAGGCCGACGTGATCATCGGTGCGGAGACGGTTCTCGAGGACGGAACCTTCCTCGTCGACGCCGTCCTGATCCATTTCGACAGCGACGGTCGCATCATCCTGAGACAGGATGCGCACTCGGCGAAATTGAAAGATGGTTACTGGATGCTTACCGACGTGACCGAAACCCGTCCCGGTGAGGTACCCACAAGGCTCGCCACAGCCAAAGTCAGTACCAATCTGAAACAGGAATTCGTCCAGGAACGTCTGGCGCAACCGGAGACCGTTGCTTTTTATGAGCTTTCTCGAAAGATCGCTGTGGCAAGATCGTTCGGCGTGTCGACCAAGGCGCTCGAAACGCAGTTCCATTCCCTGCTGTCTCTTCCTTTCCTTTTGGTCGCAATGACGCTGATTGCTGCAACCGTTTCATTAAAATTCAGCAGGTTCAACCAGTCGCGCTCGGTGATTCTGGGTGGAATCCTGTCCGGCTTCGTGCTTTATGTGGTTACCGTGCTTGTAAAAGCATTCGGAAGCAGCGGTGTCGTACCGCCGTTCGTCGCGGCCTGGGTTCCAGTCGTCGTGGCGATGGCCCTGGGAGCGACAATCCTGCTTCATCAGGAGGATGGTTAGTGGCGGTAAGTGACCGCGAGAATATCAGAAGGCTAGCCCTAGCCCTGCTGACGGGAGTCGCCGTGTGCGCTTTGGTGTCGCCGGCCGTCGTCGCACGCGCCCAGGACAGCCAGCCGGCCGCCTCGCTTGCGACCGATATTCCCGAAGATGCAAAACTCCTGCTGGCAGCCAATGAACTGCTTTATGACCGTGACGCCGAACGCGTGACGGCGGTCGGTGGCGTGCAGATCAATTACGGCGGCTACCAGATGGTTGCCCGCAAGGTCGTCTACGACCAGAAGTCCGGCCGCATGACGGCCACCGGCAACATCGAGATGATCGAACCGGGCGGCAACCGCATCTATGCGGATACGCTCGACGTGACCGACAACTTCGCCGACGGCTTCGTCAAGGCGCTCCGAATCGAGACGACCGACAACACCCGCCTCGCCGCCGAAAGCGGCGAGCGTGTGAACGGCACGGACATGATTCTCAACAAGGGCGTCTACACCGCCTGCCTGCCCTGTGCCGATCATCCGGAACGCCCCCCGCTCTGGCAGGTCAAGGCCGAGCGCGTGATCCAGAACGGTCAGAAGCATACCGTGCGGCTGGAAAAGGCCCGCTTCGAGCTGTTCGGCCGCACGATCGCCGTCCTGCCGGCGATCGAGGTCCCCGACCATACGGTGAAGCGCAAGTCCGGCTTCCTGTTCCCGGAGATGCGAACCTCGGAAAACCTCGGCTTCGGGCTTACGGTTCCCTACTATTTCGCCATCTCCAACCAGCGCGACGCGACCGTCAAGGCGACCGGCTTCACCAGCCAGGGCGTATTGCTCGAAGCGGAAATCCGCCAACGCTTCGAGAACGGCACGGCTTCGTTGCGCGCCGCCGGCATCGACCAGCTGCACCGCGAGAGCTTCGATTCCGGCACGAGCGACGCCAACCGCGACCTGCGCGGCATGGTCGCCTCGGAAGGCAAGTTCGAGATCAATCCGCGCTGGACCTTCGGCTGGGACGTGATGTTCCAGAGCGACAACAATTTCGCCCGCACCTACAGCCTCGAGGGCCTGGACGACACGACCCATACCAATCAGGTCTACCTGACGGGTCTCGGCAAGCGCAACTCGTTCGACATGCGGGGCTACTACTTCGACGTCCAGGACGCCGATACCGAAAACACTGCCGAGAAGCAGCAGCCCACCGTGCTGCCCTCCGTCGACTACGCCTATTATGCGCCGGAGCCGATCGCCGGCGGCCAGCTCTCGGGTAACCTGAACTTCACCGCCCTGTCGCGCTTCAAGTCCGACGAATTCGACGTCGATACCAATGGCGACGGGGTGGACGATCTGACGCGTTTCCGCGGGCTCGATGGCACATCGAGCCGCCTGTCGGGCGAACTCGAATGGAAGCGCACCCTCAGCGTTCCTGGCGGCCTGCAACTGACGCCGCTGCTCGCCGCGCGGGGCGACGCCTTCGGCCTCGATGTGAACACGCCGGTCGGTTACACAGGCGACTTCACCATCGAGACGGCGGAAACCCGCCATATGCTGACGGCAGGCCTCGAAGCCCGTTATCCGGTCCTGCTGACCACCAACAACAGCAGCCACATCATCGAGCCGATCGCGCAGATCTATGCCCGCAACGACGAGCAGTTGGCCGGCCGCCTGCCGAACGAAGACGCCCAGAGCTTCGTCTTCGACGCGACGAACCTGTTCGAGCGCGACAAGTTCTCCGGCTATGACCGCGTCGAGGGTGGCACCCGCGCCAATGTCGGCCTGCGTTATACCGGCTCCTTCGACAATGGTTTCGGCGTCCGCGGCGTTTTCGGCCAGTCCTACCACATCGCCGGCCTGAACTCGTTTGCCACCGACGATCTCGTGAAGGTTGGAGCCGATTCCGGCCTCGAGACGGATGTCTCCGATTTCGTCGGCATGGCCGGTGTCGACATGCCGAACGGCATGTCGGTCGCCACCAATGTCCGGCTCGACGAGCGGACCCTGGCGCTGCGCCGGACCGATGCGAACGTCTCGTTCTCCAACGAGAAGCTGCAGACGAGCCTGACCTATTCGCAGATCGCTGCCCAGCCCGAATATGGCTTCACGGAACGCAACGACGAAATCCAGTCGGCGAGTTCGGTGAAGGTCAACGAATACTGGTCGCTGTTCGGCTCGGTCACCTGGGACCTCGACGAGAGCGTGATCAATCGCAAGGGCATCGGCATTTCCTACGCCGACGAATGCACGGTCTTCTCGCTGGTCTACTCCGACAAATACGACCCGGAAGAGGAATCGGCGAGCGACTGGTCGATCGGCGCGCGGCTGACCTTCCGCACGCTGGGCGACGTCAAGGTCGGCGATACCGAGCTCGCCGGGTTCAACTAAGACCCGGTTTACCGGCGAAACCCCTCGCATCGCGGGCTCACGTCATTGTTTCGCCGCACGGATTGTGCAATCGGTGCGGCAGATTATACTTTCACCGGACTATGCGTAGGCGGGATGAGCACATTGCTGCTCCCGCTGGAAAGGAAGATGATGGCCATTGCAATGAAGGGGAAGCGGATGCTTGTCGCCTGCGGAGTCGCGCTGGCGATCATCGCGGGTGATGCATCCGTCGTCAGCGTCGCGCAGGCAGCGAGCCAGGTTGCCGCCGTCGTCAACCGGACCGCGATCACCAATGGCGACGTCTCGCGTCGCGTGGCCTTCCTTCGCCTGCAGCGCCGCAAGGGCAACCTGAACCAGATTGCCAAGGAAGAATTGGTGGACGAAGCGCTCAAGCGCGAGGAAATTGCCCGTGTCGGCATGTCCGTCAGCACGACCGAGGTCGATGCCGCCTATGCGCGTTTCGCCTCGGGCAACAAGATGTCGCCTCAACAGATGGACAAGATCCTGGGGCAAGCAGGCGTCGGCGTCGAGCATTTCAAGGCCTATATTGCCGTCACGATGAGCTGGCCGCGGCTGGTGAATGCGCGTTACGGCTCGAAGGGGCGGCTGTCCAACCAGGACCTCGTGACCCGCCTGCTGGAAAAGAAGGAAAAGCCGGTCACGACCGAGTATTTCCTCAAGCAGGTGATCTTCGTGGTTCCGGCAGCCAAGAAGGGCATTACCGGCAAGCGCAAGGCCGAAGCCGAAGCATCGCGCGCCAAGTTCCCGGGCTGCGACGGCGCCATGGATTTTGCCAAGAACTATCTTGACGTGTCGATCCGCAATCTCGGCCGCGTGCTCGAACCCGAGCTGCCGCCGGACTGGAAGCCGCTGATCGAGAAGGCCAAGGGCGGCACAACCGGTACGCGCGTCACCGAACGCGGCGTCGAATATCTGGCGATCTGCAACCAGCGCCAGGTCTCCGACGACGTCGCGGCCGAAGTCGTGTTCCGCGCCGAGGATCTCGGCAAGGAAAAGCAGGACGACAATCCGAACTCCAAGAAATATCTGGACGAACTGCGCGCGAAAGCACAGATCGTCAACAACTGAGCCGAGAAACGGATGACCTCTGCCGACGATCTTCCTCTTGCGCTTAGCCAGGGCGACCCGGCAGGCATAGGTCCAGACATAGCGCTTGCCGCCTGGGTGAAGCGGGCGGAATACCAGTTGCCGCCCTTCGTCTTCATCGGCGATCCTGCCGTGCTGGCCGTGCGCGCCCGGCAGCTTGAGCTCGACGTTCCGCTCAAGGAAACGGATGCGGCCGGTGCCGTCGGCCTGTTCGACAAGGCGCTGCCGGTTCTCCCCGTCCCGATCGGCTTCGACGTCGTGGCCGGCGAGCCTCATGTCGCCAATGCCAAGGGCACCATCGCGGCCATCGAGACCGCCGTGCAGCTTTGCTTCGACGGCAAGGTGCGCGCCATGGTCACCAATCCGATCGCCAAGGCCGTGCTGTACGAGGCAGGCTTCGGCTTTCCGGGTCATACCGAATTCCTCGCCGACCTCGCCCAGCGCCGCACCGGCGAAACCTACCGACCAGTCATGATGCTGGCCGGCCCGAAGGTTCGGGCCGTACCGGTGACGATCCATATCCCGATCAAGGACGTCCCCGGCGCGCTTTCCGAGGCGGTGATCGTCGAGACCTGCCGGATCGTCGCTGCCGATCTCCGAAACCGTTTCGGCATAGTCCATCCCCGTCTTGCCGTCGCCGGCCTCAACCCGCATGCCGGAGAAGGCGGCGCGATCGGCCATGAGGACGAGGACATCATCCATCCGGCCATCATGAAGCTGCGCAGCGAGGGCATCGATGCCTTCGGGCCGCTGCCGGCCGACACCATGTTCCATGACGAGGCCCGCCGCCGCTACGACGTAGCCATCTGCATGTATCACGATCAGGCGCTGATCCCGGTCAAGGCCCTCGGCTTCGACGATTCGGTCAATGTCACGCTCGGCCTTCCCTTCGTCCGCACGTCTCCGGATCACGGCACGGCCTTCGGCATTGCCGGCCAGGGCATCGCCCGCGAAGACAGCCTGGTCGCGGCGCTGAAGCTCGCCGACACGATCAGCCGGACGAGCGAAGCGCAATCCTGATGGCCGCTATCGACGGACTGCCGCCGCTGCGTGACGTCATCGCCCGCCACGGGCTCGACGCGCGCAAGGCGCTCGGCCAGAACTTCCTGCTCGACCTCAATCTCACCCAGAAGATCGCCCGGACCGCCGGACCGCTCGAGGGTGTCACCGTGTTCGAGGTGGGCCCCGGCCCCGGCGGCCTGACGCGCGCCATCCTGTCGCTCGGCGCCAAGAAGGTCATCGCCGTCGAGCGCGATGCCCGCTGCCTGCCGGCGCTGGCCGAAATCGCCGACCACTATCCCGGACGTCTCGAGGTGATCGAGGGCGATGCGCTGAAGACCGACTTCGAGGCGATGGCGCCGGACGGTCCGGTCAAGATCATCGCCAACCTGCCCTACAATGTCGGCACGCAGCTGCTGATCAACTGGCTGCTGCCGCGCAACTGGCCGCCCTTCTGGCAGTCGATGACACTGATGTTTCAGCGGGAAGTCGGCCTGCGCATCGTCGCCGACGAGAGTGACGACCATTATGGCCGGCTCGGGGTCCTGTGCGGATGGCGCACCGACGCACATATGGCCTTCGACGTGCCGCCGCAGGCCTTCACGCCGCCGCCCAAGGTCACCTCCTCCGTCGTGCATCTGGTGCCGAGGCCGCTACCGCTGAAGTGCGTCGTCGAGAAGCTCGAACGGGTGACGCAGGCCGCCTTCGGCCAGCGCCGCAAGATGCTGCGCCAGAGCCTCAAATCGCTCGGTGGCGAGACGCTGCTCGGCAAGGCGGGGATCGATCCGGCGCGTCGTGCCGAGACGCTCTCGGTCGAGGAATTCTGCCGCATCGCCAATCTGCTGTAGCGGCGATAGGCCGGCTGGCTATTGGCCGCCGGCGACCGTGGGGTAAACCCGGACGCCCGATCCCGGCACCCCGCCATTCGCCTCCGCGACCAGCCAGTCCGCCAGCTGCTCCACGCCTGCGCGTCGTGCCTTGGAGACGAGCAGCCAGTAGCCGCGCTCCTTGCGCTCCAGAACCGCTCCGGCGCGGCAGAGCATGCCGCTGTCGATGATCTGGTCGACCAGGCCGAGCCAGCCCAGCGCCAGCCCCTGCCCCGCCAGCGCCGCCTGGATGACCATGGCATAGGTATTGAAACTCATGTCGCCGAGCATGGCATCGACCTTGCGGCCCGTCCCGACCTCGGCCAGATAGCTCGTCCACTCGAACCACGGCGACGGTCCGGCCGCATCCAGATGGATGAGCGGCACCCCCGCCAGCGCGTCCGGCTCGTCGAAGGGGCCATGCTTTGCGAGAAAGGCCGGCGTGCAGATCGGCAGAACGCGCTCCGGCATCAGCAGGATGCCGTCCTGACCGAACTCACCCCGCGATCCGAAGGCAACCGCGATGTCGGAATCCTCCTCCCAGGCGGGGGCGAGGCGCTGCGTGGCGACGATCTGCAGGTCCAGTTCCGGGTGAGACTGGCGAAACGCATGCATGCGCGGAATGAGCCAGAGGCTCGAAAAGGCATAGTCGGTGCAAAGGCGGATGACCGGCCTGTGGCCCGCGGCACGGATGACGCGCTCCAGTTCGTCCAGCTCCGCGACCGTGCGGGCGGCGATGTCGAACACGCGCCGTCCCTCGTCCGTCAGCGCCACACCGCGATGCAGGCGCCGCAGCAGGGGCACGCCGAAACTCTGCTCCAGCTGACGCATCTGATAGCTGACGGCGGGCTGGCTCAACCCCCGTGCCCGGGCGGCGGCGGACAGCGAACCACGCCGGCCGATCTCGACCAGCAAGCGCATCCATCCGAGGTCCACCGGCGCATCTGCCATAAACAACCTTTATGCCAATCATCGAAAATATCCAGCTTCACAGCCTATCGTAGTTTCCGCTTCAATAAACCTAGCGAATGTCAAAAAAGAGGGAACGAAGACATGCACAAGAACAAAGGCTTGAACCGTTACTGGCTCGGCGCCGCCGCAATCGCCGTGGTGATGTGCACAGCACCAGCTCAGGCCGCCGATGCCGAAAGCTGCCAGACGATCCGGCTCTCCGACCCCGGCTGGACGGACATCACTGCGACCAATGGCGTGGCGTCGGTGCTGCTCGACGCGCTCGGCTACGAGGCCGAGGTCAAGACGCTCGCCGTGCCGATCGGATACCAGTCGATGAAGAACGGCGAGATCGACGTCTTCCTCGGCAACTGGATGCCGGCGCAGCAGGCCTTCATCGACGATCTCAACGCCGCCAAGGCGGTCGAGGTGATCAACAAGAATCTCGAAGGCGCCAAGTTCACCCTGGCAGTGCCCACCGCCTCGGCCGAGAAGGGCGTCAAGGACTTCGCCGACCTCGAGAAGCATGGCGACGAATTCGAACGCACGATCTACGGCATCGAGCCCGGCGCACCGGCCAACCTCAACATCCAGAAGATGATCGACGCCGGCGAATTCGGGCTGAAGGACTGGACGCTCGTCGAATCCGGCGAACAGGCCATGCTCTCGCAGGTCGAACGAGCGACGAAGGAGGGCAAGGGCGTTGTCTTCCTTGCCTGGGCTCCACATCCGATGAACGAGCGCTTCCAGATCACCTATCTCTCCGGCGGCGACGCCCATTTCGGCCCCAACTACGGCGGCGCCGAAGTTTATACCCTGGCCCGCACCGGCTGGTCGGAGACCTGCCCGAACGCGGCGAGCCTGTTCAAGCAACTCAAGTTCGAAGTGGGCATGGAGAACGTGCTGATGGGCGAGATCCTCGGCGGCAAGGATTCCAAGGAGGCGGCGAGCGCCTGGCTGAAGGCCAACCCCGCAGCGCTCGAACCCTGGCTGGCCGGCGTGACGACCTTCGACGGCAAGCCGGGTGCCGAAGCCGTCAAGTCGTCCCTCGGGCTCTGAGAAGGAAAGCGTCGTGCAATCCCGTCCCAACATCCTGATCCTGATGGTGGATCAATTCAACGGCACGCTGTTTCCGGACGGGCCGGCCGAGTTTCTCCACGCACCCCATCTGAAATCCCTGGCGAAGCGCTCCGTGCGCTTCGCCAATGCCTATACGGCCAGCCCGCTCTGCGCGCCGGCCCGCGCCTCGTTCATGTCGGGGCAATTGCCGAGCCGCACCCGCGTCTATGACAATGCCGCGGAATTCGCCTCCGACATTCCGACCTTCGCCCATCACCTGCGCAATGCCGGCTACCAGACCAGCCTGTCGGGCAAGATGCATTTCGTCGGTCCCGACCAGTTGCACGGTTTCGAGGAGCGCCTGACGACCGACATCTATCCCGCCGACTTCGGCTGGACGCCCGACTATTCCAAACCCGGCGAGCGGATCGACTGGTGGTACCACAATCTCGGCTCCGTCACCGGGGCGGGCGTAGCCGAGATCACCAACCAGATGGAGTATGACGACGAGGTCGCCTACCATGCGACACGCCGGCTCTATGATCTGTCGCGCGGCCAGGACGAGCGGCCGTGGTGCCTGACGGTGAGCTTCACCCACCCCCACGACCCTTACGTGGCGCGGCGCAAGTTCTGGGAACTCTACGAGGACTGCCCGGCGCTCGATCCGACCGTTCCGGCGATCCCTTACGCGGACCAGGACCCGCATTCGAAGCGGCTGATGGATGCCTGCGACCACACCGCCTTCAGCATCACCGACGAGGACATCCGTCGGGCCCGGCGCGGCTATTTCGCCAATGTCTCCTATGTCGACGAGAAGATCGGCGAGATCCTCGACGTGCTGGAACGGACCCGCATGGCGGACAATACCGCCATCCTGTTCGTCTCCGACCATGGCGACATGCTGGGCGAGCGCGGCCTGTGGTTCAAGATGAACTTCTTCGAGGGCTCCGCCCGCGTGCCGCTGATGCTCTGCGCGCCCGGTCTCGAGGCCGGGCTGATCGCCCAGCCGGTATCGACGCTCGACGTCACGCCGACCCTCGCGCGCCTTGCCGGCATCGACATGTCCGCCCTCGCCGCCTGGACCGATGGCGAGGACCTGCTGCCGCTTGCGACCGGCAAGGGCTCGCGCAGTCCCGTGCCGATGGAATATGCGGCGGAAGGGTCGGTCGCGCCGCTGGTCGGGTTGCGCGACGGCCGCTTCAAGCTGACGCTGTGCGATCAGGATCCGCCGATCCTCATCGACCTCGAGGCCGATCCGCAGGAACTGCGGAACCTGGCGGGGCAGCCCGCCCATGCCGAGACCTTCCAGCGTCTTTCCGCAGCAGCGACGAAGCGCTGGGACCTCAAGCGTTACGACGCGGCCGTGCGGGAAAGCCAGGCTAGGCGCCACGTCGTCTATGCGGCGCTGCGCAACGGGGCCTACTTCCCGTGGGACTACCAGCCGCTGCAGAAGGCGTCCGAGCGTTACATGCGCAACCACATGGATCTGAACGTGCTCGAGGAGAACCAGCGCTTCCCGCGCGGCGAATGATGCGGCGGCGTGCCTTCCGGCCGGGATCGCTTGTCCGTTCCCGGCCGGAAGGACTGAAAGGCGTTGCCGCCCAATGACGGCCGGCAGAGGCGGCATCGCAACTCAGACGCAGCCCTGAGCCTATTTATGCCCTGAAACCATCCGACTCTGGCGTCAACGCCCGTCCGACGTGACGAGTGTGCTGACGAAGTCGAACAGGCCGTGGCGACGGTCGCGGCGCAGGCGCTCGGCCTTGACGATCGACTGCACCGCATCGAAGGCGGCATCGAGGTCGTCGTTGACGATGACGTAGTCATATTCGCGCCAGTGGGAGATTTCCGCCCGGGAATTGGCAAGCCGGGTCTGGATGACTTCCTCGGTGTCTTCGGCACGGCGGTGCAGCCGGGACTGCAATTCCGCCATGGTCGGCGGCAGGATGAAGATCGACACGACGTCCGCCTTCATCTTGTCCTGCAGCTGCTGGGCACCCTGCCAGTCGATGTCGAACAGCATGTCGCGGCCTTCCGACATGGCAAGCTCGACGGGATCGCGCGGCGTGCCGTAGAAGTTGCCGTGAACCTCGGCCCATTCCAGCAGAGAATCGGAATCGCGCATACGCTCGAACTCGCGCTGCGAGACGAAGTGGTAGTGAACCCCCTCTATCTCGCTCTGCCGCCGCTGGCGCGTGGTGACGCTCACCGACATGCCAATCTGGCGGTCGCGTTCCATCAGATTGCGGGCGATCGTCGACTTTCCCGCGCCCGACGGCGACGAGATCACCAGCATCAGCCCCCGGCGCGCGATCGGTATGACCGTCCCCTTGCCCTCTACCATCGGTTCACTCCAAATTCTGGACCTGTTCGCGGAACTGGTCGATCACGACCTTCAACTCGATGCCCGCGGAGGTCACGGCCACGGCGTTCGACTTCGAGCAGATGGTATTCGATTCGCGGTTGAATTCCTGCGCAATGAAATCGAGCTTGCGCCCGACCGGGCCGCCCATGGCGAGAAGATCGCGGGCGGCCGCGACATGGGCCTTCAGCCGGTCGATTTCCTCGCGCAGATCGGCGCGGGTGGCCAGAAGCGCCGCCTCGGCATGGAGCCGGTCGCGGTCGAGCGTCGCGGCAGCGCCGATCAGCGCGGCGACCTGGCTTTCCAGCTTGCGGGCGATCTCGTCCGGCTGGCGCGACGGGTCGGCCTCGACGATGTGCGCGAGTTCCTCGATGCGCGTCACCTGGTCCGACAGCAGGCGACAGAGCGCGTCACCCTCGATCCGCCGCATCTCGCACAGCGCGTGCACCGCCTGTTCCAGGCCGGTGAGCACATCGGCGTCGCGCCGGGCGAGCGCGTCGACGTCGTCGGCGGCCTCCTTGAATTCGACGAGCCCGCGGATCGACAGGAGGGCATCGAGCGTCAGCGGCGCGGGATCGACCAGCTCGGCACCGAGATCCTGGCGCAGCCTCAGCACGGCGTCGAGCGTCTCGCGGTTGAGCACCGCCTCGACGCGGTTTTCACTGACCTGCACGGTCAGTCCGACCTGGACATTGCCGCGCGTGACATATTGCGAGACCAGACGGCGGACTTCGCCCTCGAAGGTCTCCATGCCCTGCGGCAGGCGCATGCGGATATCCAGGCCCTTGCCGTTGACCGAGCGCAGTTCCCACGCCCAGCGATACCGCCCGACGGTGCCTTCGCTGCGGGCAAAGCCGGTCATGGATTGCAGTGCCATCGCCCTACCCTCGCCCTGGAGATCAGTTGGTCTTCTTCTTCTTGACGGCAGCGGCATCCGGATCCGTCTCCGGCGTCGCGTCGACCGCAGCGCCCGGGTCCTCGCCCCGTTCCGCTTCGAGCTTGCGCCAGCTCTTCACATTGGCGTTGTGTTCATCGAGCGTCGCGGCGAAGACATGGCCTCCGGTGCCGTCGGCAACGAAGTAGAGATCCTTGGTCTTCCACGGATGGGCGACGGCCTCAAGCGCGGCACGGCCGGGATTGGCGATCGGGCCCGGCGGCAGGCCCTTGATGACATAGGTGTTGTACGGCGTCTCTTTCTTCAGGTCGGACTGGTAGATCGGCCGGTCGGCCGGCTTCCCGTCCCCGCCGAACAGGCCGTAGACGATGGTCGGGTCGGACTGCAGCCGCATGCCCTTGGCCATGCGGTTGATGAAGACGGAGGCGACATGGGCGCGCTCGTCGTCCTTGCCCGTCTCCTTCTCGACGATGGAGGCGAGCGTGACGAACTCCTCCTTCGTCTTCAAAGGCAGGTCCGGATCGCGCTTTTCCCAGATCTGGTCGACCAGCTTGGCCTGCGCCGCAGCCATCTGGCTGACGATCTCGGTGCGCTTGGTGCCGCGCGAATATTTGTAGGTATCAGGCCGGAGCGAACCCTCGACCGGCAGTTCGGCCGGCAGCTCGCCTTCGAGCACCGAATCGTCCGCCAGCCGCTTGAACATCTGCTTGACGGTGAGGCCCTCCGGCATCGAGACGGAATAGAGGATGGACTTGCCGGACTTCAGCAGTTCCATGATCTCCTTCATCGAGGCCCCGGCCTTGATCTCGTATTCGCCGGCCTTCAGGCTTTCGCCCTCCCGCAAGTAGGTCGAGGTGACGTGGCGGAAGATGCGAGCATCGGCGATGATGCCGTTGCGCTCCAGGCTGCCGGCAATTTCGGCCAGGCCCGCGCCAGTGCGCACGACGAAGTTGGTATTGGTCGCGAGCGGCCCGGGATTCTGGTAGGCCGACATGGCGTAGAAGAAGACGGCAACCGCGATCACGCAGATTACCACTGTCATCGTCATCAGGAAGTTGAGGAAGATCACCAGCTGGCTGCGCGCCTTGCGCGACCGGCGCGGCGGCGCGGGAACGCGCTCGGGCCGCAGTGCCTCGGTCGGAGACTTCGGAATGATCGGCCCCTTCGCAGACGTTTCCGCTCCGCGGCCAAAGGAAACCCCGCTGTTCTGGCTATTGTCGGTCACCGGCAATCCTCTTCAGTTCGGTATCGCTGCTGTCTGGCCAAGCAATACGGCAAAAAGCAGGTGGAAGCGGAGCTTGCGCCCCGGCATCCACAGACTTCACCGTGCTCGCGCGGCGCTCAGCCCTCGTAGCGCCGAAGCACCAGCGAGGCGTTCGTACCGCCAAATCCGAAGGAGTTGGACAGCGCGACGTTGATTTCGCGCTTGCGCGCCTTGTGGGGCACGAGATCGATCGCCGTCTCGACAGCGGGATTGTCGAGGTTCAGCGTCGGGGGGGCGACATTGTCGCGAATGGCAAGCGCCGAGAAGATCGCTTCCACGGCGCCGGCAGCACCCAGCAGATGGCCGATGGCCGACTTGGTCGACGACATCGAGATCTTCGAGGCCGAATCGCCGACCAGACGCTCGACCGCGCCAAGCTCGATCGTGTCGGCCATGGTCGAAGTGCCATGGGCATTGATGTAGTCGATATCCGCCGGCTTAAGGCCGGCGCGCTTCAGCGCCATGGTCATGCAGCGGAATGCGCCGTCGCCGTCCTCGGAGGGGGCGGTAATATGGAAGGCATCGCCGGACAGGCCGTAGCCGACCACTTCGGCATAGATCTTGGCGCCGCGCGCCTTGGCGTGTTCGAGTTCCTCGAGCACGACGATGCCTGCGCCTTCGCCCATGACGAAGCCGTCGCGATCCTGATCCCACGGGCGCGAGGCGGCCTTGGGATCGTCGTTGCGTGCCGTCGACAGCGCCTTGCAGGCGGCAAAACCGGCAAGAGAAATGCGGCTGATGGGCGATTCCGTGCCGCCAGCCACCATCACGTCGGCATCGCCGAACGCGATCAGCCGCGCCGCGTCGCCGATGGCATGGGCGCCGGTGGAGCAGGCCGTGACGACCGAATGATTGGGACCGCGCAGCTTGCGGCGGATCGACACCTGGCCCGAGGCCAGATTGATCAGGCGGCCGGGAATGAAGAAGGGCGACAGGCGACGCGGGCCCTTGTCGCGCAGGATATAGCCGGCCTCGACGATGCCTTCGATGCCGCCGATGCCCGAGCCGATCAAAACGCCGCTGGCGCACTGATCGTCGTTCGTCTTCGGGTGCCAGCCGGCGTCATTCAGTGCCATGTCGGCTGCGGCGATCGCATAGATGATGAAGGAGTCGACCTTGCGCTGCTCCTTGTGCTCCATCCAATCGTCAGGATTGAAGGCGCCCTCGGCATCGCCAGTCGGAATACGACAGGCGACCTTGGCCGGCAGGTCATCGACCTCGAATTCGGTCACGAGGCGGGCACCACTTTCGCCGGCGAGAAGTTTCGACCAGGTCAGTTCAGTTCCACACCCTAGCGGAGATACCATGCCGGTACCGGTGATAACGACACGTCTCATCGCCCGTAGTCCACCCCACTCTTGCAGTCGAAGTCATTAGAAAACAGTAAGGCCCGCATGTCGCGGGCCCCGGCGGGAAGGTCAGCCAAAGCTGCCGTCCCGCTATTCCTGCAATCGATCAGGGCTGAGCCTTCTCGATGAACTTCACGGCGTCGCCGACCGTCAGGATCGAGTCAGCGGCATCGTCCGGGATCTCGACGCCGAATTCTTCTTCGAAGGCCATGACCAGTTCGACCGTGTCGAGCGAATCCGCACCCAGATCGTCGATGAAGCTGGCGCCTTCAACAACCTTTTCAGCGTCAACGCCGAGATGATCAACAACAATTTTCTTAACGCGTTCTGCGATATCGCTCATGTCGGTTTCCTCGACCTTCTTAATCTCAGGGCCGTCGTGACGACTTCCCTACCCTGTATCAAACCGGAGAACGTTTCGTTCCCCCGGCAAACCCGTTCAGCCCTGCCTCAACGAACCAACCATGCAATCAAACGCATAGCAATCGTCTTAAATGACAGGACGACTGTTCACAGTCATGGCCCGCTTAACACGGTTTAGCCGCGCCGCAAAGCCAGAAATTCGCCCGCAGCGGTTGCTCAACATGCAATTGAGAAACCGTGGCGCCGCGGGCGAGGATCCATCAGATCATCGCCATGCCGCCGTTGACGTGCAGGGTCTCGCCGGTCATGTAGCTCGCCTCGTTGGAGGCAAGATAAACGACGGCCGAGGCGACTTCCGAGCCGGTCCCCATGCGACGCATCGGGATGGCGCCCATGATGGCGTCCTTCTGCTTGTCGTTGAGCTTGCCGGTCATGGCGCTTTCGATGAAGCCGGGCGCAACGCAGTTCACCGTCACGTTGCGGGTGGCGATTTCCTGGGCGAGCGACTTGGAGAGGCCGATCATGCCGGCCTTCGAGGCGCAGTAGTTGGCCTGGCCCGGATTGCCCGTGACCCCGACGACCGAGGTGATGTTGATGATGCGGCCGAAGCGGCGGCGCATCATCGGATGGGTGAGTTCGCGCGTCAGGCGGAAGACGGCCGTCAGGTTGACTTCGAGCACGCTGTCCCAGTCGGCGTCCTGCATGCGGACGAACAGGCCGTCCTTGGTGATACCGGCATTGTTGACCAGGATGTCGACGCCTTCGAGGTCGGCCTCGGCCTTCTCGCCGAGCGCCTTGACCTCGTCGCGGTCGGACAGGTTGGCCGGGAAGATCTTGACCCGGTCGCCGAGTTCGGCGGCCAATGCCTCGAGCTTCTCGACGCGCGTGCCGTGCAGGCCGACGATGGCGCCCTGGGCGTGCAACTGCCTGGCGATCTCCTCGCCGATGCCACCGGTCGCGCCGGTGACGAGGGCCTTGCGGCCGGTCAGGTCAAACATGTTCCTAGTTCCTTGTTCCAGATCATCCAGACAATCAGCCGAGAAGCGCGGCAAGCGCCGCGTCGATGTCGGCCGCAGCATTGACGGCAACGCCGCTGAGGTTCTTGTCGATGCGACGGGCAAGCCCGGTCAGCACCTTGCCGGAGCCGATTTCATAAAGTGTCGTGACGCCGTTGGCGCCGAACCATTCGACCGTCTCGCGCCAGCGCACCTGGCCGGTCACCTGCTCGACCAGCAGGTCGGCGATCTCACCGGCGTCGGTGACGGGGGCGGCGCGCACATTGGCGATCAGCGGTACGACCGGATTGTGCTTCTCGACCTTGGCCAGCGCCTCGCGCATGGCGACGGCGGCGGGGCCCATCAGGGCTGAATGGAAGGGTGCAGAGACCGGCAGCATGATGGCGCGCTTGGCGCCCTTTTCGGTGGCAAGGGCCGCCGCCTTCTCGACCGCGGCCTTGGCACCGGAGATGACCAGCTGGCCGCCGCCATTGTCGTTGGCGATCTGGCAGGGGCCGGCAGACGAAGCGTCCTGGCAGACTGCCTGCACATCGCCGTGCTCAAGGCCGATGATCGCCGCCATGGCACCCTCGCCGACCGGAACGGCGGCCTGCATGGCATTGCCGCGGATGCG
This sequence comes from Rhizobium sp., assembly GCA_020621905.1. Classification (GTDB taxonomy): domain Bacteria; phylum Pseudomonadota; class Alphaproteobacteria; order Rhizobiales; family Rhizobiaceae; genus Allorhizobium. The sequence goes on from JAHRYZ010000006.1 coordinate 22,769, forward strand.
CAGGAGGCGCGCAGTGTCGGCGAGCGAGAAGGTGCCGGCGGCACAGAGTGCGGAATACTCGCCAAGCGAATGGCCGGCGACGAAGGATATCTTGGACTTGAGGTCGAGGCCGCGGGCCTGCATGACACGGATGACCGCCATCGAGACAGCCATCAAGGCCGGCTGGGCATTGGCCGTCAGGGTCAATGTCTCTTCCGGCCCGTCGAACATGGTGGTCGAGAGCTTTTCGCCGAGCGCCTCGTCGACTTCCGCAAAGACCGCCTTCGCTTCAGCATAGGTTTCGGCAAGCTCCTTGCCCATGCCGACGGCCTGACTGCCCTGGCCGGGGAATGTGAATGCAATGCTCATGGGCTTTACTCCCTTGGGTTTTTGCCCTCCATTCACATCTTTGCCTTGGGAGTCAAGTGTTGGGGAGGTGCACTCCTTGGCCGGCATTGCGCGCAAAGCTGGTCTTCCCAGTGAGATTAGGGAAGGTTGATGGCAAATCTGATGGCCTTCCTGGCGAGCAGATAGAAGGCAAACCACAATACGATACCAATGAGAAAGAGGTAGTGAAACTCAAACGTATAGTCTTCCTGAATCAAAACCAGCGGCCGCGACCGGGTGGGATCTGCCTTGTCGTAGAGGATGTCGATCTTCTCGGCTATGGGCAACGGCTCACGATCAAACCAACCTTCCATCTGGCAAGGAAACTTCGATTGGTGACGCATCGTATCGCCATTGTCGGTCACGAAAGAATAGAGGATTTGATAGGTGCAGGAGCGATTGCGTCTACCCCGCTGAATCTCGGCCTTTTCAACCTCGGCGACAGCCGTCGTCCAATGCGTCAGCTGTTGCTCGGCAATACGCTTGTTTTTGGTATGCACGGCCAGCACGAGACCTATCAACAGAGCCGCTAAAATCAGCGCAAAGGCATGTGACGCAAGTTTTGCCCGCCCCTCGTATTGCATTCTCCCACTCCGGCATTTGGCGCTAGGTTTGACTAGCTATCGGCAAAGAATGAACGCTTCGTTGCAGCGCATAGGTGCGCCTTCGGTGCAAGCACTCGTCTTGAGTGTTGCTCGAGCCAGAGAGGGCTGGAGTTCATCATTGTGCGCTTGCGATATGGCAATTCCCCATTATCTTTGCCACGACTTCGCGGCCTGCATCTGGCCAACTTCCCAATAGAGGCTTTCCCATGAAGATGAACCGGCTCGGCCGAACCGATATCCTTGTCTCCGAAATCTGCCTCGGCACCATGACCTGGGGTTCGCAGAACACCGAGGCCGAAGCCTTCGAGCAGATGGACTATGCCGTCGAACACGGCATCACTTTCTTCGACACCGCCGAACTCTACCCGACCACGCCGCTCTCGCCCGAGACCTATGCGTTGACCGAGACGATCATCGGCAACTGGTTCGCCAAAACCGGCAAGCGCAAGGATGTCGTGCTCGCCACCAAGGTCGCCGGTGCCGGCCGGCCCTATATCCGCGAAGGCAGGCCGATCACCGGCGCGTCGATCCGCGAGGCGGTGGATGCCAGCCTCAGGCGCCTGCAGACCGACTATATCGACCTCTACCAGATCCACTGGCCGAACCGCGGGCATTTCCACTTCCGCCAGGCCTGGAGCTACAACCCTTATGGCCAGGACCGCGAGCGCACGCTCGCCGACATGAACGAAAAGCTCGAGGCGCTCGACGAATGCGTCAAGGCCGGCAAGATCCGCGCCATCGGCCTTTCCAACGAGACGACCTGGGGCACGCAGAAATACATCGCGCTGGCCGAGGCGCGCGGCCTGCCGCGCGTCGCGACCGTGCAGAACGAATATAATCTGCTCTACCGACACTATGATCTCGACATGGCGGAGCTTTCCCACCACGAGGACGTCGGCCTTCTCGCCTATTCGCCGCTCGCCGCCGGTCTGCTCAGTGGCAAATATCTCGACGGCCGCAAGCCGACAGGCTCGCGCGGCGCGATCAACGGCGATCTCGGCGGCAGGCTGCAGCCGCTGCAGGAGCCCGCGGTCCGCGTCTATGTGGACATGGCGAAAAAGCACGGCCTCGACCCGTGCCAGTTGGCGATCGCCTTCTGCCTGACACGGCCCTTCATGGCTTCGGTCATCATCGGTGCGACGACGATGGAGCAGTTGAAGACGGACATCGGTTCCGCCGACATCACGCTGTCGGGCGAGATCCTGAAGGAGATCGGCAAGGTGCACCGGGTCTATCCGGCGCCGATCTGAGCGGCACCATGGCCGTTCCGGCGAACAAGGTCCAACTTCTGGACGCGATGCAGCAGGGCTTTGCCAAATTGGAGACCGAGCTTTCGACGATCGACCCCGGGGAAGCGCAGTATCCGGGCATGGAAGGCCATGCCCGGGGAACCACGATGAGCGTCAACGACCTCGTCGCCTATCTCGACGGTTGGGGACAACTGGTGCTGAAATGGGTCGAACTGCGCGACCGAGGCCTGGAGCCGGACTTTCCGGAGACGGGCTACAAATGGAACGAACTCGGCGCGCTGGCGCAGAAATTCTACCGTGACCAGCAGGGCCTCGACTTTGCCGACTGCCTCGACAAACTGAGAGCGACCCATGCGCGGCTGGTCGCACTCGTCGAGCGTCTGGACAACGACGCGCTCTATGGTCACGGCTGGTACGATCGATGGACGCTCGGGCGCATGATCCAGTTCAACACCGCCTCGCCCTATGCCAATGCGCGGGCGCGCATCCGCAAGTGGAAGAAGGCGAAAGCGGCGGTTTGAACGGTTTTTCCGGGATTGACCTTGCTATCGCGCCGAAAATCCGTATAAGCGCGCTGTTCACAACACCCGGTCTCATGGCTGGTGGCTGAACGGAGGGCCGGTATCCGATGAGGATGCCGCAGGAACCAAGAGAGGTTCCGGCCTCCCGTGTCTCCGCTCTCGACCGTCTCGATACAACAGCTTTTCTTGCCTTGGGTTTCCCAAACAGGAGCAGTCGTTGAGGCTTAGCGCCGGATCCGGGTGATGACAACCGCAAGAAAGGCAAAGCTTACAATGGCTCTTTACGAACATGTATTCCTTGCCCGGCAGGATATGTCCGCACAGCAGGTTGATGCCCTCGTCGAACAGTACAAGGGTGTTATCGAAGCGAATGGCGGCAAGGTCGGGCGCGTAGAAAACTGGGGCCTCAAGTCCCTCACCTACCGCATCAAGAAGAACCGCAAGGCTCACTACGCCCTGATGGACATCGAAGCTCCGGGTGCAGCGATCCATGAAATGGAACGCCAGATGCGCATCAACGAAGACATTCTTCGTTACATGACCATCGCCGTGGAAGCCCACGAAGAAGGCCCGTCTGCCATGATGCAGAAGCGCGACCGTGACGACCGTCCGCGTCGTGACGGCGACCGTCCGGAGCGCAGCTTCGGCGATCGCGATCGTGGCCCGCGTCCGGACCGTGGTCCGCGCGAAGGTGGCTTCGAGCGTCGTCCGCGCGAAGACCGCGCGTAATTTCGAGCAATAGGAGAAAACACAATGGCTGATGCATCCTCTGCTCCGGCACGCCGTCCGTTCCATCGTCGTCGCAAGACCTGCCCCTTCTCGGGCGCAAATGCACCGAAGATCGACTACAAGGACGTCCGTCTCCTGCAGCGCTACATTTCCGAGCGCGGCAAGATCGTTCCTTCGCGTATCACCGCAGTTTCCCAGAAGAAGCAGCGCGAACTGGCCCAGGCCATCAAGCGCGCCCGCTTCCTCGGCCTGCTGCCCTACGTCGTAGCGTAACGATCCGAAGCCTGCCGGCCTTGCCGGCGGGCTTCCTCCCTTCCGCGTTGGGCGCGGATCGGAACCCATGCCCAAGGTCGGGCGACTTCATCCGAAGCATGAACGACCTCAGGTGAAATCCCATGTTGGGGACGGACTTCAGGATCTGAATCCGGCTTTTCCCCTAACTGCTTGAACCAGCAGGACAGCGAACGTGAAACAGGTAAATGGACAACTGCTGCTGATCGGCCTGATCGCCGGTCTCACCGCCGCCCTGCTCGTACTGGGCGCGAGCGCGCAGCCGTCCTTTTCGTCCATCCTCTATGCCGCTTCCGCCCTGCCCGTGCTGATCGTCGGCCTCGGCTGGGGCAATGTCGCGGCCATCGCTGCCGTCGCCACCGCGGCTGTCATCGGCGCGCTCGTCATTTCCCCGCTGTTCGCGCTGGCCATGGCGATCTTCACCCTGCTGCCGGCCGGCTGGCTCAGCCACCTCGCCAACCTCGCCCGTCCCGCGTCCGAAATCGGCGGCCCGGACGATCTGCTGGCCTGGTATCCGCTCTCCGACATCCTGCTGCATCTCTGCGCGCTGGTGTCGGTGGCCGTCATCTTCCTCGGCGTGATGATCGGCTACGGCCCGGAACTCACCGGCCAGATGGTCGACCTGCTCATGGCATCGGTCGCCGACCGGGACCCGACGCTTGCCGCCGACCCGGCCTCGGTCGAACAGATCAAGAGCATGATGGTGCTGCTGCTGCCGATCGTCCAGGGCGGCATGTGGGTGCTGATGCTGTTTGCGGCCTATTACATCGCCATGCGCGTCGTCAGCGCGTCCGGCCGGGCGCTTCGCCCGCGCGAGATCTGCCGTCGTCGCTGCGGATGAACCGCAATGCGACCTTCGTCTTTCTCGCCGGCATCGTCGCCTGCTTCGTCGGCGGCGTCCCGCCCCGATCGGGGCGACGATTTGCGCACCTTCGGCGCGGGTTTCTGCTTGCCGGCTTCGGCTCGCTGCACCTGCGGACCCGCGGCAAGGACTGGCGCCTGCCGGTCCTCGTTCTCGCCTACATCGCGACGCCGATGGTGCTCCCCGCCTTCGTCATTCTCGTCCTCGGGCTCGCCGATACGCGGCGAACCGTGGCCCTGACCCCGGCCCGCAAGGCCGGAACCGATAATTCCAAGTCTTGAACTCAAACTGAAAGGAACAGAGAAATGGAAGTCATTCTTCTTGAACGCATCGCCAAGCTCGGCCAGATGGGCGAGACGGTAAAGGTTCGTGACGGCTTCGCCCGTAACTACCTCCTGCCGCTCGGCAAGGCGCTGCGCGCCAACGCCGCCAACAAGGCCCGTTTCGACGCCGAGCGCGCAACGCTCGAAGCCCGCAATCTCGAGCGCAAGGCCGAAGCCCAGAAGGTCGCCGACGTTCTCGACGGCAAGTCCTTCATCGTCGTTCGTTCGGCCGGCGAAACCGGCCAGCTCTACGGTTCGGTCGCCGCCCGTGACGTCGTCGAGATCCTCGGCGCCGAAAACTTCGTCATCGGCCGCAACCAGGTCGAGCTCAACACCCCGATCAAGACCATCGGCCTGCACAAGGTGGTCATCCACCTGCATGCCGAAGTCGAAATCTCGGTCGAGCTCAACGTTGCCCGTTCGGCCGAAGAAGCCGAGCGCCAGGCCAAGGGCGAAAGTCTCACCTCGGCCGACGCCATCTACGGCGTTGACGAAGACGCGCTTCGTCCGGAAGACTTCTTCGATCCGGACGCTGACCGCGACGGCGACGAAGAATAAGCATCGGCTGGAGCCGCATGTCAGAACGCCCGGGTCCTTCGACCCGGGCGTTTTTCTTTGCCAGGACCTTCGCGGCGGGGCGGCAAGGGGCGAACTATTTGCGCTGACGGCACCCCTTTGGGATATGATTGGATGGTGTCCTGCGATTCGCGCGGCAAATGGGTATGCAAGCTCTTTCATCGGCGATGCGCAGATTCTCTCAGGCCCCCTGTGGATAGACGGGGACAAGTCTGACGCGCTCGATTGAAGTTGACTCGCACCGAGCCAGCCGCCAAATCCTAGGGCCAACAAGATCGACATTCCCGAGAAGAAAAGACGGTAGCCCGCGATGAACGATGCTGCGCGCAAGATAGCCCAAATCCAGCCGGCCGAACCCCATTACCGGGAAGCGCCGAACAATATCGAAGCCGAACAGGCCCTGCTGGGTGCGATCCTCGTCAACAACGATGCCTATTACCGCGTTTCCGACTTTCTCAAGCCGGATCACCTCTATGAGCCCCTGCACCGGAAGATCTTCGAGGTCGCCTCGGAAATCATCCGCATGGGCAAGACCGCCAATCCGGTGACCATCAAGACCTTCCTGCCGTCCGACCAGAAGGTCGGCGATCTCACCGTCGCGCAGTATCTCGCGCGGCTTGCGTCCGAAGCCGTCACCATCATCAATGCCGAGGACTACGGCCGGGCGATCTACGACCTCGCGCTTCGCCGCGCGCTGATCCAGATCGGCGAGGACGTCGTCAACATCGCCTATGACGCGCCGCTCGACATGCCGCCGCAGGCGCAGATCGAGGACACCGAGCGCCGCCTCTTCGCGCTGGCCGAGAACGGCCGCTACGACGGCGGCTTCCAGTCGTTCAACGATGCGGTGGCCCAGGCGATCGACATGGCGGGCGCCGCCTTCGAACGCGACGGTCACCTGTCCGGCATCTCCACCGGCATCATGTCGCTCGACAGCAAGATGGGCGGCCTGCAGCGTTCCGACTTGATCGTGCTCGCCGGACGCCCCGGCATGGGCAAGACCTCGCTGGCGACCAATATCGCCTACAACATCGCAGCGGCCTACGAGCCCGAGATCATGCCGGACGGCTCGTTCAAGGCGAAGAACGGCGGCGTCGTCGGCTTCTACTCGCTGGAAATGTCGTCCGAACAGCTCGCCACCCGTATCATCTCCGAACAGACGGAAGTCTCCTCGTCGAAGATCCGCCGCGGCGACATCACCGAGGCCGATTTCGAAAAGCTCGTCGCCTGCAGCCAGATGATGCAGAAGGTGCCGCTGTTCATCGACCAGACCGGTGGTATTTCCATCGCCCAGCTCTCCGCCCGCGCTCGCCGCCTCAAGCGCCAGCGCGGCCTCGACTGCCTGGTGGTCGACTATATCCAGCTGATGACGGGTACCGGCAAGGCGGGCGAGAACCGCGTGCAGGAAATCACCCAGATCACCACGGGTCTGAAGGCGCTCGGCAAGGAACTCAACGTGCCGATCATCGCGCTGTCGCAGCTGTCGCGTGGTGTCGAAAGCCGCGACGACAAGCGCCCCCAGCTCTCCGACCTTCGCGAATCGGGCTCGATCGAGCAGGACGCCGACGTCGTGCTCTTCGTGTTCCGCGAGGAATACTACGTGAAGAACGCCGAGCCGCGCGATCTCGCCGATCCGAAATACCCGGAATGGGAAGCGCTGATGGACAAGGTCAAGGGGACGGCCGACGTCATCATCGCCAAGCAGCGCCACGGACCGACCGGCACCGTCAAGCTCGCCTTCCAGTCGGAATTCACCCGCTTCGCCGACCTCGCCGATCCGTCCTTCACCGCCTACGAGGAGCCGTGAGGCACCTCAAAGACCGGCAAGCCGCATCAGCGCGACGGTCGCCACCCCCGCCGTGGCGGCCGCGAGCATCGGCAGCCTGAGGGCGGCAAGGGCCGTCACGGCACAGGCTAGGCTCTCGGCGGGGCCGGTCGCAAGCGCCGTCGGCGTGACGACGGCCACCATCACCGCGGGCGGAATGGCATCCAGCATGCGCCGCGCACGCGGCGTGAGCGTCGCGAACCTCAGGACGGCCAGCCCGGCCAGCCGCGTCAGCACCGTGGCGCCGGCCATGGCGAGGATCGCCGCAAGCGTCGCAAGATCGAGGCTCATCGGACGTCTCCCGGCGGATTACCTCTGAAGGCTGCCGCCAGCAGGCCGCCGGCCGCACCGGCCGCGATGTACCAGACGCCGGGCACGAGATGATGGACGGCAAGCGCGCTCAGCGCACTGGCGACCAGAACGATGCCAGTCTCCCTGCCCTTCCAGAAACCGGTCACCAGCACGATGAAGACAGCGGGGAAGGCAAAGTCGAGGCCGATCACCGCGGGATCTCCGACGAAACGGCCGAGCAGACCGCCGAGGACGCCGGCAAGAACCCAGGCTAGGTAGAAGACCCCGACCACACCGGCATACCAGGCCGGCGTCAGCCGCGCCTCGCGGGCCCGGAATTCCGACATCGCCCAGATCTCGTCGGCGAGGAAGAGCAGCGAGACGCCCTTCTGCACGCGACTGAAGGCCGCCATCTTGCCGGCGATCGAGGCTCCCATCAGCACATGGCGCACATTGACCAGAAGCGCGGCGAAGCCGACGGCCGTCCAGCTGGCCGGGTGGGTCCAGATGTCCATGGCGACGAACTGCGACCCGCCGGCGAAGACGAGTGCACTCATCAGGATGATTTCGAGCGTCGACAGGCCTTTGGTCGCGGCGACCGCGCCGAACACCATGCCGACCGGAAGTACGGCAATGATGAGCGGCGCCATGCTCCGCAGCCCCTGGAGAAATTCCTGCGCGGATGAGTGTTCTGTCGGCATTCCACTTTCCCATCAAACCCTTTGACGCGCCTTCTAGGGGCGACGGCCATGCCGGTCTTGAACGAAAGTGATCAGGCTTTGCGAAACTGGCCCGGCGTGATGCCGACGCGCGCCTTGAAATGGCGGGTGAAATGCGCCTGGTCGGCAAAGCCGCAGGCGAAGGCGACATCGGCCGGGCTTCGGCCGAGGCTGAGCAGCGCGCGCGCCCGGCGGATGCGGATGTCGGTCAGGAAGGCATGCGGGGTGATGTGGAATTCCTTGCGGAAGGCGCGGATCAGATGGGCGCGCGACAGGCCGGCGATGCCCGCCAGCTCCTCCAGGCCGATATCCGTCGCGAAGTGTTCGGTGAGATAGTCGCGGGCGCGCCAGACGGCGGTGCGCTCGCGCGTCTCGATCGGCGCGCGCTGCTCGCTTCCGTGACGCAGGAACAGCGCCGCGAGCACGCTGTACATGCTCTCCTCCGCTTCCAGGGCGCCGACATTCTCCTCGAGTGCCCGGTGGGCGCGGTGGAACGCCCGTGCCAGCTCGGCATCCTGCGGCAGTTCGCGCGCGAAGCTCGGCGTCGAGCGGCATGCCTTGCCGGTCACTTCCTCCAGCACGTCACGAAACAGCGCCTCGCTCGGATAGATCATCCGGTAGCGGTAGCCGTCCGGACCGGGCGCCCCGTCATGCACCACCTCCGGGTTGATCAGGTAGAGGCAGCCGGGACCCGTCTCTTCGCGGGCGCCGCGGATGCGGGCGATCTGGCTGCCGCTCTCGATCGCGCCGATCGAGAAGGTGTCGTGGGCATGCGGCGCATAGGCGTGGGTCTGGAAGGTGGCGCTCAGACATTCCATGCCGCCGAATCGCCCGTCGCGCCAAAAGCTGGTGCGTTCGGTCGGCGTCAGCGGCATGTCGTTCGCCGCATCCCTCTGCGAAACATTGTGCATTGCAAAATTATACCCGCTCCGAGCATTCCAGTCTTGAAGAAAAGTGCTAGGGTCCGGCCAGTTCTTTCACGACACGTGGTTCCCGATTTCAAAATGTCTGCCGCCTTCGATCTTACCGACGCCTCCGATGAATTCCTCGCCGCCCCGCTGCGGCTGACCATCGATCTTTCCGCCCTCGCAGACAACTGGCGGGACATGGCCCGGCGCTCCGGCACGGCGCGCACCGCGGCCGTGGTCAAGGCCGACGCCTATGGCCTCGGCATCGAGGATGTCGGCCAGACGCTCTACCATGCCGGCGCGCGCGATTTCTTCGTCGCCGTCCCGGCCGAAGGCGCGACGCTGCGCGCCTATGCGCCCGAGGCGCGGATCTTCGTTCTCTCCGGCATCTGGCCCGGCATGGAAGCCGTCTTCTTCGAGCATGATCTTGTGCCGGTCATCGCCTCGCAGGAACAGCTCGCCTTCTGGATGTCGGTCGTCGCCGAGCATGGCGACCACCCCTGCGCCCTGCATGTCGATACCGGCTTCAACCGGCTCGGCCTGCCGCTCGAAGATGCGCTGGCGCTCGCCGACGACGTGTCGCGTCCGGCCAGCCTGTCGCCGGTGCTGGTGCTCAGCCACCTTGCCTGCGGCGATGATCCGGCCTCGCCGATGAACCACCGGCAACGGGAATCATTTCGCAGGGTTAGCGCCGCCTTCGAAGGCATCGATTCAAGCCTTTCAGCTTCCGCTGGAACTTTCCTCGGATCCGAATACCACTTCGACCTGACCCGGCCCGGCATCGCGCTCTACGGCGGCGAGGCGGTCAACGGCGTGCAGAACCCGATGCGGCCGGTGGCGACCGCCGAGGCCCGCATCCTGCAGATCCGCGAAGCCAAGGCCGGGGAGACCGTCAGCTACGGCGGCACCGCCACGCTCAACCGAGACAGCCGGCTGGCCATCGTTTCGGCCGGTTATGCCGACGGCTATCTGCGCGCCCTCTCGGGCAGCGGCGTGCCGTTGCGCGAGACCGGCATTCCAGGCGCCTTCGGCTTCATTGCCGGACACAAGGTGCCGGTCGTCGGCCGCGTCACCATGGATCTGACGATTTTCGACGTGACGGACGTGCCGGCCGGCGCAATTTCAGCCGGCGACTATATCGAACTGTTCGGCGCCAACATGCCGCTCGACTATGCGGCGCGTGCCGCCGGCACGATCGGCTACGAATTGCTGACCGGTCTCGGCCTGCGCTACGAGCGGCGCTATATCGACGCCCTTTGAGGACACGGTGACCGGTTTGCGCATTCCGCGATTTCTCCTAACTGAGAGATCGATAGTCACTTTTTGTTCCGCCTCAGGCGCGGACACGGGAATTCTCCAGCATGGCGAAAGCGAAGACCCAATTCATCTGCCAGAACTGCGGCACGGTGCACAACCGCTGGGCCGGCAAGTGCGACGGCTGCGGCGAGTGGAACACCATCGTCGAGGAAGACCCGATGGGCGGAATCGGCTCCGGTCCCGGCAAGACGCCGAAGAAGGGCCGTCCGGTCACCCTCACCTCGCTGTCCGGCGAGATCGAGGAAGCGCCACGCATCCCGACCGGCATGGGCGAACTCGACCGGGCGACCGGCGGAGGCTTCGTGCGCGGCTCGGCCGTGCTGATCGGCGGCGACCCGGGCATCGGCAAGTCGACGCTTCTGATGCAGGCGGCCGCCGCCCTTTCGCGCAAGGGCCACCGCGTCATCTACGTCTCGGGCGAAGAGGCCGTGGCGCAGGTGAGGCTGCGCGCCCAGCGTCTGCACGCCGCCGACACCGAAGTGCTGCTCGCGGCCGAGACCAATGTCGAGGACATCCTCGCCACCATTTCCGAAGGCAAGCGGCCGGATCTCGTCATCATCGATTCGATCCAGACGCTCTGGAGCGACACGGCCGAATCCGCGCCCGGCACCGTCACCCAAGTCAGGACCGGCGTGCAGGCGATGATCCGCTTTGCCAAGCAGACCGGCGCCACCATGGTGCTCGTCGGACATGTCACGAAGGACGGTCAGATCGCCGGCCCGCGCGTGGTCGAACACATGGTCGACGCCGTGCTCTATTTCGAGGGCGACCGTGGGCATCACTACCGGATCCTGCGCACTGTGAAGAACCGTTTCGGACCGACCGACGAGATCGGCGTGTTCGAAATGTCGGACAAGGGCCTGCGGGAGGTCGCCAACCCTTCGGAACTCTTCCTCGGCGAACGCAATGCCAAGTCGCCCGGGGCCGCGGTCTTTGCCGGGATGGAGGGCACGCGTCCGGTCCTGGTCGAAGTGCAGGCGCTGGTCGCGCCGACGACGCTCGGCACGCCGCGCCGCGCCGTGGTCGGCTGGGACAGTTCGCGGCTCGCCATGATCCTCGCCGTACTCGAGGCGCATTGCGGAGTTCGACTCGGACAGCACGACGTGTACTTGAATGTTGCCGGCGGATACCGCATCTCTGAGCCGGCGGCGGACATGGCGATCGCCTCTGCCCTTGTTTCGTCACTGGCCGGACTTGCCCTTCCCGCCGATTGCGTCTATTTCGGCGAAGTCAGCCTGTCCGGCGCCGTCCGTCCGGTTGCGCATACGGCCCAGCGGCTGAAGGAAGCGGAAAAGCTCGGCTTCTCCTCCGCTGTACTGCCCGCAGCCTCGTCGGAGCTTCCCAAGGGAGCGGCGGGGAAGTGGAACGAAGTCGAGAGCCTGCCCGATCTCGTGGCGCGGATTGCCGGTTCCCGGCTGAAGGCGCGTTCGGAAGAGGCCGGCGACTGATCCAATCCGGCCTGGCCGGCTTACGGCGGCAGCGGTCGCGATGGCAAACAAGCAGGCGTTGGCCGGCAAGTCTTGGAGTTGGTTTTTATGCCCATTACGATTTTTGACGGTATTGTCATCGGCGTCGTGCTGTTTTCGGCCGTGCTCGCCATGGTGCGCGGTTTCTCGCGCGAAGTTCTTTCGATCGCCAGCTGGGCCGGCGCGGTTGCCGCCGCCTACTACCTCTATCCGCTGCTGCTTCCCTATGTGAAGAACTACACCAGCGACGACCGCATCGCTCTGGCCGGCTCGGCCGGCATCATCTTCCTGGTCGCGCTGATCGTCATCTCGTTCATCACCAGCCGCATCGCCGACTTCATCATCGACAGCCGCATCGGCGCGCTCGACCGCACGCTGGGCTTCCTGTTCGGCGCGGCGCGCGGCATCCTGCTGCTGGTCGTCGCCGTCGCCTTCTGGAACTGGCTGATCGACGTCAAGCATCGCCCGGACTGGGTCAACAATGCCAAGTCCAAGCCGTTCCTCGATACGCTGGTGCTGAAGCTCGAAGCCGTCCTGCCGGCCGACATCGAGCCGCAGATCCGCGCCCGCATCCTCGGCAAGGAAGAGCCCGCGGCGGACGCCCCCGCCGCAGAGGCGCCGGCCGACCAGGCACCCGCGGAACAGGCACCGGCCGAAGACGCGCCGGCCGCCAACAACTGACCGGGCTGCGGCCTTCGGCCGCGCCCCTGTAATCCACAAGCGGACGCCGCCGGATCAGGACAGACCGGCGGCTTCCGTGTTAAAGCCGTCCCGGCACATCTGTCCGATCGAGCAAAGGCCTGCTTCCATGTCTCAGTCAGCTTTTTCCGGTTCCGAATGGAGTCTCGAAGACGACACGCTCCATGAAGAATGCGGGGTGTTCGGCATTCTGGGCCACACCGACGCGGCAACCCTGACCGCGCTCGGCCTGCATGCCCTGCAGCATCGCGGCCAGGAAGCGGCGGGTATCGTCTCCTTCGACGGGCGACAGTTCCACACCGAAAAGCACATGGGCCTGGTCGGCGACCACTACACCAATCCGGCGACGCTGGCGAAGCTGCCGGGTTCGGCAGCGATCGGCCACACCCGCTATTCGACCACCGGCGAAGTGGCGTTGCGCAACGTGCAGCCGCTGTTCGCCGAACTGGAAGAGGGCGGCATTGCCATCGCCCACAACGGCAACTTCACCAACGGCCTCACGCTCCGCCGCCAGATCATCGCCACCGGCGCCATCTGTCAGTCGACCTCGGACACCGAAGTCGTGCTGCACCTCATCGCCCGCTCGCGCCATTCATCGACGGCCGACCGCTTCATCGACGCCATCCGCCAGATGGAAGGCGGATATTCGATGCTGGCGATGACCCGCACCAAGCTCATTGCCGCCCGCGATCCGATCGGCATCCGCCCGCTCGTCATGGGCGATCTCGACGGCAAGCCGATCTTCTGCTCGGAAACCTGCGCGCTCGACATCATCGGTGCCAAGTTCGTCCGCGACGTGGAGAACGGCGAAGTCATCATCTGCGAGATCCAGCCGGACGGTTCGATCACCATCGACGCCCGCAAGCCGGCCAAGCCGCAGCCGGAGCGCCTCTGCCTGTTCGAATATGTCTATTTCGCCCGTCCCGACAGCGTGGTCGGCGGCCGCAACGTCTACCAGACGCGCAAGGCCATGGGTCTCAACCTGGCCAACGAAGCCCCGTGCGACGGCGACGTGGTGGTGCCGGTGCCCGACGGTGGCACGCCGGCAGCACTCGGCTATGCCCAGGCGAGCGGCATTCCCTTCGAATACGGCATCATCCGCAACCATTATGTCGGCCGCACCTTCATCGAGCCGACGCAGCAGATCCGCGCCTTCGGCGTCAAGCTCAAGCATTCCGCCAACCGGGCGATGATCGAGGGCAAGCGCGTCGTGCTGGTCGACGATTCGATCGTGCGCGGCACCACCTCGCTGAAGATCGTGCAGATGATCCGCGATGCCGGCGCCAAGGAAGTGCATATCCGCGTCGCGTCACCGATGATCTTCCATCCCGACTTCTACGGCATCGAGCCGCCGGACGCCGACAAGCTGCTGGCCAACCAGTATGCCGGGCCGGAAGCGATGGCGGTATATCGGTGCCGATTCGCTCGCCTTCCTGTCGATCGACGGGCTCTACCGCGCCGTCGGCGGCAAGCCGCGCGACGACGCTGCTCCGCAGTTCACCGATCATTATTTCACCGGCGACTACCCCACCCGCCTGCTCGACAAGGAAGGCGAGAAGATGGGCCGCAAGGTTTCCATGCTGGCCACCAACGGCTGAGCTCCAAGGACAGACATCATGACAGTTGACTTGAAGGGCCGTATCGCGCTCGTCACCGGCGCCGCGCGCGGCATCGGCGATTACACCGCCCTCGAGCTCGCCAAGGCGGGTGCCCATGTGATCGCCTGCGCCCGCACGGTCGGCGGCCTGGAAGAACTGGACGATGCGATCAAGGCCGTAGGCGGCAGCGCCACCCTCGTTCCCTTCGACCTTGCAGACATGAACGCGATCGACGCGCTGGGCGGCTCGATCAACGAGCGCTGGGGCAAGCTCGACATTCTCGTCGCCAATGCCGGCATGCTCGGCGTCATCTCGCCGATCGGCCATATCGAGGCCAAGGTGTTCGAGAAGGTGATGACCATCAACGTCACCGCCACCTGGCGCCTGATCCGCTCGGTCGAGCCGCTGCTGGTCAAGTCCGACCAGGGCCGTGCCCTGATCCTGTCCTCTGCCGCCGCCCACAAGTGCCGACCGTTCTGGGGCGTCTACTCCGCCTCGAAGGCCGCCGTCGAGGCACTGGCCCGCACCTGGGCCGGCGAAACCCAGCGCCTGCCGCTGCGCATCGTGTCGATCGACCCCGGCCCCACCCGCACTGCCATGCGCGCGCAAGCCGTGCCGGGCGAGGATCCGAGCACCGTTCCGCATCCCTCCGAAGTCGCCGCCCGGCTCCTACCGCTCTGCGGTCCCGACCTCACGGAAACCGGCAAGCTGTTCGTCGTGCGCGAGAACAAGCTGGTCGACTACCGGATGCCGGAGTGATTGGCAGGATCAGTCCTCTGGACCCCTTCCGAAAAGTCTAGAGAATCCCGTCTCCGACGGGCACAGGGCATTCAGGTCCACCGGCCCTCGAATGCCGTCGAGCGTGCCGTTGTCGGCGAACTGCCAGATCGACCAGCGGCCGCAGTCCTGTTGCTTCGGCTCGCGGGCAATGCTGCGGAGCCAGAGATAGTGTTTGGGGAAACGGTTCTCGTTTCCCTTCAGGTAGCGGTCGTAGACGTCCTGCGTAACGTAGAAGACCGGCTTGTCCGGATACGTTCCCCCGAGGGTGTCCATGAAGGCGTTGAGCTCGTCCGCCAGTTCGTCGACCGTCGGCACCTTGCCGCAATTGCCGTGGAATTCGATGTCGACAGCGATCGGGAGCGCGGCCGGATCGGGCGGACGGTGGCCAGCACGTTTTGCGCACGGTCCCTGCCCGGACGGCAGAAGGTGAAGAAGTGATAGGCACCGCGCACGATGCCCGCCTCCCCCGCACGCCGCCAGTTTTCGGCGAATTTCCGGTCCCTGAAATCGCCCCCCTCGGTCGCCTTCACGATGGCGAAGCGCACATTCGGCTTTGCAGCCAGCCTCGGCCAATCGATGTCGCCCTGGTGATGGCTGACGTCGATGCCCTGGATCGGGTAGTCTTCGAGTGACGGAGGATGAAAGGTCGTCATGGCGGTTTCATACGTCAAGAAGGCCGCCCATGCAGCACCCAGAATCATCGCACCGATGACGATCGCCTTGACCGAATTGCGCACCGCGGCACCCCTCTCTCCAAGGCGTCCTTCAGACCAGACGGACTCCGCGCCGCACCGATACCTCCGGCGCCGGATGAATGCATGCCGTTCTCAACCGGGACGGTTGGCTCTCGATGCGCGCGCATAGGCCCGCGCCTGGTTTGCTGCGGCCGGAGGCATATGGTCGCCGGCGAGAAGTCCGCGCAGGGACTGGCCCGGCTGGTGGATGCGCACGGCGTTGCGCCCTTCGGCCTTGGCCAGGTAGAGGGCGACATCAGCCGCCGCCAGCAGCGGATCGAGGCTCGGTGCCACCTCGTCGGTCGCGGCCACGCCGACGCTGACCGTCACCGAGACGAACCGCCCGTCGATCGTCGCGTGCAGGAATTCGACGGCCCGGCGCATGGCCTCGGCAATGTCAGCCGCAGCGGCGGTGCCGGCGTTCGGGACCAGGCAGGCGAACTCCTCGCCGCCGATGCGGGCCAGAAGCCAGTCGGCCTGCATCCGCCCTTCCAGCGTGGCAGCGAATTCCATCAGCACCTTGTCGCCGGCGGCATGGCCGTGCGTGTCGTTGATCCGCTTGAAATGATCGATGTCGAAGAGCAGCAGCGCCGAAGGATTGCTCTCCCGCTTCAGCAGTGCCTCGGCATGCTCGACGAAGGAGCGGCGATTGCGCAGGTTGGTCAGCGGATCGCGTTCCGCGACGAGGCGGCTCGCGCGTTCGTCGCGTTCCAGAGCGAGAATCAGCAGCGTGATGATCGACAACATGACCAGCAAGGTCTGCAGCAGGGATGCCATCACGAACCAGTCGGCATATTGGCCGGGCGCCTTATAGGCCGGGTCGAGCAGCAACGAACCGACAAGCACCGAGTACCAGACGGCGCCGCGGGCGCAGTGCACCCCGGCGGCCAGCTTGCGCGACGGCAGAGGCTCGCGCCGCATGCCGAGCCAGATCTCGCGCCCGCCGAGCACCGAATAAGTACCCATGATCAGGGCAATGGCGGCCGTGCGGAACATGATCGAGGCGTGGAAGATCGGCGTCAGATAGAGCACGAACCAGATCAGCGTTCCGGCCGTCGCCCGAAAGTAGCTGGGGCGCTTGCCTTCAAACACGGCGATTGCCTGCCAGAACAGGCCCAGCGACAGTGCGCCGGCTCCCGGGGCGAGCCCGGCGGACATCCAGAACGGCACAATGGGACGCATGGCATGCACGACCGTCCCGAAAAAACCGATGGCGGCGGCGAAGGTCAGGATGCCAAGCAGCACGCTGGTCCTGCGCTGACGCCACAGGTTTGCGATCAGCAATGCCGAGATCAACGTCGAACATGCATGGATTACCATGATGGTCGGAAGATGCAGGAAATGGTTCATGCTGCAAAAAGTGTCCGCTCAAAGAGACTTTGTGCGTCATCCTACAAGACGGCTCATTGAGAAACCCTTACGCCGAAGGTGCCACGCGATGGAACATGGGGGGCGCCTGGCCTGCCGCCGCCGTGCTGTCCGGGTGCTTCTCCGTCCCCCGACGGGAAACCACGGCACGGTGTCCTGCCTCCATGCCTTGATGCCAAAATTGGTCCGGCTGATTCCGATTTTCCGCCGGGTTTCCCCTCTTCGGCAACGGCCCATGCCTTTCCTTCGCCCGAACATGTGGCTAGCGTCGCGCGTCACTGTCGAACCGGGAAGAGATCTCGAATGAAAGCCCTCACCTATGCCGCCGCCCTGTTGCTTGCCGTAAGCCCAGCGCTTGCCGACGATCTGCTGGCCCTGAGCACGACCGCGACCGCCATTACCGGCGACATCAGCATGGACGACTTCGAGATGGTCTTTGCCAATGGCGAGAAGATCGAGTTCGATGAGCTGGTCGGCGACCACTTCGTCGTCGACGGCGAAGATGTTCCGGCCTCCGTCTACAGCGTGAAGGATCCGAGCGCCCCGGAGCTCCTCAACGGGAACACCCTCTGCGGAACGAGCGCTATCACCTACGTCGCGTCATGGGGCTCGGACGACATCACCATCGTCGCCATGTTCGACACCCAGGACGTGCCGCAAAGCAACGGCGACATGTGCGCCTCGTTCTCCTACGTCTATCCCTGAGGGTCGTGTCGAAGGGGCTGCCGCGGCGGCGATCCGGCCCGGCTCCGGCCTCTTGACCTCGGGCGCGGCGCGCGCCATAACACGCCCCATGAAAACGACCATCTGCATTATTTGCGGGACTATTATTCGCTAGCGCAAACGCTGGCCCGGCCGTTTTCGTCTCCTGATCAAGTCCCAGATGACAAACGACCCGGTCCAGCCGGACGATTTGGCTATTGGGAGATTGGAATGGCGACGAGCCTCAAGCTTTACAACACACTGACACGCGACAAGGTCGATTTCACCCCGATCGATGCCGACAGCGTGCGCATGTATGTCTGCGGCCCGACCGTCTACGACTTCGCCCATATCGGCAATGCGCGCCCGGTCATCGTCTTCGACGTGCTCTACCGGCTGCTGCGCCATGTCTACGGCGAAAGCCACGTCACCTATGTGCGCAACATCACCGACGTCGACGACAAGATCAACGCCCGGGCGCTGCGCGACTTCGGCGCGCAGATCGCCGATGGCTCGATGACGCTGAACGAGGCCATCCGCGCCGTCACCGGCAAGACCGAGAGCCAGTTCCATGCCGACGTGGCGGCGCTCGGCTGCCTCCAGCCCACCGTCGAGCCGCGGGCAACCGACAATATCGGCCAGATGATCGCCATCATCCAGCGGCTCTTGGACCAGGGGCACGCCTATGTGGCTTCCGGCTCCGAAGGCCAGGAAGTGCTGTTCGCTACCGCCTCCATGGCCGACTACGGCCAGCTTTCGAAGCGCAAGCTCGAGGACCAGCAGGCCGGCGCCCGCGTCGCGGTCGAAGCCCACAAGACCAATCCCGGCGATTTCGTGCTGTGGAAGCCGTCGGCCGATACCGAACCGGGCTGGAGCGCCAGCTTCACGTTCGAAGGCAAGACGGTGGCCATCACGGCGTCCCGGCTGGCACATCGAATGCTCGGCCATGGCGGATCGTTATCTCTGGGAGGACATCAGGACCGGCTTTCGCCGCGCGCCAGCAACCCGCACCAGTTCGACATCCATGGCGGCGGGCTGGACCTGATCTTCCCGCATCACGAGAACGAGATCGCCCAGTCCTGCCGCCTTCGACACCGACGTAATGGCCAATGTCTGGATGCACAACGGCTTCCTGCGGTCGAAGGCCGCAAGATGTCGAAATCGGAGGGCAATTTCGTCACCATCAACGAGTTGCTGGCTGGCAAGTCGAGGAGGCCGTTCCCAGGCGAAGTGATCCGTCTCACCATGTTGGCGACCCACTATCGTCAACCCATTGATTTCAGCGAGGCCAAGCTAGGTTTCTGGAGGGACAAGCTCTCTGGATGGGTCAAAGCTTTCACTAACTACGCCGCGGAGGAGTTTCAGAACGGGCTCTATGTGGGGGAATCCGTTGTCTCTCCATCTCCAAAAGTGGTGGCGGCATTGGCCGACGACCTCAATTTTCAGGAAGCTATCGTTCATATCGATCATTTGGCGCAACAAGCAGCAGCGAATCCGATCGCCGCGAATGAGCTAGGTAGCAATCTCATTTGGCTTGGCCTTTTCCGAAGCTACCTCAAGCACGCATACTTTGATGCACTCATGCATAGTGCCCGTCCCCATCTGCTAAGCAAATACACGGAGACCCTCGAAGACGCGCGCGCGCTAGTGCTCAACTATTACAACTGGGCCACAGATCTTGACGCGCGCAATCGCTCCCGAACTGAGCTCAATCACCTTTTTCAGACCCGTTTTCCTGAACTCACGCGCGATCAGGTCAAAGTGGTTTTGCATGAGCACGGTGCCATCACTCTGGAAGCCATCAGCGAAGAGAGCAGGCTGGACAGGCAAGAAATTGAACAATGCATCGCGCACCGTCTTGAGCTTATCAAGCTGAAGACTTCGCTGAGGCCGACAAGATCCGTAATGATCTTTCGGCGCGAATCCAACTCAAGGATGGCAAAGACCAAGCCACTGGTGAGAAGGTTACCACTTGGGAGCTTAAGCAATGACCGGTAACTATCTGCGGCCATTCAAGCTCTTGTGGACATGCGTCAGAAATGCTGAAGACGAAGAACTTCACTGAGGCGGACAAGATCCGCGACGATCTTCTGGCCAAGGGGATCCAGCTCAAGGACGGCAAGGACAAGGAAAGCGGCGAGCGGGTGACCACCTGGGAGGTCAAGCGGTAGGATGTCTGTTCTGGCGACTGGCGATACCCTCCTCTGCCCTGCCGGGCGTTCGGCCCTGCAATCGATTCACTGGATCGATTGCTCGGCTACGCCGACCGTGCCTCACCCCCTCAAGGGGGGAGATCGG
>JAHRYZ010000426.1:0-825 GCA_020621905.1 Rhizobium sp.
CAGCTTCTGCAGGACGGCTACCGCCGCGCGACCGGCATCGATGCCAGCCGCGACATGCTTTCGGTGGCGCGCGCCAATCTCGACAAGGCCGGCGTGCTCAAGGCTTCGGTCCGCCACGGAGACATCCTCAACCTGCCGCTCGACGGCAATGAGTATGACATCGTCATCATCCACCAGGTGCTGCACTTCCTCGTCCAGCCCGAACTGGCGCTTGCCGAGGCGAGCCGCATGCTGAAGGCGGGCGGGCGGCTGATCATCATTGATCTTGCCCCGCACACCCTCGAATACCTGCGGGACGAGCATGCCCATGTGCGGCTCGGTTTCTCGCATCAGACCATGGCCGAATGGCTGGCGAAATACGGCATGGCGGTCGAGCGGACCGTGGACCTGCCGCCGGGCAGCACCGCCAGCCGCGGATTGACCGTGACCATCTGGCTCGCGCGCAAGGGCGCCGAGGTCTCAGAAGCGCAAATCAGCGGGGCCACCGCACAGACCGGGAGCAGGTGAATGGCGACTGACGATCGAAACGGCAAGGCCGCCGAGCGCCTGCGCTACTCCTTTGAATTCTTTCCGCCGAAGTCGGAAGACATGGCGGACCAGCTGTGGAAGACCGTCGACGAGCTGGCGGACTGGGCACCGGATTTCGTGTCCGTCACCTATGGCGCCGGGGGCACGACCCGCGAGCCGACGCTTTCGACCGTGCGCCGGCTGATCGCCGAGACGCCGCTTCGCACCGCCGCGCACCTGACCTGCGTCGGGGCGACGAAGGAGGAGGTACACCAGGTGGTCGAGCAGTTCCGCGCCGTCGGCGTGAAGCACTTCGTG
>JAHRYZ010000426.1:835-2031 GCA_020621905.1 Rhizobium sp.
CGTGGCACTCCGCGGCGATCCGCAGGGCGGCATGGGCACCGCCTACCAGCCGCATCCGGGCGGCTATGCCAATGCCGCAGAACTGGTCGCCGGCCTGCGTGAGCTGGGCGATTTCGAGATCTCGGTGTCGGCCTATCCGGAAAAACATCCCGAGAGCCCGGACGAGGCGAGCGACATCGACATGCTGAAGCGCAAGGTGGACAATGGAGCCTGCCGCGCGCTCACCCAGTTCTTCTTCGACAACGACATCTTCGAGCGTTACCTCGAGCGGGTGAGGGCGGCCGGCATCTCGATCCCGATCGTGCCCGGCATCATGCCGATCCAGAATCTGACCCAGCTGAAGCGCTTCGCCTCGATGTGCGGCGCAAGCATCCCGGGCTTCCTCGACGAGCGCTTCGCTGGTCTCGACGAGCAGCCGCAGGCGCGCGCCGAGGTCGCAGCCGAAGTGGCGGCCGAGCAGATCGACGATCTCCTGCGCCGTGGTATCGGCGATTTCCATCTCTACACGATGAACCGTTCGGCACTGGTCGCGGCGACGCTCGGCAATCTCGGCCTTGGACCGCAGAACCGCTCGCGAGAAGGGGCCGGCGCCGCCGCGTGAGCAGCCCACAACCGTCGAAAACGAAGAAGGCGCATGTCCGATCGGATCATGCGCCTTCTTCATGGAAACTGGAAAGCTCTTACGGCTTAGGGCCTGACCGCTGGCGGTTCTTCAAAGACCCCTTGTTCAACTCATTTGGGTTAGATGAACAGCATTGTGGCAATGAACACAAACGCCGCACCGACGATCAGGACATTGAGAGAGTTCGTAAGTCCCATGTCTGCCTCCTTGTGTTGACTGTTAGATAATATGTCGGATTTGTGTCTCAAGGAAAGCATTTAATGTGCTGCACTGCCGTCGAAGACGGTGGAAAACTTGTCGCACCCCCAGGCTTCCGTAGAAAATTCAACCGCTTGCATAATTTCAGCGTTTGTTAATGTTGCTTAACAAGCGTGATCGACGGGCCTTCGCATCGCCTCTTGCAGGCACAGTTCTCGACGCTTGCCTGGATCATGCTGCACTGCGGCGAAAGAACGGGAGGCGACCGTCGAGGACGAGCAGGGCTATGCCGATCAGCAGCATTCCGACCAGATCCAGGGGCTGCAAAGTTTCTCCCAGGAACAGCGCGCCGAGCAGGATCGCGCTCGGCGGCACC
>JAHRYZ010000427.1 GCA_020621905.1 Rhizobium sp.
AGCCGCTGGTCTTTTCCGGCGTTCAGCCGACCGGCAACCTCCATCTCGGCAACTATCTCGGTGCGATCCGCAAGTTCGTCGCGCTGCAGGAACATCACGACTGCATCTATTGCGTCGTCGATTTGCACGCCCTGACGGCGCAGCTCGTCCACGACGACATGCAGGGCCAGATCCGGTCGATCACGGCCGCCTTCCTCGCCAGCGGCATCGACCCGAAGAGCCATATCGTCTTCAACCAGTCGGCCGTGCCGCAGCATGCCGAGCTCGCCTGGATCTTCAACTGCGTCGCCCGTATCGGCTGGATGAACCGCATGACGCAGTTCAAGGACAAGGCCGGCAAGGACCGCGAGCAGGCCTCGCTCGGCCTCTATGCCTATCCGAGCCTGATGGCAGCCGACATTCTCGTCTACCGCGCCACCCATGTGCCGGTCGGCGAGGACCAGAAGCAGCATCTGGAACTGACCCGCGACATCGCCATGAAGTTCAATCTCGACTTCGTCGATCATATCCGCCGCACCGGCTACGGCATCGACATCACCGTCGGCGAGGAGCCGGTGCACGCCTATTTCCCGATGGTCGAACCGCTGATCGAGGGCCCGGCGCCCCGCGTCATGAGCCTGAAGGACGGCACCAAGAAGATGTCGAAGTCGGATCCATCCGACCTGTCGCGCATCAACCTGATGGACGACGCCGAAACGATCTCGAAGAAGATCCGCAAGGCCAAGACCGATCCGGACGCGCTTCCGAGCGAGACCGAAGGCCTGAAGGGCCGTCCCGAAGCCGACAACCTGGTCGGCATCTTCGCAGCCCTGTCCGACCGCACCAAGGAAGACGTGCTGACGGAGTTCGGCGGACAGCAGTTCTCGGTGTTCAAGCCGGCGCTCGTCGAGCTTGCGGTCGAGGTCCTGTCGCCGGTCAACGGCGAAATGCGCCGTCTGATGGGCGACACCGCCTATATCGACGGCGTCCTGCGCGACGGCGGCGAAAGGGCGCGGGCACGGGCCGAAAAAACCATGAAGGAAGTCCGCGACATTATCGGTTTCGTGCAGTAAAGTCGCCGCGATCCGCGCGGCTGGGGTTCTGAACCGGTCGCTGAAACGGCCGAGTTCAACCCATCCTGCGGCGGGGTTCCCTATGGTTTCAACACGCCTGTCACGCCTCGAAGGTCACCGCCGCAAGTTTATGGCGGTGATCGACAATACGCCGGAATGCTCGCGCGCGGTGCACTATGCCGGACGGCGCGCCAAGAATTCGAACGGCGGCCTGGTGCTGATTTATGTCATTCCGGAAGGCGACTTCCAGCAATGGCTGGGCGTGGAGGAGATCATGCGGGCCGAGGCCCGCGAAGAGGCCGAGGCCGTAATGGCCAAGGCGGCGCAGACGGTGCGCGAGACGATCGGGATCGAGCCTGAAATCGTCATCCGCGAGGGAAATTCCACCACGGCGATCAACTCCCTGATCGAGGAAGACCGCGACATCGCCATCCTCGTCCTGGCGGCCGGTTCGACCAAGGAGGGCCCGGGGCCGCTGGTCTCTATGATCGCCGGGCGCGGTGCCGCCTTCCCGATCCCCGTGACCGTCCTGCCGGATTCCCTCACCAATGAGGAAATCGATGCGCTCTGCTGATCGGCCCCATGGCAAAAGTCAGATCCAGCCTTGAAGGCCGTTGCGTTCGGGCCTATTTCTTTTGAAGTATTCTAAATTGAACGGCGGTCCTTGAAGCCGCTCGGAGGTTCCCATGTTCATACAGACCGAAGCCACGCCGAACCCGGCGACCCTCAAGTTCCTTCCCGGCAAGGTGGTGATGGAGTCCGGCACCGCCGAGTTCCGCGATGCCGACAGCGCTGCGGTCTCGCCGCTGGCGGCCCGCATCTTCTCGATCCCCGGCGTGACCGGGGTCTTCTTCGGCTATGATTTCGTCACCGTCACCAAGGACG